>JARRPL010000271.1:0-8083 GCA_037382905.1 Gemmatimonadota bacterium | reverse complement strand
CCGCCAGGCGCTCGCCCCAGCACGAGCTCCGCTCGGTCGATCCTCCCGCGCCGGAGGGGCCCTCTTCGCGCCTCTTGCCAACCCGTAGTCCACGTTCCCATGCTCGCTTGCATGGGTGTTCCGCGACTTCCACGATCGCGGACGATGACGGCGTTGGTAGTACACACGATCGCGTGGGGGGAGATCATGGCCTCGAGAGACAACACATCCGTCTTCATTTCGTATCGTCGCGACGATACGGCCGTAGAGGCCGAGAGACTGGAAGCTCTGTTGGATGAGCTTCGAGGTGGTGTCTTTCGTGATGTCAGCGACCTCGAGGTTGGTGACAGATTCCCCAAGAGAATCCAAGACGCACTGAATGAGGCCGACGTCATTCTAGTGCTGATAGGGGAGAAGTGGTTGGAACTCACCGACGGCCGCGGCAAACGACGACTGGATGATCCGCAGGATTTCGTTCGTCGCGAGATCAAGTACGCTCTCGGTCGTACCGAGGGCGACGGGTTTGTCGACGTGATCCCGGTCCTGATCAAGAACGGGCGCACGCCCAAAGCAGAACAGCTTCCGACAGATATCCGGGGAATGGCTGAGATCAACGGGCACCGGATTGCCGCAGATACGTTCGAAGACGACGCCCAGGCGTTGTCCAAGAGGATTGATGAACTGTTTGAGAAACACTCCCAGCGAGCCGGTGACTTGTTGGAAGAGTTCGATCAGATGGCGGACGACCGCCCTCTCGCGGAGACTGCCTCGTTCTACCCGAGTGCAGCCGGGAACCCCGAGCTTCATAGTTACCCCGAACTGGCCATCTGGCGGTTTACAGCCGACTGGGGAATCGAGATGAAGTTCGAGACGAAAGAGAGCGGCATGTTCGACGGGCAACTCTACCGGCCGAAGAACGTGCGGGTGGAGGGCAGATGGCGGCTTGCACCTACCGCCGATGGCTCGCTTCGACTGGAGTTGAGGGGGAGCTCGGTCGAGGGCGAACCGCTCGAGGTGGACATCCCGATTCAACAGCGCTCAGGCGAGCGGAGCTACAGCGGCAGGAATCATCAGGGCCAGTACTACCGGATGGAGTGGGAACGTCGGTTCGACCGGCAGGCGGAGAGACTGTGATCGTCCGCGGCGGCGTTCACCGACCCGAACAATGCCCAGGGGTCAGCTGGCCAGCTGGATCAGGTCCACACCGACTATGAAGTAGGCGCGGGCCGCCAATGGATTGAGGACCACCAGTACCTTGACCGGAAGCTTGGGTTGTGCTGGAAAGGTAATCACCTGACACCTGCCCTGAAAAAGGGACGGTAGCCAAACCGCCCCCGCCGGAGCTAAGACAGAGATATCTGAAGTCTTCGACCTCCCGAAGTAGAGCAAATGACCACCTTCGAACGCCCTGTGAAGAGTCCTCCTATGATCCGTGCGCCGCTCCTCCTTCCCTTCCTGGTGGTCGCGGCCGTCGGCTGCGATGGGTACGCCGAAGAGGCGCCCGCCGCCGACGCGCCTTTGGCCGGCGAAGACCATGCCGTCGTGTTGCAGTACCACTTCGTGGCTGAGGGCACCCCCCGCGTCACCTCCGTGACGCCCGCGGAGTTCGAGGCGCACCTCGATCACCTGACGACGAACGGCTACGCCGTGCGCCCCCTGCTGGAGCTGGTAGAGGCCCTGCGTTCCGGCGAGACCGTGCCGGAGAACAGCGTCGCCATCACCTTCGACGACGCCTACATCAGCATCTACGACAACGCCTTCCCCCTCTTGAAGGCGCGCGGCCTCCCCTTCACGATCTTCGTCAATACGGAGCCGGTCGACGCGGGCAGACCCGCATTCACGAGCTGGGATCAGCTCCGGGAGATGCAGGCGGCGGGGGCGACCATCGCCAATCACACCGTCAGCCACGCCTACCTGGTGCGTCAGCCGCAACCCGAGGACCCCGCGGCCTACGACGCGCGCCTCCGAGCCGAGATCGACGTCGCCGAGGAGCGCATCGAAGCCGAGCTCGGTGTCAGCCATCGGCTCTTCGCCTATCCCTTCGGCGAGTACGACGACCGCCTGCGGGCCTGGCTCGCCGAGGAGGGCTACATCGGCATCGGCCAGCATTCCGGCGCCATGCACGCGGGCTCGGACTTCCTCGCCCTGCCGCGCTTCCCCTTCTCCGGCGACTACGCCGATCTCGAAGGCTTCGCCGAGAAGATCGACGCGCGAGGACTTCCGGTCGTCGATGCAGAGGCCCTCGTCGAACCCACGCTGGCGACCCGTGAGGCGCGCCCGACCCTGAGCTTCGAGGTGGCCGCCGGACCCTACCGGGCGGGGGAACTCAACTGCTTCGCTACGGGCCAGGGGCGAATCGAGGTCGAGGTGACCGGCCAGGACCCCCTTCGCCTCCGGGTTCAGGCGCCAAAGGAGGTCCCGGCGGGTCGCTCGCGCTACAACTGTACCGCGCCGCACGAGAGCGACGGTTCATGGTTCTGGTTCTCGCATCCCTGGCTCAGGGACATCGGACCCGACACCCCGGGCTGATCGGCGCACCGGACCCGGCCCCGGCACCCCTCATCCGAACGCCTGCGGCACCTCGACCCGGCGCACGATGCCCTCGACGGCCTCAGCGATCCCCAGGAGCCGCCGGTCCCGGCCGCCGGGCGCTGCCATCATCAGGCCCACCGGCGCTTCACCGGCGTCGTGGATGGGCACCGTGACGGCGCAGCCGTCGAGGACGTTGACGAGACTCGGATTACGCAGCACGAGAAGATTCAGACGCACGTACTCCGAATCGGTCCCGAGGGCGCCGAGGGGCGGCGCGACGATGGGTACGGTCGGCGCCAGCAGCGCGTCGAACCCGTCCATGGCCGCGGCGAAGGCACCGACGAGGCGCACCCGCTCCCGGCGGATCTCGGCCACACGCGCCGCATCGATGGCGGCTCCAGCCGCGATGCGGTCCGCTACCCGGGGATCATACTGTTCCGCGGCGGTCGCGAGCTGCGCCTGGTGGTGGGCATAGGCCTCGGCCGCGACGAGGCCGCCGCCGGCGTTCAGGGTGGGCAGCACTTCGATCTCCGGCAGCGACAGGTCCACCAGGTCAGCGCCGGCCTGCGCCAGACGCCGGAGGGCGTTCCCGTAGGCGTCCGCAACCGCCGGCTCCAGATCGTCCGTGACGTAGTGCGTAAGCACCGCCAGCCGCAGGGTCGAAGCGGTGGGAGGCTGCGGTGATTCGCCCCGGCCGCCGGCCAGGACGTCGTCGATGACCGCGCAGCAGGACACGCTGTGGGCGAGGGGACCCACGGAATCGAGGCTCGGCGAGAGGGGGTAGACGCCCTCCCGCGGAATCCGGTCCGCCGTGGGCTTGAAACCGGTGAGCCCGGTGAGGGCCGCCGGGATCCGGCAGGAGCCGCCCGTATCGGTGCCGATGGCTGCCGCCGCCATGCCATCGGTCACGGAGACCGCGGCGCCCGAGGACGAGCCCCCGGGGATGCGTCCCACCTCACGCTCGAAGGGATTCCGGGGCGTACCGTAGTGGGGGTTGAGGCCGAGCCCCGAGTAGGCGAACTCCGTCATGTTGGTGCGCCCCACCGGGATGAAGCCTGCAGCCAGCAGACGTTCGATGGCCGGTGCGGTACGCCGGGCTGCCGGCGCTCCGGCGAGGATCCGGGAGCCGGCCCGTGTGGTCTCCCCCGCCCTGTCGAAGAGGTCCTTCACGGACACCGGGATCCCCGCCCAGGGAGGCGCGGGCTCGCCGCGGCCGCGCTGCGCATCGACGGCGGCTGCGGCGGCCAGGGCCTGCTCGTCGTAGCGGGTGAGGTAGACGCGCGGCCCTTCACCGGCGGGATCCCGGGCCCGTTCCAGCGCGGCCTCCACGAGCGCCGTGCTCGTCGTACGCCCCGCGGCGAGGGCATCCCGAAGATCGACGAGGCGGGTCAACGACTCACCTCCGACACCTCCCTCGACTCCAGTGTCCCCACGACTCGGTCTCCTGCGGTTCGGGCCCGGCCTGCCGCCTGATCATCGCACAGGGTCCGATCCGTTGACAGGTACACCTTCACCGCGCCGTCTTCCGGGAGGTGGATCTGGTGGGACGGCAGATGGCCTGCTCGTCCTCACGCTCCTCCGCCAGCTCAACGGGGCAGCTCAGGATCCCCCGTCGGACTCGTCGATCTCGGCCAGGGGTCGAGGCGCGAGTCGCGGTCTGGGCCGGGTCGTAGCCCGGATCAGCGGCGCACCACGAGCCGGCGCACTCTTGAGGCCGGCCGTCCCGTACCGGGCGCCCCAGACCGACGAGACGGGCCGCTTCCGGCGCGTTGAGGTGGTGCCGCAGGAGGCGAGGGCCCGCACCCACGCCCGCTGCGTCTCCGGCCGCCCATTCCACCCCACTATCCCCGACCGAAGAGCCGATGGGTGGCGGTGGCGAGAGGTCCGAAGCCCGCGATCCAGCATCCGATGAAGGGAGCGGCGATGGCGATCCGCTGGAAGAGCAGGATGAAGAGGGGCATCGACAGGGCGAAGAGGAGGATCCAGACGGGCCGCACCGCCCACCACTCCGCGCTCGCCGGGAAGGGTCGCAGCCCGACGCCGCCCAACTGGATGGCGAGCCCGAAGAGCAGCATCATCGCGGTCGAATGCCAGAGGAAGACCGTCATGATCATGCCGTTGGCGAGAACCGTCGCCGCCCAGGGACGCGTTCGCGCCAGAAGCCGATTGGCGGGTCCCTCCAGAGAGAGCAGGATGCCGATCTGCGCCAGGGCGAGTGCGGCGAGGGGCAGCTTGGGCGGCCGGGTGTTCGAGAGGATCACGTCGGTGCCCGGTAGCATCTGACCCGGGACGCCCACCAGGCTCACGGGATAGGGCCCGAGGGTCACCATCGCCACCAGGGCGGCGAGTCCCGCGAGCCCCCAGGTGAGGCTGCGGCCGCCCCCGCGCATGCCGTCCCGCCACGCGTACCCCAGCTGGTGCACCGCCAGCCAGATGAAGAGGTAGTTGATCCAGGTGAGCGGGCGCGCCGCGGGGACCGTGAAGAAGAGCACGTCCATGGCCCCGGCCAGGACGAGGGGCACGATCACGGTGGCGAGGCCGAATCGGTCCCACGCCGCGAGCGTCCACGGGACCACCATGCACACGAGGACGTAGACAGCGAGGAACCAGGTCGGGATCAGGGCGATCTGGGAAGCGGTGAAGACCATCTCCGGGGGAACCCCCAGCCGGAGGGCGACGAAGCCGGCCCCTGCCCAGAAGGCGAGGAGGATCAGCGTCGGGGCGAGGAGCCGCTGCAGCCTCGATGCGAACCAGTCGCGGTACGTCCCTCCTTTGCGCACCGTCGAGCGCCAGGAGGTCCCGTTCGAGAAGCCCCCCACGAAGAAGAAGACCGGCATGACCTGGAAGACCCAGGTCAGTCCCCGGGTCCACGGTTCGACGGCCAGGAGATGCTCGATCGCCGCGTGTCCATCCGCAGCGATGTAGGGGGCCGACATGGTCCAATGGCCCAGCACCACCGCGGCGATCGCGATCGCGCGAAGAAGGTCCACGTAGCGATTACGGGACTCGGGCGTCTGCTCGGCGAGCGCGAGGGCGCGGGCCCAGGCCCCCCGGGGCCGGGCTTCCGAGGCCGAGGAGTCTGCGACGACGACGTCCGGCTGTGCTGCACCGTGACGCGCCGGAGGAGGGATGTGATCGGCAGCCAACGAGCGCCTCCCGGACCGAACGAGGAACCACGGTCGAGCCCTTCGCGAGCTTCCGCGACCCCCCACGATGAGAAGTCGAGGGGTTGGATCGCAAGCGATTCCCATGGGCATCGCGCGCCGATCCTCGTGGGCTTCCGACCTGGACCGCGGACGACATTCCGACTGTCCACCCGCATACCGCGAGATGAGCCGTGGGACACCGGGATCTCTCAGTGAAGGCCGCACCCCCGGCCGACAGGATGTCTACTCGGCCAGTCGGAACCAGGACCCAACGCTGGTCTCCACCAAGGCGGAAGCGACGTACGAGCGAGTGGCGTCGCCCCCGCACTACCCTGAAATGGACGAGGAGGCCTCGGCCTCCCGCGTGTGTGCATACCGTCGGCGTAGCTCGGAGAAGGAGGGCAGGAGCCTCTCTTCTCTGCCCCCGGACGGGGAACGTGGATCCACGTCCGGGAGCAATGGGGAGGGTGGACAGGCGGTGCACACCACCGGAGAATGGCGTTGTCCCGGCCAGCTGCGGCTCGGACGCACGGCTGAATCGCACGCACAGCCATTCCGGAGAGGGACATGGACATCGGGTTCCTGGGCATGCTGGTCGTCCTCCTGCTGATGACCGCCGGCCCGATCTTCCTGGTTCTGCTTGGGGTCGCGGTAGGCGCGGCGAAGGCACTGGGGATCAAGTTCGAGAGCACCCTCATCCCGTTGTCCATCGCGTTCGTACCCCTCCACACGTTCGCGATGTTTGCCTTGAACCCGGGAATTCCCGCGACCCGTGAACGCCTGCTGGAAGGTCTTGGAATCAGCGTGCTCTTCGTCGTGCCGATACTGGCCTGGTATGCTGTCCTCAAGAGCAGGGGGAAGCGGGAAGTCGAGTCGTCGCCAACTCGATGACCGGACCCCGGAAATGACATGGACGACCCACCATGTCCCACTCGCCCCCCGTAGACGGGACCGGCCCCTGACGGCACGCATCGGATCGCTCCTCCTCCGCTTCGCTCTGGTCCTGATCGAGGCCCGGTCGGCCGCTAGATCCCTCGGCACCTCCGCCTCCCCGTCAGGCCCCCGCCTCGCGCCCCCCCGAGGACCGCCTCAGCGCCCGGATCCACGGTAGCGTCCTCGGGGAGCGACGCCCATTCTGGGATGCCGATCAGTCGCACGACCCGGTTCCTGGCGGAGCTTCGCCGACGGAAGGTCTACCACGTCGCCGTGGCCTACGTGGTGGTCGGGCTGGGCGTGCTGGGGGCCGCCGAGGTCGTCCTGGACCCCCTGGGCCTGGGGGAAGCGCGCCCCCTGGTGGTGATCCTGGTGCTCCTCGGGTTCCCCCTCGCCCTCGTGCTGGCGTGGGCGTACGAGCTCCGGCCGGAGGAGGAAGCGCCGGCCCCGGCGTCCGGCGGGGACCGCACGGGGGACGACGCGTCGGGGACCGAGGGCAGCCGGAAGTCCATCGTGGTCCTTCCGTTCGACAACATGAGCCCCGACCCGGGGGACGCGTACTTCAGCGAAGGACTGACCGACGAGATCATCACGCACCTGTCCCGCCTCCACTCCCTCAGGGTGATCTCCCGGAGCTCCGCCATCGCCCTGAAGGGAACGCGGAAGGACGTGCGTACGATCGGCCGCGAGTTGGGCGTCCAGTACGTGCTGGAGGGGAGCGTCCGAAAGGCCGGCCCGTACCTGAGGATCACCGCCCAGCTGATCGACGCCGCCACCGACGAGCACCTGTGGGCCGAACGGTACGAGGGGGCGCTCGACGACGTCTTCCGGATCCAGGAGGACGCCTCCCGGGCCATCGTGGAGGCCCTGGACCTGGAGATCAACCCGGGGGAGCGGGCCGAGCTCTCCCGCAGGACGATGGACGACCCCCGGGCGTACGAGGTCTACCTGCGTGCCAAGAGCGAGATCTACCTGGGGACGCCGGAGTCGCTCGACCGGGCCCGCCGTCGCCTCGAGGCCGCCATGGAGACGGTCGGACCGAGTCAGGTGACCCTCCAGGGGCTCGCCGAGACCTACATCCAGATGTACGAGTTCGGGATCAAGACCGACGACGAGACCCTTCATCGCGCGGAGGAGATGGCCGAGCGGGCGGCGGAGCTCGGCCGGGATTCGGCGGTGTCCCACTACCTGCAGGGGCGCATCGCCCGCATGCGGGGGAACCATCGGTCCGCTCGGCGCCGCCTGGGGCGGGCACATGCCCTCGACCCCAACCACTCGGGGTCTCTCCTTGCCCTGGTCTCGCGCTGTGCGCTCCAGCTCGGACGGGCCGCCGACGTGGAGCGGGAGCGTGCCCAACTGGAGCACATCGATCCCTTCAATCCGCTGGCACGGGTGGAGGTGGGGCCGCCCCGCCGGCGCTCCCCCCGTCGATCGAACAGGCGTTCTGGCTGGATCCCGAGGCCCCCTGGTTCGTGGCGTCGGCCTTCGCCCGG
>JARRPL010000270.1:0-9083 GCA_037382905.1 Gemmatimonadota bacterium | reverse complement strand
CCGAGGCCGCACAGGCGGCGGCCGACGCCACCGGCGGCTTCATCCTTCCCCAGCTCCAGGCCACCGCGGGAGCGATGCGGACCGACGACCCGGTCGGCGTGTTCGGCACGAAGCTGCGACAGGGGATCTTCACGGAGTCGGACTTCGCCCTGCCGTCCCTCAACGATCCCGACGCCGTGGCGGATTGGACCGCCGGACTGTCGGCTCGTTGGGAGATCGGGGATTGGTCGCGCTGGCAGGCCAGGGAAGGGGGGCAGGCCCGGAGCCGCGCGGCTCTCGCCCAGCTTCAGCGCACGCGGGAGGGCACCGTCTTCCAGACGCGCGTCCTCTACGCCCGGGCCCTGCAGGCCCAGGAGGCGGAAGCCGCGTTGGACGCGGCCCTCGCCGCCGCCGAGGCCACACGGGACCGGGTGGACCGGCGTGTGGAAGAGGGGATGGGCACCGACGCGGATCGCCTGCAGGCGGAGGCGGCGGTACAGGAGATCGAGGCCCGCAGGGTCCAGGCCCAGGCCATGGTGATGGATTCCCGGGAGGCGCTGGCGGTGCAGCTGGGATGGGGTCCGGACCGAATCCCGACGCCGGTGGAGACCCCCGAGGCCGTGGCCGTTCGGCTCGGAGGCGAGCTGGGCACGGCCACCCCGCCCTCGGTCCGAGCGGATCTCGTGGCGGGACGGGCTGCGGTGGAGGCGGCGGAGGCCGCGGAATCCGAGATCCAGGCTCGCCGTCTCCCCCGCCTCGAGGGTTACGGGATGCTCTCGACCCACGCGCCGGAGATCAGCGGGGACTGGCGGTCCAACTACACCCTGGGCCTCCAGCTCTCCATCCCCCTCTTCACGGGCTTCTCCCTGACGAACGGCGCCGAGGCCGCCCGGGCCGAGGCTCGAGCACTGGCGGAGGAGCAGGCCGAGAGGGAGCGGGCCGCCCGGACCGAACTCACCTCCGCGGAGCGGGCCGTCGTTGCGGCGGAGGCTTCGCTGCAGAGCGCTCAGGCCGCGGCGGGAGCCGCCGCCGAGGCGGTCCGCCTCGTCCGACTTCGTTACGAGGAGGGGATGGCCACCGTGGCCGAGCTCCTCCAGGCCCAGGCCCGTTCCGCCGCGCTGGATCAAGGCGTCGCGGAGGCCCGGGCCCGACTGATCATGGCCCTGGCCGCGCTGGACTTCGCCCGGGGCGACACCGACGCCACCTCGCAACTGGACCGATAAGACCATGATTTCGACTCGATACATCCGTCCGGCGGTCCTGGCCGCCACCGTGGTGACGCTGGCGGCCTGTCAGGGTGAGCCCGAGCTGCCGGAGCGGGGTCCCGAAACGCCGGTTTCCGTCCGGGTCAGCCCGGTGGGCTCCGGTTCCGCCGCCGCCTTCGTTCCCGCCCGGGTCGTCCCGGTGCAGGAGGCGGAAGTCGCCACACGCCTGGCCGGGACCATCGCCTCGGTGTCCGTGGACGTGGGAGAGCGGGTCGCCGCCGGGGCGACGCTGGCCACCCTGGACGACGCCGACCTGCGGGCCCGCATCCGGGCGGCCCGGGGTCAGGCGGAGCTGGCTCGCCGGACCTTCCAGCGGGTGGAGAATCTGGCCCGGGACGGCGCGGCGTCCCCACAGGAGTTGGACGAGGCCCGGGCACGGCTTTCCGCCGCCGAGGGAGCGGCCGCCGATGCGGAAGCCCAGGGCGCCTACGCCGTGGTCCGCGCCCCCTTCGCCGGGACGGTGACGGCCCGGATGGTGGACGCGGGTGACATGGCGGCTCCCGGGATGCCCCTGATGCGGCTGGCGAGCGGCGAGGTGAAGGTCGTGGCGGACCTTCCCGCAGAGCGGGCTCGGAGTCTCGAGGTCGGACAGGCGGTGGAGGTGGAGGTGGGCGGGACCGTCCTGCCGGGTCGGATCCTTCGGGTGGTCCAGGCACTGGACCCCGCCTCCCAGCGCATCCGGGTGGAGGCCCGGGTGGACGGGAGTCCCCTTCCCGGTACCCTGGCACGGGTCCGCCTCGCGGGATCCGCCGCCGGGCCGGGGACCCGCTGGCTCCCGGTGGACGCCCTGGTGAGGTCTGGACAGCTCACCGGTGTCTACAGCGTCGAAAGCGACACACTGCGCCTGCGATGGGTCCGTCTTGGACAGCGGAGCGGCGATGCGGTGGAGCTCCTCTCGGGGCCTGCCGGGGAGCTGGTGGTGGTGCGGGACCCGGCTCCGGACCTCCGGGACGGACAGCCGGTCTCCACCGCCACGCCGATGCCCTTCGACGCGACGGGTGACGCCTCCGGGGCGCCCACCGCAGGGGTGGACCGATGAAGGGGAATCTCGCCGGCCGCCTCGCCTCGGCCTTCCTGGACTCCAAGCTCACGCCCCTCCTCATGGCGGCGGCGTTGGGGGTGGGCGTCTGGACGCTGGCCACCATGGCGTCCGAGGAGGAGCCCCAGATCATCGTCCCGCTGGCGGATCTCTACCTTCCGCTGCCCGGCGCCCAGCCGGAGGAGGTGGAGAACCGGCTGTTGATTCCCCTGGAGACGGTGCTGCAGGGGGTCGAAGGGGTGGAGTACGTCTACAGCCACGCCGAGCCGGGCTTCGGCCTGGTGACGGTGCGCTACGAGGTGGGGCGGGACATGGAGGAGAGCCTGGTCCGCCTCTACAGCACGCTGATGAAGCACATGGACCGGATGCCTGCGGGCTTCATGGCGCCCCTGGTGAAGACCGTGACCATCGACGACGTCCCCTTCTTCACCGCCACCCTCCGGTCCGGGGAGCTGTCTCCCGACGAGCTGCGATCCCTGGCGGACGAGGTCCGGGTATCCCTCGAGTCCGTGCCCGAGGTCCGGAACGTGGAGGTGACCGGCGGGGAGCCCCGGGAGATCCGGGTGGAGCTCCTGCCGGATCGGCTGGCGGAGTACGGGGTGGATCCCGCCTGGGTGGCGGAGCGGCTCGCCAGCGCGAACGTCCGATCCGACGCCGGAGAGTTCACCCGGGGTGGCGAGGTGGTCAAGGTCGTGGCCGGCCCCTTCCTGGAGAGCGCCGACGACGTGCGTCGGGTCGTGCTCGACGTCCGGGACGGCGCCCTCGTCCAGGTGGAGGACCTGGCCCGGGTGGTGGACGGGCCCGGGGAGATCACCCAGTACGCCTTCCACACCGACGCCGCCGGAGGGTGGACGCCCATGGTGGCCATCGCGGTGTCGAAGCGCCCCGGCGCCGACGCCACCGCCGTGGGGCGGGCGCTGGAAGCCCGTCTCCACGAGGTGGAGGAGACCCTCATCCCCGGGAACGTGACCACCCAGGTGGTGCGCAACTACGGGGAGACGGCCCGGGAGAAGGTGGTGACGCTGCAGGAGCACCTCCTCATGGCCATCCTGGCGGTGGGGCTGGTGGTGGCCCTCACCATGGGGTGGCGGGCCGCCGTGGTGGTCATGATGGCGGTGCCGGTGACCTTCGCCCTGACCCTCTTCGTCTACCAGATCTTCGGCTACACCCTGAACCGGGTGACTCTCTTCGCCCTGATCTTCGTCACGGGGATCGTCATCGACGACTCCATCATCGTGGCGGAGAACATGGAGCGGCACTTCGCCATGCGGGACCGGCCCCTGCGGGCTGCGGCCCGGGCGGCGGTGGACGAGGTGGGCAACCCCACCATCCTGGCGACCCTCACCGTGATCGCCGCCGTCCTTCCCATGCTCTTCGTGGGCGGGCTCATGGGGCCGTACATGAGCCCCATGCCCATCGGCGCCACGGTGGCCATGCTCTTCTCCCTCGGCGTGGCGCTGATCATCACGCCCTGGCTCGCCTTCAAGCTCCTCAAGGGAGCCCACGGGGGATCGGAGGGCCACGGCGGAGAAGGGGGCGGCTACGTCCTGGAGGACACCCGCATCTACACGATCTACCGCCGTTTCATGGAGCCCCTCCTGGACAAGCCCATTCGGCTGTGGGGGTCGATGGCGGTGGTGGTGCTCCTCCTCCTGGGCGCCGGGTCCATGTTCCTGACCCGGACGGTGTCCATGAAGATGCTCCCCTTCGACGACAAGAACGAGATCCAGGTGATCCTGGACCTGCCCGAGGGCACGCCCCTGGAGACCACCCTGGCGGTGGCCCAGGACGTGGGCCGGGCCGCCACGACGCTGCCCGAGGTGGCCGACGTCCAGCTCTACGCCGAACGCGGCGCCCTTCAACTTCAACGGGATGATCCGCCACTACTACCTGCGCCGGGGGAGCACCGTGGCCGACGTGCAGGTGAACCTCGTGGACAAGGGGGAGCGGAGCGCCCAGAGCCACGACGTGGCGCTGGAGCTGCGGCCCCTCGGACCGCTGGGACGTGGGAGCCCGGGTGAAGGTGGTGGAGGTGCCGCCGGGACCGCCGGTTCTGTCCACCCTGGTGGCGGAGATCTACGGCCCCGACGCCGCGACCCGGGAGGAGGTGGCCCGGGGCGTCATGGAGCGCTTCGCCGCCCACCCCTCGGTGGTGGACATCGACGTCTCGCTACGCGATCCCCAGACGGAGCTCCGTTTCGAGGTGGACCCGGAGCGGGCGGCCCTCAGCGGGGTGGACCGGAGCCGGGTGGTCCAGGACCTCTCGCTGGCCGTGGGCGGGCCCGGTCCGGGCGGGACCGGCTGGAGGGGCTCTACGTCCCCTCGGCGGCCGGGGCCATGGTGCCGGTGACCGAAGTGGTGCAGGTCCACGAGGCCGAGGTGCCCCAGGTCATCGACCGCAAGAACGGTCAGCGGGTCGTGTACGTCACGGCGGAAGTGGCCGGCGGCGAGGAGAGCCCGGTCTATGCCATCCTGGACATGAACGACGACCTGGCGGAGCTGGCGGAGGCCGACGGCGCTCTGACCCAGCTCTACACCCGGCAGCCCGGGGACACGAACGAGCCGGTGCTCAAGTGGGACGGCGAGTGGCAGATCACCTACGAAGTCTTCCGGGACCTGGGGATCGCCTTCGCCGGGGCCCTGGTCCTGATCTACGTCCTGATCGTGGCCTGGTTCGGTTCGTTCTCCACCCCCCTCGTGATGATGGCGGCCATCCCCCTGACGCTGGTGGGGATCGCCCCGGGCCACCTGATCTTCGGCGCCTTCTTCACGGCGACGAGCATGATCGGGATGATCGCACTGGCGGGGATCATGGTCCGAAACGGGATCCTCCTCATCGACTACCTGGAGGCCCGCATCGATCAGGGCATCCCCTTGAAGCAGGCGGTGATCGAGGCCGGCGCGGTTCGAACCCGGCCCATCGCCCTCACGGCGGGCACGGTGGTGATCGGCGCGATCGTCATCCTCTTCGATCCCATCTTCCAGGGGCTGGCCGTGGCCCTGATCGCCGGCGCCCTGGCCTCGACGGTCCTCACGCTGATCGTCGTCCCGGGCATCTACTTCCTCATGCGCCGCAAGGCGGCGATCCGTGCCGGCACGCTGGAGGCGGAGGACGCCCCCTTGCAGCCGGCTCCCTGAACCGGAGAAACGATCGATGAAGCTGATCCTGCTGCTCTACCTGGCCGACGACGAGAACTGTGTGGCCCGCCTGCTGAAGGAGCGAGGCGTCCTCACCCACTCCCGGCTCAACCTCGAAGGTTTCGGCCGGGGGATGACCGGCTGGTACGGCGACACCCCCACCTATCGGTCCAGGATGGCCTTCGCCCTCGTCCCGGAGGGGCAGGCCGAGACGCTGATGGACGGGGTGCGGAGCTGCCACGAGACCATCGGCGGCTCACAGCATCCCATCCACGCCATCCAACTGGGCGTGGAGGCCATGGCCGACTCCGGCGGCCCCTTCCCGGCAGCGTGAGCCGCATGGCGCCGAACATCCCGTCTCGCGAATGCCCGAGCCTCGGCTCCGGAAGCGCTGGAAGCCCGACAGATTCCCCGAACCCGACCCCCTGAACGGAGAACATCATGTCCCTCGACCACAAGATCCGACTCATCGCCGGGACCTTCATCCTGGCTTCCCTGGCCGTGGGTTACTGGGTGACCCCCTGGGCCTACCTCTTCACCGCCTTCGTGGGCGTGAACCTCATCCAGTCCGCCTTCACCCGGTGGTGCCTCATGGAGGACATCCTCAAGGGAACCGGGATCCACAAGGAGGCGGCGCGGCAGCGCTGAAGGCCGCGCGTCCGGCCCCCCGCACGGGGGGCCGGATCCGGGGCCGTTCTGTCGGTTACAGCCCCCCGGTTCCCAGGGTACCGGCCCTGGCCTCGGCCACCATGTCCTCGTTGGCGTAGATGGCCAGCTCGACCCTGCGGTTCTTCGCCTGGTTCTCCGGGGTGTCGTTCGGGTAGCGCGGCTGAGTGGAGCCGTACCACTTCTCGGAGAGGCGGTCGGGTGAGATCCCCTGGGACACGAAGAAGGCGCTCACCGCCTTGGCGCGCCGCTCGGAGAGGGGCCCGTTGATGGCGTCCGAACCCGTATTGTCCGTGTGACCCTCGACGAGGATGTTCGTGTCTTCGTACTTCGAGAATACGGCGGCTGCGGCGGCCAGATCGTCCTCGTAGGCGGCGTTGATGTCCGCGGAGTTGATCTCGAACATCAGGCTCGAATCGAAGGTCATGTTGATCCCCTCGTCGACCCGTTCCACCTCCGCCGTGGGGACCGCCTGCTCGAGCTCCCGGGCCTGCTGGTCCATGTGCCGACCGATGAGGTTGCCGGCGGTGCCTCCGACGGCCGCTCCGGCGAGGATCGCCCAAACGTTCCCGTCGCCGGCCAACGCCCCTACCGCGGCCCCGGCGCCGGCGCCGATGAGGGTCCCCGATTGCTGACTGTTGGCGCAGGCGGTGCCGACCGTCCCGATCACGGTCACCGCCGCTACGACCATGACCGTCTTTCGTCCGTTGATCACGATTCCATACCTCGTTGGTAGTCTGTGTTGGTGATCGGTCCCTCGGGGAGACCGGGTCAGCGGCACACCAGCGCCGCGAAGAGATCCATCGGCATGTCCTGCATCCCGGCTTCCAGCGCCTGCGTGACCTCGGAGCAGACGAACTCGGTCTCCTCCGGCGTCATCTGCTGGCGCAGCTCCTGGGCATTCTCGGTGCCGTACTTCTCCTGAACCATCCGTAGACTCGCGGTGCTGCGGATCCGGTACATCTCCATGGGATCCCGCCCCAGTTCGCCGGCCCGCTCGTAGTGCTGGAAGGCGGCGTCGTAGTCTCCCTCCCCAGCGGCCCAATCCCCCTGGATGACGTGGAAGTCGGGGTTGGTGGGATCGAGCTCCAGGGCGGTCGACATGTACTCCTCCGCCTCGACGGCCTTCCCCGCCTGGTGGTAGCGATCGGCCATATAGGCGTAGAGCGTCGCTCGCTCCGCCACGTTCTGGTTCATCTCCGTGAGCTCGATCACCCGGTTGTAGTCCGCCTCCGCCGCCGCCAGGTCGCCCATCTGCTCATGCGCGTACGCCCGCTCGAAGAAGCCGTCGAGGTTCTCGTCGTACGCTTCGAGGGTGGCGTCGGCGGCGGCGATGGCCTCCTCGTACCGGCCCATCCCGTTGAAGGCCCGGGCCCGCCCCGCCTGGATACGCTCCCGGGCGTCCCGGGTGGTGCAGTCCTCGACGAGGGCGTCGAAGGCGGCCAGGGCCTCGGCGTGCTCCCCGGCGTCGTTCATCTGCTCCGCGGCTTCGATGGGCTCCCTGCAGTTGCTCCCCATGGTCTGGAACTGGCCCTGGGCCGGCGAGGCGCTGAGGGTGAGGGCGGCCAGGGTGAGGACCAGGGGGACGGCGCGGAGGGGCGAGGTGTTCGACCGGGGGTCGTTCATGGACCTGTGCGGTGGGGGGTGAGGGACCGGAGGGTTCTCTGGAAGGGCCCCCGAAAAGCGGGACCTCTCTCAGCCAAGGAGTATATCCGCACCGCTGACACGGTCAATGACGGGCCGCCCCGGTGGGGGCAGGGGGAACCCCTCGCATCCCGCAATCGAACTCCCGTAGATTGGAAGCATCTCTATCGTTCCTCCGCCCCGTGACCCAGGAGAGCTCGTCGATGCCCCAGCGCCCACCGTCGTCCCGATTCGGATCCCTGGGAGAGGACGCAGCGGAGGGCGATCACCGACGCAGGGTGATCGAGGACCCGGGCCGGTATCACGGCGACATCGCGGCCTCGGAGCTCCACTGGTACGACCCCGACCTCGGCGCGTGGCTGAACCGGGATCCTGAGACCGGAGGGTGGAGCGGCCACACCGCGAAGGACGGGGCGGAGGTCGGCTCGGCCGCCGCCCCGGCCCGGCCGACGGAGTGGCGCCCCTGGGAGACGGCCTTCGACGACTCCGAAGCCCCCTTCTACCGCTGGTTCGCGGGAGCACGGACGAACGCCTGCTTCAACGAGCTGGACCGGCACGTCCTCGCGGGGCGAGGTGAGGACACGGCGCTGATCTTCGAAGGGGACCGCTGGGATCCGTCCAGGAACGACGGAGTCGGGGGGCCCGTGGTGCAGCAGGAGGTACGGTACCGGGAGCTGCTCTCGGAGACGGTGATTCGGGCGGAGGTCCTCTCGGGGCTGGGGCTGGCGAAGGGGGATCGAATCGCCTTCAACCTCCCCAACATCCTGGAGCAGATCTACTACACCGAAGCGGCGAAGAGGCTGGGCATCATCTACACCCCGGTCTTCGGGGGCTTCTCCGCCAAGACCCTCTCGGACCGCATCCACGACGCCGGCGCCCGGGTGGTGGTGACGGCCGACGGGGGCTACCGCAACGCCGAGGTGGTGCCTTACAAGGAACGCTTCACCGACGCGGCTCTGGACAACTACATCCCCTCGGGCCAGGCCCTGGGGGCGTTGCGGAGCCTCCTGACCGACCGCCTGGCCGAGGAGACCGCGGACCGGATCCAGTCGGCGGTCGCTGCGGCCCTGGAAGGTGAGATCACCCTGGAGCGCGGCGATCTCATGCGGGAGCTGGGCCGGGCGTTGGCTCGGGAGCCCGAGCTCGGCCCCGGGGCCACGGCGGAGCTCCGGACCGCCGTCGCCCGGGCGCTGGCCGGGGTGGAGCGGGAGGTGGAGCGCGTCGTCGTGGTCCGCTACACGGGCCAGGAGATCGTGGAGCGGCCCCGGGACGTGTGGTCCGGGGAGCTGGTGGAGGCGGCGACGGAGCGGGTGCTTGAACGCGCCCGGGACGCCGGATTCGAGGTCCGGTCC
>JARRPL010000269.1:0-4525 GCA_037382905.1 Gemmatimonadota bacterium | reverse complement strand
CTGACACCACGCTTCGGCTCAGTTCCATGAACCCGCAGAATCCCTCCCCGCAGGCCCACGAAGCCAAAGGCATCAACAAGACCTCTCATCTACCTGGAATGTGGCACCGGAGCCCCGTCCGACGGAGTCGGGCGAGCGATCGACCCTGTCCTGCGGTCGTCACGATGCCACATGGATGTCAATCAACGTGTACCCGCAGTTCACGGGTAGCAGGGTAAGCTAGACCAAAGGATCGGGCGGGTCAATGCCCTTCGAGGGGTAATTCCATGCGCTCCCCGAGGAGGTCCAGGAACTGCCGGATCCGCTGCGGGCCGACCCAGAATTCACCCAGCGAACCACCCTTCGTGGGACCGTGCCAGTCCGACCCTGCCGTGACGCACATGCCTGCGTCGACAGCCACCTGAAGGACGCCACGGGAACGCCGGGCGGACCAGCTGGCCCGGTAGACCTCCAGTCCCATCATCCCGGCATCCCGAAGCCCCGGCAGGAGCTTCGGGAGGAGGTCCCGAGGCGGGTGCGCCCAGACCGGGATGCCGCCGGCGTCGACGATGGCCCGCACGGCGTCGGTGGGACTGCCCAGGTCTGTGGGGACGAACGCAGGGTGATCGTCTCCGATCAGCGTGTCGAAGGCCTCCTCGACCGAGGACACACGCCCGGACTCCACCAAGGCCCGGGCCAGGTGCGGCCGTCCAATCATGGCGAGCCCCTCTCCCGCACTCCGCTCCACCGCCTCCAGGGTGACCGTGACCCCTTGGCGCTGGAGGCGCTCCACCATCGACCTCATCCGCTCCCGTCGCCGCAGCCGGGCGCGGCGACCACGGTCGACGCTGGACGGCGCTCCCGGGTCGATCCCGTATCCCAGGACGTGGACGTCCCGTCCGTCCCAGGTGGAGCTGAGTTCGGTGGCGGGAACCACCGTCACCCCCACCTCGGTGCCGGCCGCCCGGGCCTCCTCCACCCCGGCAGCGGAGTCGTGATCCGTGAGGGCGACGAGCCCCAGCCCGGCCGTGCCGGCCCGAAGCACCAGCTCCCCCGGGGGCAGCTCCCCGTCGGACGCCGTGCTGTGGAGATGAAGATCGATCCGCATGTGCTCAAGAGCCTCCGAGACTCCACCGATACGCAAGAGGGGCGGGAGCCTGCCGCCCCCGCCCCTCTCCCGCCCCGGCCCGGGTGTCCGTGTATCGGAGCGTCAGGCCAGCGGATTCCCCGCCGTCATTCCCTCCATGAGATCCTCCTCGTGGATGCGGGCTCCCTCCGGGATGACCTCCGGGGGCTCGTCCCCGGCGTACTCGGTAAGGACGGTCACCTGGTTGTCCAGGATCTTCATCACGCCTCCCGCCAGGTGGAATCGTTCGCTCCCCGCTCCCACGTGATCCACATCCAGCTCCCCCACGCCCAGGAGGGTGATCATGGGGGCGTGACCCGGAAGCACTCCCACCTTGCCGTCCCACGCCGGCGCCACGACGGAGGACGATTCTCCCTCGTAGACCACCCGATCCGGCGCCACGACCCGGACGTGCAACGTCGCCATCTCAGCCTCCCTTCTTGAGCTTCTCGGCCTCGGCCTCCACCTCCTCGATGGAGCCCTTCATGTAGAAGGCCTGCTCCGGGACGTGGTCGAACTCGCCGGCGGCCACGCGCTCGAAGGACTCGATCGTGTCGTCGAGCTTGACGTACTTGCCCGGGATCCCGGTGAAGACCTCCGCCACGAAGAAGGGCTGGGACAGGAACCGCTCCAGTCGGCGGGCCCGGCCCACGATGATCTTGTCCTCCTCGGTGAGCTCATCCATCCCCAGGATGGCGATGATGTCCTGGAGGTCCTTGTACCGCTGCAGGATCCGCTGCACCTCGACGGCCACGTTGTAGTGGCGCTCCCCGATGAACTGGGGGTCGAGGATCCGGGAACCGGAATCCAGAGGATCCACCGCAGGGTAGATCCCCTTCTCCGAGATGGCCCGGGACAGCACCGTGGTGGCGTCCAGGTGGGTGAAGGCCGTTGCCGGTGCCGGATCCGTCAGGTCGTCGGCGGGCACGTAGATCGCCTGGACGGAGGTGATGGAGCCCTCCCGCGTGGAGGTGATTCGCTCCTGAAGCTCACCCATCTCGGTTCCCAGGGTGGGCTGGTATCCCACGGCCGACGGCATCCGGCCCAGGAGAGCCGACACCTCGGCGCCCGCCTGCGTGAAGCGGAAGATGTTGTCGATGAAGAGAAGCACGTCCTGCTTCTCCACATCCCGGAAGTGCTCGGCGATGGTCAGGCCCGACAGCCCCACGCGGAGCCGGGCTCCCGGAGGCTCGTTCATCTGGCCGTACACCAGAGCGGTGGAGGAGAGAACCCCCGCCTCCTTGAACTCGAGCCAGAGGTCGTTCCCCTCACGCGTCCGCTCGCCCACCCCGCAGAACACGGAACGGCCCCCGTGCTCCATGGCGATGTTGTTGATGAGCTCCTGGATGATGACCGTCTTTCCCACCCCGGCGCCCCCGAACAGACCCGTCTTGCCACCCTTCACATAGGGTGCCAGAAGGTCCACCACCTTGATGCCCGTCTCGAAGATCTCGGTCTTGGGCTCCAGGTTCTCGAACTTCGGCGGCGCCCGGTGGATGGGGTTGCGCTGGACTTCCGCTGGGATCGCTCCCTGTTCGTCCACGGGGTCGCCCAGCACGTTCAGGATCCGCCCCAGGGCGGCCTCGCCCACGGGAACCGAGATGGCGCGGCCCGTATCGATCACGTCCATCCCCCGGGAAACCCCGTCGGTGGAGGACATGGAGACGGCCCGGACCTGACCCCGCCCGACGTGCTGCTGGACCTCCGCCGTGAGGTTGACCTCCTGGCCCCCCTCGGGTGTGCCCTTGATGACCAGGGCGTTGTAGATGTCCGGCAGGTGCTCGGGATCGAACTCCACGTCGAGGACGGGCCCGATGACCTGTACGACCTTTCCGATATTCTCAGCCATGATTCTCTCGTTCTCCGAAGCGGAACGGGTCCGGTGCCCGGCTATTCCAACGCCGCGGCGCCGCCCACGATCTCGGCGATCTCTTGCGTGATCTGGGCCTGACGGGCCCGGTTGTAGGTCCGGGTGAGGTGCTCGAGCACATCGCCGGCGTTGTCGGTAGCGTTCTTCATCGCCGTCCGACGCTGTCCCTGCTCCGCCGCGGCGTTCTCCACCAGGGCGGTGAAAACCACATTCCGGACATAGGCAGGGAGCAGGCGCTCCAACACGAAGCCGGGGCTCGGGGACAGGATGAAGTCCTCTGCCGTCTTGTCCGACTCCCCGGGCTCGATGGGGAGCACCTTCTTGGTCCGGGGGGGCGTCGACATGGCCGAGCGGAACTCCGACGCTACCACGTAGACGGCGTCGAGGTCACCGTCCACGAAACGCTCCCGGAGCGAGCCGATCAGCCGTTCGGCGTCCTCGATGGTCGGAGTATCGCCCACGTCGGTCCAGGACTGGGCGATCTCCTCGCCTCGGAACCGAAAATACGCCAGACCCTTTTTACCGGCGATGTGAAGCTCGGTCTTCACCCCGCTTCCGCGAAGGGATTCCAGCGTGGTCCTGGCCTCCTTGATGAGGTTGGCGTTGAAGCCACCGGCGAGCCCCCGGTTCGCCGTCATGAGGAGGACGGCGGCTCGCTCCTCGGTCTCGGGGCGACGGAGCAGGGGGAACTGCTCCGCGAAGGCCGGGGCGTAGAGACTCGCCACGACCTCCTCCAATGCCTCTCCATACGGCTTCGCCGCCCGGACCCGGTCGGTGGCCTTCTTCAGCTTGCTGGTGGCCACCAGCTCCATGGTCCGGGTGATCTGCCGAGTGTTTTCGACCGACTTGATCCGGCGCTTGACGTCCCGGGCGTTCGCCATGGTCTACGCTCCTGTGAGCCGCTTACGCCGAGGCGCCGGCCAACTCGGCGTGCTCCGCCGCGAAGACCTTGTTGTACTCCTCGATGGCCGTCTCGAGTCCCGACTTCACCTCGTCCGAGAGGACCTTCTCGTTCCGGATCTGCCGGAGTACGTCGGCGCCGTGGGCACCCACATGCTCGTGGAAGCCGAGCTCCCACTCCCGGACCTTGTCCACCGGCACCTCGTCGAGGAATCCGTTCGTCACCGCATAGATCGCGGCGACCTGGTTCTCCACCGGCATGGGCTGGTACTGGGGCTGCTTCAGGATCTCGACCGTACGCTGTCCTCGGGCCAGCTGACGCTGGGTCGCCGGGTCCAGGTCCGAGCCGAACTGGGCGAACGCCTCGAGTTCCCGGAACTGGGCCAGATCGAGTCGCAGGGAGCCCGCCACCTTCTTCATGGCCTTGATCTGGGCCGCTCCACCCACCCGCGACACCGAGATCCCCACGTTCACGGCAGGACGGACACCGGAGAAGAAGAGGTCCGGCTCCAGGAAGATCTGACCGTCGGTGATGGAGATCACGTTCGTCGGAATGTAGGCGGAGACGTCGCCGCCCTGGGTCTCGATGATCGGAAGGGCAGTCAGGGACCCGCCGCCCTGCTCGTCGGAGAGCTTGGCCGCCCGCTCCA
>JARRPL010000268.1:0-4531 GCA_037382905.1 Gemmatimonadota bacterium | reverse complement strand
GACGGTCCATTGAAATGCCGTCAGGTAGCCAGGGCACCGGGAGGATCGCTCGAGGCTGGAGCTACACTAGAGGGCCGGGCGGCGACAGGCGATCACGCTCCGGCGTCTTCTAGCTCGAGATGGAGTACCGCTCTTGCAGGACGCCGAGCGAGGTGAGCACCAGGAGCAGGGAGTCCAGGGAGGCCTGGGCCGCCGGGGAGAGATCGGGTCCACGGTCGAGTATCCGCTCGAGCCCATCACGGTCCAGGAACGGCAGGCGTACCTCCACCCCGTGGGCCATGTCCAGTCGGTCCGCGGACAGGTGGTAGTTCGCGAAGATGGACCGGAGCCAGACGTATGTGAGTTGGCGCCCGGGAGGCCATTCTGAGATTCCGGCTGCCTCCTCACAGGCGCGATAGAGGCTGCGATACACGTCGTAGTCCGCGAACTCGCTCAGGGAATCCGGGCTCATGAGCGAATGAAGGCTCTCCAGCCCTCCGGTGAGGCGCCGCAGGAGGACCGGCGGTCCAGCAGCGTCGCGAGTCGGGCCGTCCAAGGGGATGCCGTGTGGAGTCCCGGATATCTCCGCCGGGGAAAGCGGAGCAGACGCTGCATGGAAGCTCCTGTCGAGAGGGGAAGCCGTTGGCGAAGCGCGAGGGGGCATCCCAAGGATCGACGGAGGCGCACCGATTCGTCTGTCGCGGGTCGGCTGAATGGCGTGTAGGGAGCGAATTTCGGCCGTCCCCAATCGCATCCCGGTCCCGACGCACGCTCCAGGCAGCGCGATCAGAAGTCTCCGGGCCTCCGTCGGGAATGCCGGCAAGGGGCCGACCATGAGGGCTCAGACGATCTGGGCGCCCTCTACGTGTCGAATGTGTTCGAGGAGGCCCCGGTTGCCTTCGACCAGCGGGACCAGGACGACGTCGACGGACCGTCTCGACAGGGCACGGGCCAGGGGGCCGGCGGGATCGTCTCGTGTCGAGCGCCAGAAGGAGACGGCAAGCAGAATCACCGGGTCCGGGGAGCCCTCCGGCTGACGGCGGACGAGGTACGCGTCCCGGACCGTGGCGTCCTCCTCGACGGCCTCTACGATCTCCGCCACCACCGGGTCCGGCAGCCCGTGCGGCTCATAGACGTCCGCCAAGGGAAGGTGATGCCGTTCCTCGAGGACCCGCATCCGGGTCTCCAGAAGTTCCTGGTAGCGTGATGCGGTATCCGAGTCCCCTCGGGTCGCGAAGTGGTCGCGAAGGGCCTGCCCCCCGGCGAAGTACAGCTCATCACCCTCCTTCATGAGACGTTCGATCTCGCGAACGCCCCGGGCCTCTTCTCCGTCCTCCAGTTCGTGGACCGCGAGGGCGAAGCGTGCCTCCAGATGTCCCGGCTCCTCCTCGAGGATTGCCTGGAATGCAGGGACGGCGGCGCCCCGGCCGTCGAGCGCGGTGGTCAAGCGAGCGACCTCGACACGCTCCTCCAGCGTCAGCGAGCCCTCGCGTTGTCGGAGACGCTCCAGCTCTTCCTGAGCGGCGACGACCTCCCGGCGGCGACCCTCCCACCACGGTCGAATCCGTGCTCTCCAGTCGGCTTCGAGTCGTTCGGTCAGATCCTGCAGCCGTTCCCCGAGGAACACCTCTGCGGCGGACTCCTCGGGAGGAGGTGGGAAGATCGGATCCACGCCCAGCCCGCGGAGACGATCCCCGAGGGAGGGGTGGGTATCCACGGAATCCGTCTCTCGGGCGAGCGCCTGCTCCAGCAGCGCCGGGGCGTCGTCCGGGACCGATCGCAAGGCGGGGTGTGCCGCGAACTCCTGGAGCGGGTTGGAGGGAGGGTCGTCTTCGTGCCGTGCCCGCTGGAAGATCCGGTTCCAATGCTCGCGATCCAGGCGGGGGCCGACGGTGTCGAGGCGGATGAGTGCATGGGCGGCCGGTCCCGGACCGGCGACGGCTGCGGCGGCCGCGTCGGCCTCGTACTCCTGCGCGCGTGCCAGCGCGAAGGAGTAGGCCCCGAAGTAGGGAGCGTACCAATCCGAGAACCGCCGGAGCAGGCGGGAGCCGATGCCCTCCTCGTGACTCAGGGCCTCGTGCAGCCGAGCCCACGTGGCCCGTACGCGGTAGACCCACGCCCCGGTCTTGCCGTGGGACCCCGAGAGGTGGCCGTACTCGTGGGCCAGGACTGCCTTCGCCTCCTCCGGACTCAGCATGCGGAGAAGCGGCAGGCCCAGGATCAGGAAGTTCCGGTGCCATCCGAAGATCCCGAGCCTCGGGATCTGTGTGATCGCCGCATTGAGCCTGTCGTCCAGGAGGACCACATCGACCCGAGGGCCGTCCAGCGACGCACGGATCTCCTCCAGGGCCTGGAAGAGGCGCGGAGTGTGTGCCCGTTCGAGGCGGATGCCCTCCGGGGGCTCGATCCGGATCCACAGCGCCCGGACCAGCACCACCACGAACAGCAGGAGCGGCACCCCGAACTCCAGACCGATCCGCGCCCCCGCCGTGGTCCCACCGCGCAGCAGGGCCACGGCCAGCCAGCCCACGACGGCCAGGAGACCCAGAGAGAGGACGAGCAGTCCACCGATATAGAGGTGGCCCAGGGCACCCAGAGCCAACACCCGCGTGCGGTAGCCCCGGGGGTCCCGATTCGCGTGGGCCTCCGCCCTCCCTACCAGGGCCTCGAACGCCTCCCGGTCCATCCTCGACCCTCCGCTGTCGGTGTCCACGTCTCGGCGCCACGACGCCCTCCTTCCATCCTTCCTGCCGCAGGATATCGGCGGCAAGGACGGCCGGGGGGGATCCCGGAGGCGGCTTCTGCGCGGCGATGGGGCCCGGGGAACCGCAGCCTTGCACGGCCGTCGCAACGACAGAATCGTCGAACAGGAGACAAGTCGTTCAGTGAGGACCCGGGTGACCGCGATGATGTCTGAAGAGGGCGACCGCGCCGAAGCACCATCTCCCGCTCCCGAAGTGGGTGCCTCCCCGGTGAGCCTGGGGAAGTTCGTGGCCCTGTCCCTCCTGACGTTCGGCCTCTACGAACTGCTCTGGCTCTATCGGTCTTGGCATGCGGTCAAACGGGCCGAGGGGTCCAGCATCTGGCCCTGGGCTCGCGCAGTGTTCGCGGTGGTCTGGCTCCTCCCTCTCCTGAGGAGACTGCAGGTCGGAAAGCCGGTCGAGCTGGCCGTCGCCTACTTCCTTCTGGCGGTTTCGTGGCGACTCCCCGGCGCGTACTGGCTGATCTCGCTGTTCACCTTCCTCCCGCTGATTCCCGCCGTCCTGGCGTCCAACAGGAAGGCGGGCCGGGCCCCACCCCTGCCGCCCAGCTTCGCCTGGAGGAAGCGGAGCACCGTGGTCGCGGTGTTGGGGACGATGTGCCTGCCCCTGGTGCTCCTCGGCTCCCTCGGCCCCCCGACCGCCGTCGTCGACGGTCGATCGTTGCGGCAGGAGGATCTCACGTTCCTCCAGGAGTCGCAGCTGCTGGCGGAGGGAGAGGAGGTCCTCTTCTTCTATTCCACCGGCATTCTCTCCATCAGAGGAGAAGGTGCCTTCGCCAGCGACCTGGGGATCACCAGCTACTGGACCGACCCCGTCTCCGACGAGCTCATGGTGGCCTACCTCCCCTACCACGAGATCCTCGATGTGGAGGTGAGCTACTCGACCCACCCCCTCGAGGACACGTCCGTTCGGGTCTACGGACCGGACGACGCGTGGTTCACCTTCTTTCTCTCCCCCGAGGAAGGCGGCGACCGGCGCTTTCTGGAGGAGGTGGAACGCCGCCGGACGGCGAGCTCGACCTGGTCGGCGTCGGCCTGACGGACGCCCGCTGGCACGGGGTCCGGCTGGGTCGGAACATGGAGACCGGCGTGATCCGCCTGTGCCTGCGCGATCTGCAGGAGTCGCTGATGACTGCTCCCGACAGGACGTTCCTCTCCGGCGGCCTTCGACATCGCTCCCGAAGGCGATGCGAGCGGGCTACTATGGCTCTGCCCCGGAGATCATCCGGAGCAGCGCCGGGGCCCGGAGCCTGGGAGGACGTGGGCCGTCGAGGCTTCCCTACCCGAGGACCTCGGCGCCCTTGTTCTCGGAGAGAGCCAAGAGGTTCATGAGAATCCGGCGAGATGTCGGACCCACTCTCGGAGCTTGAAGATGGCCTTGAATGCGCCCTCGCCCTCCGGGCCCACCAGCGCCGAAGAGGCTCGCGGGCGGCCGCTGGCCCACCTCGTCCTCGAGTTCATCTGGCACCAACGCCAACTGTCCCGGGCCGAGATCGCACGTCGGCTCGGCCTCTCCCGTTCCACGGTCTCCCGCCTGGTGAGACAGCTCTTGGAGACGGGGCTCGTGGCCGAGGGCACCGAAGGACCCAGCCGAGGGGGACGGCCTCCCACGCTGGTGACCTTCGAGGACGAGGCGAACGCGATCCTCGGTGTCGACATGGGCGCTTCGCACGTGTCGGTCGCACTCACGGACCTGCGGGGTTCGGTCCTCGCATGGAAGGAGCGGCAACATCCGGTGCGCACCGACCCCGAGGGCACGCGCGTACTGATCCGCGAGCTCTGCGAAGCGGC
>JARRPL010000267.1:0-11575 GCA_037382905.1 Gemmatimonadota bacterium | reverse complement strand
GGAAACACCTGGGAGCCACGACGCCGAAGCCGAATCCGAGACCGACGCGAGCTGGAGCCCCAGCCAGATGGAGCTCGGGGATGCGGTGACCCAGGAGCCCATCGTGCCCCGGGTCTACTACTCCATCGGGGACGTGTGCGACCTGACGGGGCTCAAGCCCCACGTGCTGCGCTACTGGGAGACCCAGTTCGAGGTGATGAACCCCACGAAGAACCGCGCGGGGAACCGGGTCTATCGACCCAAGGACATCGACCTGATCTTCTTGGTCAAACGGCTGCTCTACGAGGAGAAGTACACCATCGAGGGCGCTCGGCAGCGACTGCTGGACATGAGGCGGGACGGAGCGTTGGACGAGGAGAAGCAGGACGTCCTCGGTCCCGAATTCCTGGCGGAGATCCGTCGTGAGCTCCTGGGTCTGAAGAAGATCCTCACCCTTCCCGAATCGGGGGACTGAGACCCCGCCGCCTTCCGAGGTCCTGAATGCACATCCTCTGCACCAACGACGATGGTTATCTGGCACAGGGATTGAACCTGCTGGCGGCGGCGGCCCATCCCCTGGGACAGGTGTCCATCGTGGCTCCGGACCGGGAGCAGAGTGCCACCAGCAACTCCCTGACGCTGCACCATCCTCTCCGGGCCCGTCGAGCACGGGACGGGGCCATGGTGGTGGACGGAACGCCGACGGATTGCGTCATCCTGGCGGTAGGGGAGCTGCTGGAAGAGCGTCCCGACTTCGTCTTGAGTGGCGTCAACCACGGACCCAACATGGGGGAGGACGTCCTCTACTCCGGCACGGTAGCGGCCGCCATGGAGGCCACCGTGCTGGGCATTCCGGCGGTGGCCATTTCCTACGGCGGGAGTGACTTTGAAGATCTCGGCCAGTGGGAGGGGGTGCTCACCCGGCTCCTGGGCCAGATCCTGCAGAGCCCCTATCCAGCCGAGACGCTCTTGAGCATCAACCTCCCCGCCATCCCGGCATCGGAGGTGAAGGGTGTTCGGGTGACGACGCTGGGGCGGCGTCGGTATCGGGATTCCCTGACCCGCGCCCTGGACCCGTCGGGTCGCGAGTACTTCTGGATCGGGGGAGGGGAGACGCGCTGGTCGGGTGCCCCCGAGTCGGACTTCCGTGCCGTGGCCGACGGCTACATCTCGGTCACGCCGCTCCATCTGGACCTGACCAACTATGCCCTGCTGGAAGAGGTGCAGGGGTGGGGCATGGAACTGGAATGACTCTTCGGATTCCGGAGGACCATCGGTACACCGGCCGTCGTCGTGCCCTGATCGAGGAGATTCGCGGAGCCGGCGTCTCGGATCTCGCGTTGCTGGAGCTTTTCGACCGGGTCCCGCGACACCTCTTCCTGCCGGAAGCGGTCTGGGGGCAGGCGTACAAGGACAGACCCGTGCCTATCGGCTTCGGACAGACCGCCTCCCAGCCCAGTCTCCAGGCCCGGACTCTCGAGCTGCTTCGGCCCCAGGAGGACGAGACGGTGCTGGAGATCGGAACCGGGAGCGGATATCTCACGGCCCTCCTGTCCCAGATGTCGGATCGGGTCTACTCCGTGGAGCGGGTGAGGGAGCTGTCGGCCCGGGCCCGGGACGTCCTGGACCAGCTGGGGGTACGGAACGTGGCCCTGATGGCCGGTGACGGAACGATCGGCTGGAGGAAGTACGCCCCCTTCGATGTCATCGTGGTGTCTGCAGCCGCGCCGTCGGTACCGGAGCCGCTGGTGGAGCAGCTCGCGGACGGTGGGCGGATGCTGATTCCCGTGGGCACCCGGGACGAGCAGCGGCTGGTCCTGGTGCGGAAGGATGGCTTCGCCGTGACCCAGGAACCCATGGACCCCGTGGTCTTCGTACCCCTCCTGGGGAAGCGGGCCTTTCCCCCCGGGATCGAGGGCTCCTGATGTCCCGGTCGAGAACCGAGTTCGGCGTGCGTATATTGAGGGTGATCCCACCTTCCTCCAGGAGAGGCAGATGAGCGACGAGACGCCGCCGCACTCCGATTCATCGCTGGCCGACCGGCTCCCGCCCCCGGTATTCCCGCCGGGGAGCCCGAGACGGGAGGCGCTGCGTCCGAGGGGCTCCGGGCCGTTGGACCAGGGGACCATCCCCGACGAGGCGCTGCATGGTCCCGACGACCCGGTGATCCGGGAGGCGCCCCCTGTGGTCCCACCGGATTTCGATCAGGTCATGCGGGGCGTCGGCGCCCTGGAAAAAGTCATGGGCGAGGTGACGGTGACGGGGATGGGAAACGACCCGCATATCGTCCCGGATCCCGAGCTGGAACCCTACACGGACCCGCATGTAGCAGAGCTGGCTGCGGCGTTGGAGCGATTGCGTCACGGGCTGGCCTCCCGAGGGGAGGCCGCGCTCAAGGTCGATGCCCGGATGTCCCGGTTCGAAGCGACCCTGCGGGCGTACTGCGTAGGTTATCTCGCCGGCCGGCGAGCCCAAAACTCCCATCTCCCTCCCGAAAGGTGACATGAGCATCCTTCAGAAGCGTCCCGGCGAGATCCTCTTCATCCTCTTCATCCTGGGGGGACTCACCCTCACCACCGCCGTCTCGGTGGTGGAAAGCCTGTCGGGGCTTGCGGGCCGCGGCTTCGGGCAGGGTTTCGACGCCGGGTTGGTGGACGGGTCGTCCTGGTTCGCCGAGAGGCACTGAGGAGGTTTCCGGCCTCCGACAACGAGGTCGGGCACTTCGATTTCCCCCGGTGCGCCGCATGCTTCCCCGCGGCACCCTCCGGGTCCCCGTAGCTCAGGTGGATAGAGCGGCTGCCTCCTAAGCAGCAGGCCACTGGTTCGAGTCCAGTCGGGGACACTATTCCAGAGCCAAGTCGGAGAAGGACTTACGCTCTGTCTCCCCCCTGGCTGTCTCCCGGCAGATACTCGGCCAGCAGCCGGACGATCTCCTCCGGATTGTCGGCGTTCAGCCAGTGACCCCCGGCCACGCGATGCAGGTGGGCCCGGCCGGTGCTCTGGCCCGCTCGCTGGATCCGACCCACCGCCTCGGGGCTGAGAATCGAGGATTCGGTGGCCTGGATGAAGTGAAGCTCGGGACCGTGGGCGCCTTCCACCGTGCCCCAGGCGTCGGTTTCGAAGAAGTCCCTCAGCAGGGCCTCCATCTGGTCCGGGTCGAGGCGCCATCGATAGTGGTCTCCCTCCGACACCAGGTTGGTGCCCATCCACCGGGCCACGGGCTCGGGATATCCGTGGGAGACTACGGCGGCGAAGGCCTCGTCCCTGGATGCGAACGGGCCGGGCGACTCTCGAAGGACGCGGAGCATGCCCCACGCGCTTCCCCCGGGCGGGCGGGAATCGGGCGTAGAATCCACGACCCAGGTGGACCGGATGCCGTGGTCCGGCTCGTCGCCGTAGAGGAGGGCCACCTTGCCCCCGAAGGAGTGGCCCAGAATCGCCTCCGGCCGCCGGGGCAGGGAAGGAGCGAGAGCCGCCGATGAGCCGTGGCCGCGAAGGTCCACCGCCACGACACCCCAGTCGGGGCGGGCCCGGACCAGCGAGCGGGCAACGCCGTTCCAGTTGCGGCCCGCGCCGTAGATTCCCGCCAGGATGAAGGTCCACCGGCTGGGCGTGGCCTCGGGGCCCTGGATCAGGTCGTAGTGAAGGAGCGGCATGGCTCAAGGCTAGAGCTTCAGGAGCCTCCTTTCCAGCCCTGCGGTCGACTCCTATTGTCGAGCCACCCGCCCCCTCGCCGAACCGGAGTCCCCCGTGCACCGATCCCTCCTCCACGTCCTGGCCTTCACCCTCGCCTCCTGCGACGCGGGGCCTGACGTCGATTCGGAGGCCCCTCCTGCGGACGTGTCTCAGGCTCGACCTGAAGGGGTGGAGGCCATCTCGTTGCTGGGAGAGGAGTTGAGGGCTCCCGACCTCCCTGCGGATGTCGAGTCCCGGTACGAGGAGAATCTGGCTGCGGCCCGCCGGGCGTGGCAGGCGACACCCGAGAATGCGGATTCCATCATCTGGCTGGGCCGGCGTACCGCGTACCTGGGTCGATACCGGGAGGCCATCCGAATCTACTCCGAGGGTATCGAGGAGCATCCGGAGGACGCCCGGCTCTACCGACATCGGGGTCACCGCTACATCACGGTCCGGGAGTTCGATCGTGCCATCGCGGATCTGAACCGAGCGGCCCGGCTCGTGGACGGCACCGAGGACCAGGTGGAGCCCGACGGCCTGCCGAATGCCCGGGGCGTCCCCACCAGCACGCTTCACTTCAACATCTGGTACCATCTGGGCCTCGCGTACTACCTGGCGGGGGACCTGGAGTCGGCGCTGACGGCCTGGCAGGCGTGCATGGGCGTCTCCCGCCATGTCGATTCACGGGTCGCCACCGCGTACTGGCTCAACAACACGATGCGGCGGCTCGGGATGAACGACAGGGCGGACGAACTCCTGACCTGGGTGGACGAGGATCTGGACGTGATCGAGTCCACCGCCTACCTGGACGTCCTCCTCCTCCACAAGGGCGAGCGAACCCCACAGGACCTTCTGGGGCCCAGTGGCCAGGAGGCGACCCTGGAGAGCACCACCGCAGGGTACGGCGTGGCGGTCTGGCATCGGGTGAACGGTCGAGCCGACGAGGCGGTGGCCCTCATGGAGCGGGTGCTGACGAACCGTGACCAGTGGGCCGCCTTCGGCTATATCGCCTCGGAGGCGGATCTCGCCCGTGGCGACCTTTGACCGAACCTCACCTCCGGGATCCGCCGACCTGAGGCGCCGTCCGTGGACGCCGTGATGCTGGAACGTACCGGGCCCCCGGATGTCCTCCGCTGGACCCGGGTGCCGGAGCCGACCCCGGGGACTGGAGAGGTCCGGGTGACGGTCGAGTCCATCGGGCTCAACTACGCCGAGGTTCTGTCCCGGAAGGGCCTCTACGGCTGGGCTCCTCCGCGGCCCTACGTCCCGGGGATGGAGGCGGCGGGGGTGGTGGACGCGGTCGGGGAAGGGGTGGCCATGGCTCCGGGGCGGCGTGTGGTGGTGGGGACGCAATCCGGAGCGTATGCAGAGAAGGTGGTCGTTCCGGCGGCCCAGGCGCTCCCCTGGCCCGAGGGCTTCTCCAGCGCGGAGGCTGCGGCGTTCCCGGTGAACTTCATGACGGCGTGGGTCGCGCTGAAGGTGCTGGCGCAGGTACGCCCGGGAGAGACGGTCTCGATCTCGCCTGCCGCTGGAGGTGTGGGGACGGCGGCCGTCCAGCTGGCCCGGGCGTCGGGATGTCGGGTGGTGGCCCTGGCGGGCAGCCGGGAGAAGCTCGAGCGGGTTCGGACGCTGGGGGCGGACGTCACCGCCTGTTACGGGAGCGGCGACCTTCCAGGGGAACTGCGGGATGCGTTGGAGGGCGGTGGCATCGACGTGGCGGTGGAGATGGTCGGGGGGGACGTGTTTCGGTGCGTTCGGGACGCCATGGCCCCCTTCGGCCGGATCGTGGTCGCCGGGTACGCCTCGCTGGACTACCGGTGGTGGGACCCCGTGTCGCTCTGGCGGGCCTGGCGGGGCATTCCCCGGCTGTCGTTGGGAGAGCAGTTCCGACGCTCCCTGGGGCTGTTCGCCACCCACCTGGGATACCTTCTGGACGACCCCCGACGGATGGGGCGGGTCTGGGAAGGACTCACGGAGTTCGTCACCCACCACGGGATCCGGCCCCAGGTGGGACATGTGCTCCCGGCCACCGCCATCGCCGACGCTCATCGTCTGATGGAGTCCCGCAAGAGCTACGGGAAGATCGTCCTGGAGATGGGGAACGGCCCGGGGGGCGCCTCCGGCCAAGGGGTGAACCGGTGAAGCCGGTGCCCCCGCTCGCGGCGGCATGGACGGTGGTGTCGGAGGTGCTTCCGCCCACCCCCCTCATCCGGGCGCCGACGCTGTCGGAGCGGATGGGCCGGGAGGTCCTCTTCAAGCTGGAGAGTCTCCAGGTGACGGGCTCCTTCAAGGTGCGGGGCGCGTTGGCCCGGCTGGCGCTGTTGACGGAAGAGGAGCGTGCCCGGGGCGTCGTGGCCTGCTCGTCGGGCAATCACGGCCGGGCCGTCGCCTGGGCCGCGGAGCGGACGGGCGTGAACGCGGTGGTGTGCGTGCCGGGTTGGGTGGATCCGGTTAAGCGGGCGGCCATCGAAGCTCACGGCGCCGAGGCCCGTCTGGTGGGGGAGAGCTACGACGAGGCGGAGGCGGAGGCGGAGCGCCTCGCCGGCGAGTCGGGGCGGGTACTGATCCATCCCTTCGACGACACGGCGGTGGTGGCGGGCCAGGGAACGCTGGGGATGGAGATCCTGGAGGCGCGCCCCGACGTGGCGGAGGTCTGGGCCGCCCTCTCCGGTGGGGGCCTGGTGGCGGGGATCGCGTCGGCGCTCCGGGCTGCGGATTCGTCGGCCCGGGTCGTGGCGGTCTCGGCCCGCAAGGCACGGGTGATGCGGGCGAGCCTCGAGGCCGGCCGGCCGGTGGAGCTCCCGGAGGAGCCGACCCTGGCCTCGGCCCTCGCTGGCGGGATCGGGCTGGGGAACCGCGTGACCTTCGGTCTGGTCCGTGCTCTGGTCCGGGATCATCGAGAGGTGTCGGAGGACGCCATCGCCCGGGCCATGCGTTACGCCTTCCGGGAGTCGGGCCTGGTCCTGGAGGGGGGAGGTGCGACGGCGCTGGCCGGACTCCTGGAAGAGCAGGAGGCCCGCCCCGGAAACGGCGGGGGCGGGCCTCTCGTGGCCGTTCTCAGCGGCGGCAACGTGGACCCGGCCCTCCTGGCCCGGGTCCTGGGATGCGGAGACGGCTGAGGCCGTCCCGTCCCGCCGTAGGTCAGCGGAGTCGTGTCACCACCACCCGGGCGGGCTGCTCCGCCGTGATGCCGAGTTGTATTCCGCTGCCGGCGCCATCGGAGATGAACTGATGGATCCGGATGCCCCCGGCTCCGATCTCGCCGCTGAAGGTGGCGTTCCGGTACGGCGCGCTCATGTTGCCGCTGGAGCTGGTGGTCACGGGCCAGGGGAAGGTCCCGGCCGGACCCGGCGCGGTGCCGTCGCACGGGGGGTTGTCGTTGGAGCATCAACGCCGTCGCATACTCCTCCAGGAGGACGTCGAAGGTGCGGCCCGTGGTGGCCTCGAGCCCCCGCACGCCCGGGAGCGTGCTCTCGTCGTTCTGGGTGGCGAACAAGGTGGCGTCGGCCAGGGGGGCCGACCCCGCCTCGCCATAGGCGTCACCCAACCATCGGAGGAAGGTCCAGCCGGAGCCGTAGACCGAGTGCTCCTCGCTGGCGCCCACCGGCGTCTCCACCAGCCCGTTGGGCTGACTGGCGAGGTACCCCTGGACGCGGTTCATCCGGATGATGATCCCAAGCGCCTCCGGCAGTACGTCGTCATTCCCGTCGAAGGCGGTCTCGGCGATGATCGTGCCCGTCACCAGGTCGTTCGGTGCCGGGCCTCCCACGGCCTCCCAGGACACCCGGGACGCGACGTTTGCCGCCACCTCGGCCGAGCCCTCCTCCAGCCACGACGGCTGGAAGGGATCTTCGAGCCCAAGCTCCTCGAATCGGCGGATCCCCTGCCAGAACGAGGAGATGTGCTTGACCTCGTGCACGGCGGTCTCCAGCGCCTGGGGGAACCCCTCGTCCACCTCCCGGACCAGTGAGGCGTTGAAGTACGTCAGGTCGGCTTCGTTCGACGCGGCGCAGTCCGCGGCGTCGAAGAGGTCGCCACCCCAGACGTAGGCCGCAGTGGCGCCGTCGTCCAGCGGGTCGTCGAAGGAGATGTAGACGATGATCCGTCCGTTCCCGTCCACGTCGGGAACGCCCGGGAAATACTGATCGATGACGCCCTTCCCGTAGGTGGAGTAGTAGTCCAGGATGCGCTGGGCCTCGGCGGCGGTCACTTCGGTGCCGTCGTCGTCGTTCAGGGCCTGGTCCTGGTAGACGGCCATGTCGGCATTCGCGGCCAGCAGCACTGCCGGCGCCGGCTCCTCCGTCGCCGTACAGGAGCTCCCGTCGTTGTTGCGAAGGTTGAGCACCTCCGGCATGTCGGGGGCCTGCCGGAAGATCCCGTCATCGGCGGTGGAGGCGCTGGGCAGGACCGCCTCCGGTCCAAGAGCGCGGAAGAGGGCGGCTTCGGCGGCCCGAAGTCCACGATGGGCCGCCCGGGTCCGGTTTTCCAGGAGCTGACCCCAACGGAGGTGCTTGCGGGTGGTGGCGGAGATCGGTCGTGTCTCCAGCGTGCTCGGCGCCGCCACGGGGGCGGAGGCAGCGGGGGCGGTGATGGCTCCCAGGGCCGTCACCGTCATCGTGGCGTCCGTCGGCAGCACCGCCTCCTCGTCGGAGTTCTGGTTGAGGATCGCCACGCGGTAGAGGTCTCCCACATTCCCCGACGGCAGGAAGATGTCGCAGTTCACGGGCAGCACCTGGACATCGCCGGCGTCCATGGAGATCTCCTCGGTGCAGTCCGCGGCGGAGACGCTCAACGACGCGGTGCCGGCGACATTCCCGACGTTGGCGGCGATGGTCACCTCCCCCTCTGCCAACGCCGTCGCCCGACCGTTCTGGTCGATGCTGGCGATCGCCGGGTCGTCGCTGGACCACACCACCGGCTGTCCTTCCATCTCGTTTCCGTTCTCGTCCTCCACCCGGGCGCTGAACTGCTGGGTACCGCCCAGAACCTCGATGCTCGTGGTGGCGGGCGACACGACGATGGTGGTCACCCGCGGGTCGTCGTCGCCGCCGTCGCACGCTCCGAAGAGGGCGAGGGAACCGATGATGATCGAAAGGCGGAGCTTCCGCATGACTACCTCAGCGATGGGGATGGATGTCCGAGCCGGTTCGGCTCGGGTGCCTGAAGCCGACGTCCGAGGACATCGGATCCGGCCCGGAGTGGGGGCCGGAAGCACCGACCCCGCCTTCCCCTGCAGAGGCGATCTGCCCTGGGCATCGGCGGGGTGCGTTACACGTTCACCTCAATGATACACCGCGAACATCCCGGGTGCCCATGGTCATGTTTCCGGGCCGCCCAACGGAAACGGGTCGCAGTCTACCGTGACGTCACCCGGAGGTCCGGTCCCCCGGCGGAGGTGGTGGGGACGAGGGGTTCCGGAGGAGGCTCCACGCCGCCGTGGCCCAGCCGGCGATGAGGAGGACGCCCCCCACGGGTGTGACGGCACCCAGGAACGGCGTGTCAGTCAGGACAAGGACGTAGAGAGATCCCGAGAAGACCGCCACGCCCGCCAGAAGGAGGATTCCGGCACGGCCGAGCCCCGGTGAGGGCCAGCGAGCCCGGGCAAGGCCCAACACCATCACCCCGAGGGCGTGGACCAGATGGTAGCGGACCCCCGTCTCCCAGGTGGCCACCCGACCCGTGGGGACTCGCGCCTCCAGCGCGTGGGTGCCGAAGGCACCGAGGGCCACGGCCAATCCCGCGAGCACGGCTCCCGCGGCGAAGAGTCGACGACCCCCGCCGGGGACCGGGGGATCACCAGGCGATGGCATAGGCCTCCCGTCGCGGGTCCGCGGCGGTGGTCCGGACCCCGTTCGCCGGATCGACCCGGATCATCTGGGCGCCTCCGAAGGTCGCGGTCCAACCGGACACGACCCGTACGTCGTGGCCCAGGACGGACAGCTCGGCCCGGACGCCGACGGGAACCCGGTCTTCAACGAGCAGGCGGAGACCGGGCTGGCTCCGGAATCTGGGGGCCTCCACCGCCTCCTGCGGCGTCATGTCGAAGAGGAGGAGGTTGTTGACGATCTGCAGGAGGCTCTGGGGCTGGGAGTCCCCGCCGGGCGTCCCGAGTGTGAAGGCCAGATCGCCGTCCCGGAGGGCGATGAGAGGGGAGAGGGTGTGGAAGGGTCGTTTCCCTGGAGCCACTCGATTGGGGTGACCCTCCTGGAGCGTGAACAGGGCGCCCCGGTTCTGGAGCACGACTCCCGTCGTGGGCTCCAACAGCCCCGAGCCGAAGCCGGCGTAGAGGGACTGGATCCAGCTGACGGCGTTTCCGTCCCGATCCACCACCGTGAGGTAGACGGTGTCCCCGGCATCGTCCGGCGGTTCAACCTCGCCAGGACGTCCCGCCGTCTCGCCGCCCAGCCCCGGGGGAACCGGCCACGCCGCACCTTCCGGATCCACCAGAAGCGCGCGGGATGCCAGGTAATCGGGATCGGTGAGATCGTCCATCGGCAGCGTGGAGAGGTCGGGATCCGCCACCCATCGATCCCGATCGGCGAAGGCGAGCTTCTTGGTCTCGACCAGGTAGTGGAGATAGCTCGAGGTGTTGTGGCCCATGTCCTTCAGTGGAAACGACTTGGCCATCTCCATCATCTGAATCTGGGCCAATCCCTGAGTGTTCGGGGGGAAGGCGTGGAAGGTGTGGTCCAGATACTCCACCGTGAGGGGCTCGACCCAGGTGGAGGTGTGGGCCGCGAAGTCCGAAGCACGGAGGTATCCGCCTTCCGCCTCGAGGAACTGGGACAGCGCCTGCGCCACCGGGCCTTGATAGAAGCCTCGGGCTCCCTCCCGGCCGATGCGCTCCAGCGTCTCCGCCAGCGCCGGGTTCTTCAGGAGCGATCCCACGGGCGGCGGATCGCCGCCCGGGAGGAAGAGATTCCGTCACGCCTCGTTGAGATCGTCCCCCTGGGCGGCGAAGTCCGCGGCGAGGCGGGTGGACACCGGGAACCCGTCCCGGGCGTACCCCGCCGCCGGCGCCAGCAGCTCGGCCAGCGAGCGGGTGGCGAACCGCTCGTGCAGGTCGGCCCATGCCTGTACCGCACCCGGTACCGAGACGGACCCGGCGCCCTTCTCGGGAATCTCCTGGGCATCCCCGAAGAACTCCGGCGTCGCCAGCGCGCCCGCCCGGCCCGAACCGTTCAGGGTGTGGAGACGACCCGTCTCCGCCTCGTAGACGAAGACGAAGGCGTCGCCGCCCACGCCGTTCATATGGGGCCGCACAACCGACAGGACGCCGGCCATGGCAATGGCGGCGTCCACGGCGTTGCCCCCCTCCGCCAGCACCCGATAGCCGGCCGCGGAGGCCAGGGGGTGGTCCGAGACCACGGCACCGTGGGTGCCCCGGACATCCGGTCGGTTCTGGGCCGGGAAGACGGGGCCCTCGTCCGGCGGTGGTGGGGCGTCCGGCGCGGGTCCGCAACCCGTGAGCCAGACGAGGGCGGGCAGGAGGAGGGCGGTGGGGGAGGGGGGACGACGAGGTCGCATGAGGCCTCGGGTGGAGGGGACGGGAGCGCTGACGATGCCATGCCGACGGTCCCTTCGCCAGGGTTGGCGCCCCGTCGCCTCACGGGTCGGGAACGGGGCCCGGCACCTTCGCCCCGGGGTCGCGACCCCGGGGCGCAACGGTCCGACTCGGCCCCTCGCCACCGGGCCGGGGCAGGGGGGTCCGGGCGTTGACCCGGGAGGGTGCCGGGAATACCTTTTCCGTTCTATATCAACGACTTTCGCCGGATCCCACGAACCATTCATGGTCAAGCGTCATCAGGCCCCTCGCGGGCGCCAGTCCCGCCCCGAGAGTGACGAAGACGCCTTCGTTGCCGGCGTCCTCCGCTTCGGCCACTGGGCCAAAGCCAACCAGACACTCCTCGTGGTTGCG
>JARRPL010000266.1:0-9950 GCA_037382905.1 Gemmatimonadota bacterium | reverse complement strand
CCCGAACTCCTGGAGGTCGTCGAAGGCCTCCGGGGTCAGGCGGCGGGCCTCGCCCCCCGCTGCGGGCTGGAGCCAGATGCGGCCGATGGCCTGGAAGGCGATGGTGGCGGTGGAGGCGGCGGCCCCGGGGTCCGCCGTGGGATCCGCCGTGGCCCAGCGCAGGAACTTCGCCTCGAAGGGCCCGTCGTCGATGCGGAACGGGGTGTGGGCCAGCCCCGACAGGGTACGCTGGACCCGGGCGCTGAAAGGAAGGGTGGCGACCTGCCCGCTCCCGACCTCCACCCGGCGGATCTTCCCCCCCTCCCAGATCACGATCGAGCCGGCGCCGTCCCCGCCTTCACTCCGGTCCCAGGCGTAGCCCGGCAGGATCCGCAGGCTCTTGGACCCGCTCTCGATGGCCACCCCGATGGGGTCCATGACGAGGCGTTCCGCCCCGGTCTCCAGGTCCCGGACCCACAGCGCCGTCCGGGGCCCGAACTCGTGCCCCTTCCAGCGCACCGTCCCGTCGGGGATCTGCCGCCCGAAGGCGAGCCAGCGCCCGTCGGGGGAGACCTCCGGCGCGAAGCCACCCCCGGAGGAGGCCCGGCTCGCGGCGGGGCCGTCGGCGTCGCCGGCGGTGACGTCCACGATGACCCCGGTCCGCCGGTCGAAGCGGCGGATCTGGTAGTGGCCGGCCAGGGCGTCGGCGGAGCCCTCCCGGTGCTGGAAGTAGACGTAGCGCCCGTCGGGCGAGGGCGAGGGCCAGGTGGCGCCGCCCCCCTCGATGAGCCGCACCCCGCTCCCCCCGTCCCGGTGCACCATCCAGATCCCGTTGTCGCCCCCGCCCCCGCTCCCCACGTAGGAGCGCTCGAAGAGCAGGTACTCGCCGTCGGGGCTCCAAGCCGGGAGGGAGGCCCGGTTGTTCCGGTCCTCCAGGACGGGCCGGGGATCGCCGCCGTCGGCGTCCATGACCCAGAGGTTGTCCTGGCCCCCCCGGTCCGAGACGAAGGCGATGGTGCGCCCATCCGGGGAGATGCGGGGGTGGTAGTTCATGGCTGCCCCGCTGGCCTGGGTCAGGGAGACGGCTGCGGATCCGCCACCGGTGGGCGCCCGGTACACGTGTCCCAGGAGGTCGAAGACCATCCAGCTCCCGTCCGGCGAGACGTCCACCGAGAGCCACGTCCCCTCGTCGGTGGTGAAGTCGATCTGCCGGAGGTCTCCCCGGGTGGCGGTGACGTCCCAGGAGCCAGACTGCTGGGCGGTCAGGGGGGCGGCCCCGATCGCCGGACTGAGGAGAGTGGCGCCGAGGAGGGCGGTACCGAGGAGCGCCGGCGCGGGGCGCACCGATCGACGGGGTGCCGACCGACGCGAGAGGGAGGGAGTGGCCGTGGCGGGGCGCCGTCGGGGGGTGTGGTCCATGTCGTCCGTCCTGGGGTGCGCGGGGGTGCCGTGGGACGCATCAGACTCGGGGGCCGGGGAGTGGCGCGCAAATCCGAAGGGCTGCTTGACGTTCCGCCGGACCAGGGCAGGGAATCCTCGACCTGGGAGTGCGGATGGGTCTCTACGGGGCCGTGACGCTCGCGTCCGATCCAGACATGGTATTCTGCCCCGCATCAGCGCAGATTGGGAGCATGGTCAAGATGGATATCGAAACGATCAAACGCCTCAGCGTCCGGGAACGCGTACGCCTGGTCCAGGAGATCTGGGACACGCTTCAACCCACCGCCTCGGAACTTCCGGTCACGGACGAACAGCGCGACATCGTCACCGCGCGGCTTGAAAGGCATCGCCGCGACCCAAGTGCTGCGATTCCTTGGAGTGAGGTTCGGAGGGAGCTCGGTCTGGAGTAGTTTGTGGGCAAGCCGATCCGGCTCGATCCCGAGGCTCAGATCGACCTATTCGAGGCTGCCGTTTGGTATTCCGAGAAGGGCGAGCGTCGCAGCCCTGACCGATGGCCCCGGAGATAGCTGAGCCCCAAGCGCCTCACCGCCCCACCACCGCCCCGCCCTTCATCACCCAGCTTACCCGCTCCACGACGGCGATGTCTTCCAGTGGGTCCCCGGGGACGGCCACCAAGTCCGCGAGGTAGCCCGGGGCCACGCGCCCCAGCTCCGCCTCCCGCCCCAGGACCTCGGCGGCGAGGCTCGTGGCCGCGACCAGCGTCTGCATGGCGGGCTCGCCCAGCTCCACGCGCAGCACCATCTCCCGGGCGTTCAGCCCGTGGGGGACGACGCCGGCGTCGGTGGCGAAGGGGATGTCGAGCCCGGCCTCGAGGGCCCGTTGGAAGGAGGCGTGCTTCTGCCCCTGGATCTGCCGGCTCCGCTCCACCTGGGCCGGGGGGATGACCCCCTTCTCGGCGTTGGCCAGGACGTGGGTGGAGGTGTAGAGGGTGGGCACGTAGAAGGCCTCCCTGGCCCGGAGCATGGCGATGGCCTCGGCGTCGAGCATGCTCCCGTGGTCCACGGTGAGGACGCCGGCCCGGAGGGCCGCCTTGATCCCCTCGGCGCCGTGGGCGTGGGCGGCGACGGGGCGGCCCCAGCGACCCACCTCCACGACGGCGGTCCGGAGCTCCTCCTCGGAGTACTGCTGCGCCCCGGGTGGCAGGCCCCGGGAGAGGACGGCGCCGGTGGCCAGCACCTTGATGAAGTCGGCGCCCTGCTTGAGGTGGGTCCGTACCGCCTTGCGGATCTCGTCGGGCCCGTCGGCCAGGGTCTCGGCGGCGGGGACCTGGACGTAGGGCGAGAACTGGGCGGCGTCCCCGGCGCCCCCTGTGGCGCTGACGTAGGCCCCGGCCACGATCATCCGGGGTCCCGGGAGCCAGCCGTCCTCGATGGCGTCCCGGAGCTCCACGTCCACGTAGGGCCAGCTCGTCCCCATGTCCCGCACGGTGGTGAAGCCCGCCTCCAGGGTGATCCGGGCGTTCCGTGCGGCGGCCAGCGCCATGTGGGCCGGGGTGGCCTTCAGGAGTTCGTCCTCCCAGTGGATCGCGGGATCGTTCACGAGGTGGGTGTGGAGGTCGATGAGGCCCGGGGGGAGGGTGACGTCGCCCAGATCGATGACCTCGGCGCCGTCGGGGATGGCGAGCCCCGAGCCCACCGCCTCGATCCGCTCGCCCCGGATGAGGACCACGGCGTCCTCCATGGGGGCGCTGCCGGTGCCGTCCACGAGGCGGTCGGCGAGGACGGCGGTGAGGGGGGCCTCCTGGGCCTGGGCCGGGGCGGCCGGGAGCCCGAGGGCCAGCCAGAGGACGGCGATGCGGATCGCCGCCGGGAGGGGGATGGGGAGGGAGGGCGGCCTACGCACCGCGCCCCCCGGGGATCGACTCGCCATGGAGGCTCCGGATGGAGAGGGTGAGTCGGTATGCTGGCCTTCGCCGCGGATGCCCCGCAAGGCGATGGGGCCGGGCGATCCATTTGTCGCCCGGCCCGTCGCCCGGCCCCTCTCTCTGCCCTTGGGCCTCAACTCCCTCGCATGGCGTTCAGGGGATCGACGGTGGAGGCCCGGCGTGCCGGGACGTAGCTGGCCAGCGCTCCCACGGCGAGGAGCAGGAGCGTGGTCGCCCCGAAGGTCATGGGGTCGAAGGGTTCGATCCCGAAGAGGAGGCTGGCCAGCGCCCGGCTCGCCGCCGCCGCGGCCAGGAGCCCGAGCCCGGCACCCAGGACCACCACCCGGGCCCCCTCCAGGACCACCATCCGCCGCACCTGGGCGGCCTCGGCCCCCAGCGCCATGCGCACGCCGATCTCCGCCGACCGCTGGGACACCACGTACGACAGGACGCCGTAGAGCCCGACGGCGCCCAGGAGGAGGGCGAGCCCTGCGGCCAACGCCAGCGTCGTCATCATGAAGGAGAGGGGGGCCATGGACTCGTCGGCGAGCCCCTGCATGGTGTAGGTCCGGTACATGGGCGCCTCGGGAGCCACCTCCCGGACCAGCTCCCGGATCCGGGGCGCAATGGTCTCGGCCTGGGCCGTGGCGACCACGTACCCCGGCGAGCTCAGCCTCCACGACTCCGGCGTCGGGCCCTGAAGGGAGTGGTAGACGATGGGCTCCGGCTCGTCCCGGTAGCTGTACTGGAGGATGTCCTCGGCGACGCCCACCACGGTGTACCAGCTCTCCTCGTCGCCAGCCCCCCGGAGACGCCGGCCCACGGGGTCCTCTCCCGGCCAAAGCAGATCGGCGGCGGTCTGGGAGACGACCACGTTGGATCCGGTCTCCAGGTCCCTCTCCTCGAAGGCCCGGCCCCGGACCAGGGAGATCCCCATGGTCTCGAAGTAGCCTCCCTCGGCGAAGGTCACCCGCACGTTGCGCACGGCGTCGGGGTCGCCGGCGGTCTCCTCGGTCTCGTACGACATCCCCCGGAGGCCCTCGTCCAGGGGGACGTTCTCCACGATCCCCGCGGAACGGACGCCGGGAAGCGCCTCCAGCCGGTCCAGGAAGTCCATGGGGCGAGGGCGGTCTGCACCACCACCAGCCCGTCCCGGCGCCAGCTCCGACGCTGCGTGGAGCCCCGACTCCCGTCCCGGAGCCGGGTGACGTCGGCCCGGGAGGCTCCCAGCGCCGGCAGCAGTCCGCAGGCGAGGGCCACCACCACGGTGGCCACTCCCGTGAAGGCGAGGGCCGCCGGGGACAGGTACACCTCCCCGGCCCGGGGCAGGCTGTCGGGCGCCACGCTCAGGAAGGCTGGGAGGAAGAACAGCGCCAGGGCGAGGGCCACCGCGGCGGACAGGATCGAGATGACCAGCGCTTCTGCCAGCAGCGACCGGATGAGTCGCCTCCGTCCGGCTCCCAGCGCGGTCCGCACCGCCAACTCCCGTCCCCGCCCCTCGGCCCGGACCGAGAAGAGGTTCGCGACATTGGCGCAGGCGATCCCCAGGACGACCAGGACGCTCCCCATGAGGACCCACAGGGCGCGGGAGACGGGCCCGAGGACCTGGGCTTCCAGGGGGCGGACCACCGCCACGTGCTGCTCGATGAGGGAGGCGTAGCGGGGCGAGCCGCCGAAGCGCTCGGGGAGGCGCCGGGCCAGCGTGGTCAGCTGCCGGGCGACGGCCTCCGGGTCCGCCTGGGGCGCCATCCGGCCCACCAGGTTCAGCCCGAAGCGCCCCACCTGCAGCTCTTCGGCGGTGAAGTCCGGCTGGGGTAGATAGACCAGGGGCTCGTCCAGAGGGAAGGCGAAGTCCCGGGGCATGACGCCGATGATCGTCTTGGGCCCGTCGGACACGAAGGGGCTTTGCCCCAGAGCCGCCGGGTCCGCACCGAACCACTCCACCCACGCCCTGTGGCTCAGGACCACGACGTCGCCGTCATCGTCGGCCGTGGGGAGGCGACCCAGGGCGGGCTCGGAGCCCAGGAGCTCGAAGAGGTTGTAGCTGGGCCAGGCCATGGGGACCCGTTCGACCCGGTCGCCGTAGCGGAGGGTGGAGGTCCCCCCGTTGAAGCGGGCGATCCCCTCGAGGAGGTCTGCCTCTTCCCGGTACTGAATCACGAACTCCGGAGACACCCCGAACTCCTCGGGGAAATCGGAGCCCGGCGCAGAGGCGGCGATGTGCACCAGCCGGTCCGGCTCCTCGAAGGGGAGGGGGCGCATGAGGACGCCGTCCACCACGCTGAAGATCCCGGCGTTCACCCCCAGGGCCAGCCCCAGCGTCCCCACCGTCGCCGCCAGGAAGCCCGGCGACCGGGCCAGCGTCCGCGCGGCCTGCCGCATCTCACGAATCCACTCTCCCGTCATCATCCCCACACCCTCCCGTCGTCGATCGTGATCCGACCCGGCGATCCAGGTCGGGTTGAAGCGTTCCGCCGCCGCCGCCCGGACCAGGTCCGCCGACGTGGCCAGAAGCGCCATGATCCCGGCGCCCCATCCTCGTCCTTCCCACGCCCCCTCCACGTCCGCCAGGGCCCGCTCTCGGATCTCTGGGCCGAAGCGGACCCGGAACTCCTCGGGGAAGAGGAGGAGGAGGAGCTCGAACCAGAGCCTCATGGTCGCCCCGGCCGGAGCATTCGGGTCGCCCGGTCCGCGAGCGCCGCCATCCGGCGGGCCTCTTCGGTCAGGAAGGCCCGGCCTTCCGCCGTGAGGGCGTACCAGCGCCGGGGTCGTCCCGGGTGCTGTCCCTCGGCCTCCGGAGGCGGGACCTCGTCCACCAGCCCCCACGCCATCAGCCGGGCGATGACCCGGTAGAGCGTCCCGGCCCGGGGGGTCAGCGTCCCCTCCGAGGCGTCCTCGATGGCGTCCGTGATGGCGTAGCCATAGAGGGCTCCCGCCGCCAAGGACAGGAGGACGTGGAACTCGAGTCGGCTCAGGCCGCCGTCGAAGTCTTCGCTCACGGAGAGATCCCGTCTGGGGTGGTCGAGGTCGGGGTCGGCGCCCTCTGAATACGCCGTCCGCATATATACGACGAGAGTATTTGTGAAAGGGTTTCACGGGAGGCGAAACCGCGCCGCGGGTGCGCCCTCGGGCCGCTCCCCCTCGAACCGATTCTCCCCTCCACCCTGGAGCCGCCATGCTCTCTCGACGTTCGAGATCCCTCCCCTTCGCTGCGGCCCTCGTCGTCGCCACGGTGGCCTGCGGCGACGTCAGCGGACCGGGTGACGGGACCGGGGACCCGATCACCGAGCTGCCTCGGACCCTCACCACCGTCGAGACGGAGCTGGTCTCGGCGTCGAACCAGTTCGGTCTCGATCTCCTCAGGGAGACGCTGGCCCGGGAGGAGGGGCTCAACGTCGTCCTTTCGCCCCTCAGCGCCTCCGTCGCTCTGGGGATGACGTTGAACGGCGCCGACGGGTCGACCTTCGACGCCATGCGGGAGACGCTGGGCTACCCGGGGCTCCAACAGGCCGAGATCAACGCCGCCTACCGCGACCTCCTCACCCTCCTCGTGGAACTCGATCCCGACGTCGAGTTCCAGGTGGCCAACTCCCTCTGGGCCGACGAGGGGTTCCCCTTCGAGGAGGACTTCGTGGCCCGGGTCCAGTCGAGCTTCGATGCGGTGGCCCGCACCCTCGACCTTCAGGCTCCCGCGACGCTGGGCGAGATCAACGGCTGGGTCGAGGAGGAGACGAACGGCTACATCCCCACCCTCCTGGACGAGATCCCGGCGGAGACGGTGATGTACCTGATCAACGCCATCTACTTCGAGAGCACCTGGACGCTGCAGTTCGACCCCGACGAGACCCGGACGGCACCCTTCCGGCGGGCCGACGGCGTGGAGGTCCAGGTGCCGCTCATGAGCATGCGTAGCGCCGAGATTCCCTGGGTGCGGGACGAGGGCTTCGTGGCTGCGGACCTGCCCTACGGAGCCGAGGCCTTCGGCATGCTCGTGATCCTGCCCGCCGAGGGCACGCCGGTGCGGGACTTCGTGGCGAACCTCACGGCCGGTGACCTGGCGGAGATCGAGTCGGCCCTGGTGGAGCGGCAGCTGTCACGACTCGCCCTGCCGCGGTTCAAGCTCTCCTACGGAACCCTCCTGAACGACGCCCTGAAGGCCATGGGGATGGAGGTGGCATTCGACGAGCTCGCCGCCGACTTCGACCGCATGTCCCCGGACTCCCGGCTCTTCATCGACGAGGTGCGGCAGAAGACCTTCATCGAGGTGGACGAGGCCGGCACCCGGGCGGCGGCGGCCACCTCGGTGGGCGTCGGAGAGACCTCTCTGCCGCCGGAGTTGGTGGCGGACCGGCCCTTCCTGTTCGTGCTGCGGGAGCGACTCTCCGGCACCATTTTGTTCACGGGCGTGGTGGGGGATCCCACGGCGGAGGGGTAGCCTCTCCCCGTCCGTCGACCGCGGCGGATCCCCTCGCTCTCTCCTGGTCTGTCCGTGTCTCTCCAACCCGTTGCGCTCATGACCCACTCGTCAGGCCTGCCCCGCCTCTCCAGCGCTGCCGCCTTCCTCGTCGCCCTTGCCGCAGCGCTGGTGCCGAGGCCTGGGGCCGCTGCCCAGGAAGGGTCCGTCACCACGGCCGCCGCGGCACCGGCCCGGGTCGACTACCACATCGCCTTCCCCAACGCCCGACATCACGAGGCGCGGGTCACGGTGCGGTACCAGGACGTCGGCCCGGGGCCGTTGCGGATCCGCATGAGCCGGACCTCCCCGGGGCGCTACGCCCTCCACGAGTTCGCGAAGAACGTCTACGACGTCGAGATCCGGGGAGTGGCGGGTGAGGATGCCCGGCGGATCCCGGGGCCCGGCGGTCCCGGGGTCGCGGGGGCCGAGCCGGGACCCTCCGTCTACCGCCCGGACCCCCACGAGTGGGTCGTGGAGGACCACGGGGGCGCCGTGACCTTCACCTACACGCTCTACGCCGACCGGGCCGACGGCACCTACGCCCAGGTCGACGAGACCCACGCCCACCTGAACGTCCCCGCCACCTTCGCCTTCGCCCCGGACCTCATGGAGGTGCCGGTGCGGCTGACGGTGGACGTCGGTGAGCGGGGCTGGGAGGTGGCCACCCAGCTCTTCCCCGACGAGGGAGGCGATCCGTACGTGTTCACCGCGCCCGACCACCGCTACTTCATGGACTCCCCCCTGGAGATCGCCGATCTGTCCTGGCGGGAGCACACTCTGCCGGACGGCCAGACCCTTCGGATCGCCATGCACCACCTGGGGACCGAGGCCGAGCTGGACGCCTACGCCGAAGCGACCTGGCGCATCGCCGACGAGCTGGCGGCGGTCTTCGGGGGCTACCCCGACTTCGACGGGGGGACGTACACCTTCCTGGCCTGCTACACGCCGTGGAGCAGCGGCGACGGGATGGAGCACCGGAACTCCACCGTCCTCACCAGCGGCGGGTCGCTGGAGACGAGCATGGTGGGCCTCCTGGGCACGGTGGCCCACGAGTTCGTTCACACCTGGAGCATCGAGCGGATCCGCCCCGCCTCCCTGGAGCCCTTCGACTTCGAGGCGGCGAACATGAGCCGTGAGCTCTGGTTCGGGGAGGGCTTCACCAGCTACCTGGACGACGTGGCGCTGGTCCGTGCCGGCGTCATCGACGAGGCGGACTTCCTGCGGCGGGTGGCGGGGACCGCCTCTGCGGCGATCCGGGCCCCGGGACGGCGCTTCTTCTCTCCGGTCCAGATGAGTATGCAGGCCCCCTTCGTGGACGCCGCCACCTCGGTGGACCCCCAGAACCGCGCAAACACCTTCCTGTCGTACTACACCTGGGGCGCCGCCGTGGGGCTGGGCCTCGACCTCACCCTCCGCACCCGCTTCGATCTCCGCCTGGAGGACCTGATGCAGGAGATGTGGCGTCGCCACGGCGACCCGGAGCGCCCCTACGTAGTGGAGGACATCGAGGCGGCCCTCGCCGAGGTCACCGATGACGCCACCTTTGCCGCCGACTTCTTCGACCGGTACGTCCGGGGCCGGGAGGTGCCGCCCTACGCCGAGCTCTTCCGGGCCATGGGGGCCGAACTCACCGAGCCCGGCGCCGGCGCGCCCTGGCTGACCGGGGCTCGGCTGCAGGACGCCGGGGACGGCGGGTTTCTGGTGGCTTCGAACACCCTCGCCGGCGATCCGCTCTACGAGGCCGGGGTGGATCGGGGCGACCGAATCCTGACGGTGGATGGCGCGGCGGCGACCCCGGAGTCCCTGACGGCGGCCATGGAGGCGGCGGGCGTCGGGGGCCGGCTCGACCTGACGGTGGCGGGGCGGGGGGAGACCCGGACGGTGGAGGTGGCCCTCCAGCCCACGCCGGGCCACTCGGCGGAGGTCCGATCCGGCGCCACCGCTCAGGAGGAGTCCCGGCGCCAGGCGTGGATCTCCGGGGCGGTGCTGGGGGCCGGGGCCGGGAGGTAGCGGGCGGCGGACCCCCCCGCGAGCGGGTGGGCCCCGGAGGCCGGCCGCGACGAGTCCGCAGGGTTGGCCCGCCCCGGCTCTGCGTCGCTAGGATGGACCGCCTCGCCCCCGGCCCCCGCACACGCCCCTGAGAGCACCGATGATCCGCCGCTCCCCCCTCCGCCTTCTCGCCCTCCTGGC
>JARRPL010000265.1:4570-9523 GCA_037382905.1 Gemmatimonadota bacterium | reverse complement strand
CTCGTACACGGATGCCCCGGGCCGGTCCGATTGATGCCGGTCTCGGCGTCCGGTTACCTTTAGCCCGTTTTCGCCGAGTCTTCCGCCCCATCCCGGCACACCCGTGCAACTCGACCACATCCGCAATTTCTGTATCGTCGCCCATATCGACCATGGGAAGTCGACGCTTGCGGATCGGTTGCTGGAGAAGACCGGCACCCTGGACCAGCGGCAGATGCGGGAACAGGTCCTGGACTCCAACGAGCTGGAGCGGGAGAGGGGGATCACCATCAAGCTCCACGCCGTGAACATGCGCTACGAGGCGGCGAACGGTGAGGCCTACGAGCTCAACCTGATCGACACGCCCGGTCACGTGGACTTCACGTACGAGGTGTCCCGCTCCCTTGCGGCCTGCGAGGGGGCGGTGCTGGTGGTGGACGCCACCCAGGGGGTTCAGGCCCAGACCCTCTCCAACCTCTTCCTGGCGCTGGACGCGGACCTGGAGATCATCCCGGTCATCACTGGCCAGCGCCAAGGAGGGGGTGGGGGTGGAGGAGATCCTGGAGGCCGTGGTGGAGCGGGTCCCGGCTCCCCGGGGGAACCGGGACGCCCCGTTGCGAGCCCTGATCTTCGACTCGTACTACGACAAATACCTGGGGGCGGTCCCCTCCATCCGGGTGGTGGACGGGGTCATCCGGGAGGGGACGACCATCACCTTCGGGGCGGTGGAGACGGAGTACGAAGTCACCGAGGTGGGGACCATGCGGCTCAAACGCATGCCGCGCGCCGAGCTGGGTCCCGGCGACGTGGGGTACATGGTGGCCGCCATCAAGAGCGTCTCCCACACCCGGGCGGGCGACACCGTACTGGATGTGGACGATCGGGCGCCAGAGCTCCTGGCGGGTTACCAGGAGGTGCGTCCCATGGTCTTCGCCGGCCTCTATCCCACCAACTCCGACGACTACGAAGATCTGCGGGACGCCCTCGACCGACTCAGCATCGACGATGCGTCGCTCCGCTTCGAGCCAGAGACCTCGGCGGCGCTGGGTTTCGGCTTCCGGTGCGGCTTTCTGGGTCTGCTCCACATGGAGATCATCCAGGAGCGCCTCGATCGGGAGTTCGGGGTGGATCTCATCACCACCGTACCGAACGTGGAATACCACGTCACCCGGACCGACGGAAGCGAGCTGGTCATCGAGAGCCCCACCTCCATGCCCGAGCGGTGGACCATCGAGCAGATCTCCGAGCCGGTCATGAAAGTGCGCATCCTGGCTCCGGCGGAGTACATCGGGAACATCCAGAAGCTCTGCCACGACCGCCGGGGCGTGTTCAAGACCATGAACTACGTGGATCAGGAGCGGGTGGAGCTGGACTACGAGCTCCCGCTGGCGGAGATCGTCCTGGATTTCTACGACAAGCTCAAGAGCGGCACCCGGGGCTTTGCCGCCATGGACTACGAGTTCCACGAGTATCGCAGGGACGACCTCACGAAGCTCGACATCCTGGTCAACGGAGATCCGGTGGACGCCTTCAGCGTGATCATCCACCGGGACAAGGCCTACGAACACGGTCGGGATCTGGTGAAGCGGCTCAAGGAGCTGATTCCGCGCCAGCAGTTCGAGGTGGCGCTTCAGGCGACCATCGGGCAGAAGATCATCGCCCGGGAGACGGTCAAGGCGCTCCGGAAGAACGTCACCGCCAAGTGCTACGGGGGGGACATCAGCCGGAAGCGGAAGCTCCTGGAGAAGCAGAAGGAGGGGAAGCGCCGGATGAAGCAGGTGGGGACCGTGGAGATCCCCCAGGAGGCGTTCCTGGCGGTCCTGAGCATCGGCGAGTGAGGGCGGGCGTGACGGCCGAGGAGACCGGGGCGGGGGTGGGCCACTGGTATCTGGGCGTCGACATCGGGGGCACGAACCTGGTCGTGGGACTGGTCCCGGAGGACGGAGGCGAGCCCCAGGGACTTCGGGTTCGTGCCACGCAGCCGGAGCGGGGAGCCGACGCCGTGGTGGCGGATCTGGCCCGTATGGGGCGAGAAGCGGTCCGCGAGGTGCTGGGATCGGGATACCACCAGGCCGTGTTGGGGGTGGGGGTGGGCTCCCCCGGTCCGGTGGATCGGGCCTCCGGAAGGGTGGTGGAGAGTCCGAACCTGGGTTGGTTGGACTATCCCCTTCAGGCCCGCGTGGGGGAACTCCTGGACTGGCCGGTGGTCCTGGACAACGACGCCAACTGCGCAGCGTACGGCGAGTGGTGGGTGGGCGCCGGTCGCGGCACCCGCTCGATGCTCGGCGTGGTGATCGGAACCGGCATCGGCGGTGGGATCATCCTGAACGGCGAACTGGTCCACGGTACCTCCGACGCCGCCGGCGAGTTGGGTCATGCCACGGTGAACTTCACGGGTCGGCGCTGCGCCTGTGGAAATTACGGCTGTCTGGAAGCGTACGCCTCGGGCCCCAATATCGCCGCCCGGGCCCGGGAGGGCCTCGAAGCGGGGATCCCCTCCGACCTCACCGAGCTGGTGGAGGGCGACCTGACGCGGATCACGGCGGAAACCGTCTACGAGGCGGTGGTGGCGGGAGACCGGTACGCCTCCGAGGTGATGACGGAGACCGCCCGGATCCTGGGGGCCGGAATCGCGTCCATGATCAATGTCCTGAATCCGGAGTCGGTGGTGATCATGGGGGGCGTGACCCGGGCCGGGGCCGTGCTCTTCGATCCCCTCCGGACGGAGATCCGTCGACGGGCCTTCAAGGTGGCCGCCGATGCGTGTCGCATCCTGCCGGCGGCCCTCCCGGAGACGGCAGGGGTCGTGGGTGCCGCGGGGGTGTGCCGCGCGGTCCTTCGAGGCGAAGGTTGACATTGGTCAACCGTCCGGCGTTCGGCGGCGCGGCGCCGACGTCCCGTCCCCGTCGACTCGGTGTCCTTGGGACCCTCGTGTGGGACGTGATCCACCAGCGGGACGGTCGGGAGATGGCGCTGGAGGAGTGGGGAGGGCTGGCCTACGCCCTGGCGGCGGTGTCCGGGGCGCTTCCGGAGGGGTGGGTCGCCGTGCCTCTGATCAAGGTGGGTCGGGACCGGGCAGAGGGCGCCCTTCGTTTTCTCCGGGGTCTTCCCGGGCTGGAGCTGGAGACCGGCGTGCGGATCGTGCCGGAACCCAACAACCGGGTGGAGCTCCGCTACGTGGACCGGGAGAGGCGGACCGAGCATCTGACCGGTGGCGTGCCGCCCTGGAGCTGGCACGAGCTGGCTCCCCTCGTGCGGAGCTGTGACGCCCTCTACGTGAACTTCATCTCGGGTTTCGAGATGGACCTGGATGCCGCACGGGCCCTCCGGGCGAGCTACCACGGACCCACCTACGCCGACCTCCACTCCCTCTTCCTCGGGCTGGGCGCCCAGGGTCTCCGGGTCCCCCAGGAGCTTCCGGCCTGGGGGGCCTGGCTGCGTTGCTTCGATGCGGTGCAGATGAACGAGGCGGAGTTCGAGCTGCTGGGGCGGGCATGGGGCGACCCCTGGGCCCTGGCGGCTCACGTGGTGGGGCCCGAGCTCAAGCTCATCGCCGTGACCCTGGGAGATCGAGGGGCGGCGTGGGTGACAGCCCCGGGATTCTCCTCCGATCCCCGGGAGTGGCCCGCCCGCCGCCACGGACTCGGGGTCGCCGGGGCCGCAGGGAGCGGACGCTGCCCGGTGGATGGCGCATCCGTCGAGGGGGATCCCACGGGGTGCGGCGACGTCTGGGGGGCCACCTTCTTTTCGCGACTGCTGGCGGGCGACGGCCTGGAGCCCGCCATGCGCCGGGCCAACGGGGCCGCCGCCCGGAACGTGAGCCACCGGGGCGCCGCGGGTCTGCGGGATCACCTCCTGGGTCGCCTCTCCACGAGGGGCTGAGAGCGTGAACGTCATCCCCCTCCCGGCGAGCCTGGACCACCGGAGTCTCGACGGCCTCCTGGACGCGGCGGCCCGGATCCAGGAGGGGCGGGTGCTGCTGGACGCCCGTCACGTGCGGTGGATCGACCCGAATGGAATGGTGGGGCTCCTGGTGGCGGGTCGATTCCTGCTGGAGCGGACCGGCACCCGCCCGCGCTTCCAGCTGCCGGAGCACTCCGATGTACCGGGATACATGGCCCGCATGGGCTTCTTCCGGGAGGCCGAGGAGATCCTCGAGTTCGGTGGGCGGCCCCCCCGTCGATCCGGCGGCGACTCGGAGGTCCTTCTGGAGATCACACCCATCTCCACCAACGCCGACGTCCACACGGTGGTGGACCGGGTCCAGGGCTCCGCAGACACCATCCTGAGCCGCACCCTCCACTATCCCCTGAGCGCCGTGATCCAGTTCAGCGTGATCCTGTCGGAGGTGTGCCAGAACATCCTGGAGCACGCGGAGGCGCCGGGATGGGTGGCCGCCCAGGCCTACAATTGGCAGAAGCGCCTGGGGCGTCACGTCCTGATCATCGCGGTGTGCGACATGGGGCGGGGATTCCGGGGGTCCCTCGCGCCGGAGCACTCGGCGCGCTTCGCCGACCGGTGGGGGGACGCCACTGCGCTGGAGGCGGCCTTCATCCACGGACTCACCCGGTTTCCGGATTCCCACCGGGGGCAGGGGATCCAACAGATCCGAAAGCAGGTGCGACGCTGGGACGGGGCGATCTCCATTCGCAGCGGCACGGCGCGGATCGCGGACGTGCCCGAGTGGGACGACGCACCGCCGCTCACCGAGGGGCTGGAGCCGTTCCCCGGTGCCCAGATCCATATCCTCCTGCCGGGCCGGGAGGAGGGGGACTCGTGACCGGCGGACCCGAGCCCCTGGAATTCGACGTGGGTGGGCTGGTGCGTCGCTCCGTGGCCTCCCTCTACTCCCACCTGGTCACCCGGCCCACGGGGCGGGCCGTGCGCCTCGCCATCGAGAGCCAGTTGGCGGAGGCGGGAGAACCGTCCCTCTCGCTGGTGGATTTCTCCCAGGTGACGATCCTGGACTACTCC
>JARRPL010000265.1:0-4561 GCA_037382905.1 Gemmatimonadota bacterium | reverse complement strand
GACTACTCCTGCGCCGACGAGGTGGTGGCACGCCTCCTTCGCCGCTATCTGGGAGCCGACCGACCCCGGGACGCGTTCTTCCTCTTCCGGGGCGTTCAGGAGTGGCACGAGGAGCCGATCCAGGTGGTTCTGGAACGCCAGGGGCTGGCGGCGGTCGCTCAGGTCTCCGACGGGACCCGCCGGCTCATGGGTACCGTCACGGAGCACGAGGAACGGCTCTGGGGGACGGTGGAGGCGGCGGGGACGCTGGAGACGGATCACGAGGCGCTGGCGGACGACGCCGGGAAGAACCGGCGCGCCGTGGATCTCCTGGTGGTGCGGCGGCTGGTCTTCCCCGGGCCCGGCGGCGATCTCCACGCCCTGAGCCGACTGGCGGAGCAGGGCTGAGCCGGCACCGTCGGGACGGCCCGGCAGACCGGGTGGCCCAGGGACCGCCTCCACGATACCGTAGCGGGGCATTCCATCTCACCCGCTGCCGTCCCCGCCCATGAATCGCCGCCCTCCTCGTTCCACCCCTGGTGTCTCCACACTCGGCATCCACGGAGGCGCTCCGCCGGCGGAGACCGGGCATCCTGTGGTGCCGTCCATCGTCCAGAGCAGCACGTTCTTCGGCGACGGTCGCGTGGGTGACCTCCTCTACACCCGGTACTTCAACAACCCTCTCCAGGAGCAGGTCGCCCGGAAGCTGGCCCTTCTGGAGGGTGCCGATGCGAGCCTGATCCTGGGGAGCGGGATGGCCGCCATCGCCATGACGCTTCTGACGCTGACCCAGTCGGGCGATCATATCGTGGCGTCCTCACACCTCTACGGCGCCACCCGCAACTTCCTGGAGAATGAGCTTCCCCGACGAGGGGTGACCACGACCTTCGTCGATCCGGGCGAAGGGAGGGAGTGGCGGCAGGCGCTGATGAACCGCACCCGTGTCCTCTACCTGGAGGCGCCCACCAACCCCACGCTCCGGGTCTTCGACCCCGCGCCGGTGGCTCAGCTGGCCAAGGAGGTGGGGATCCTCCTGGTCATGGACGCCACCTTCGCCACCCCCGTGAACTTCCGCCCGCTGGAGCGGGGGGTCGACGCCGTCATCCACTCCGCCACCAAGTACCTGGGTGGCCATTCGGACCTCATCGCCGGAGTGGTGAGCGGCACCACCGAAGTGGTGGATGAGATCACCCAGACGGCGAGGCTCTACGGACCGGCCGCCGATCCCCACATGGTCTGGCTCCTGGACCGAGGTCTGCGCACGCTGGACGTGCGGATGGAGCGTCACAACGCCAACGGCATGGAGGTGGCGCGTTTTCTGGAAGGGCATCCCAAGGTGGCCCGGGTCCTGTACCCCGGGCTGGAGAGCCACCCGGATCACACCCTGGCGACCCGGCTCATGTCCGGATTCGGAGGCATGGTCTCCTTCATCCTGGACGAGGGTGGACCCGGAGCCAACCGTTTCACCCGGCGCCTCGAGCTCCTGAACGTGGCACCGAGCCTGGGAGGGGTGGAGAGCCTGGTCTCACAACCCCGTTACACCTCCCATGCCGCCCTGTCCATGCGAGAGCGGGAGAGCCTGGACATCCCGGACGGGTTCGTCCGGGTCTCGGTGGGCATCGAAAGCGCCCCGGACATCATCCGGGATCTGGAGCAGGCTCTGGGGGACGACTAGCTCCGGCTACCCCACGGGGGGGCGGCCGGAGCCGGGGCCCCCGGGAAACCTCCCTCAGGCCTCGTCCATGAACGGGTACCGGTAGTCCCGAGGCGGATCGAAGGTCTCCTTGAGCGTCCGGGGCGTGACCCACCGTTGCAGATTCTGGGCGGAGCCCGCCTTGTCGTTCGTCCCGGAGGCCCGGGAACCCCCGAAGGGCTGCTGCCCCACCACCGCGCCGGTGGGCTTGTCGTTCAGATAGAAGTTCCCGGCGGCGTGGCGCAGGACCTCGGTAGCCTGACGCAGGACGTCCCGGTCCCGTGCGAAGACGGCGCCGGTGAGGGCATAGGGGGAGGTCCGGTCGACCAGCTCCAGCGTCTCGTCCCATTCGGCGTCCGGATAGATGTAGACCGTCAGGACGGGCCCGAAGAGCTCCTCGCACATGGTAACGTAGTCGGGCTTGAGGGCCCTGAGGATGGTGGGCTGGATGAAGTATCCGTTGGAGTCGTCACAATGCCCGCCCGCCACGACCTCCGCATCGCCGCTCGTCCGGGCGGCTTCGATGTGTCCCGAGAGCTTCGCGTAGGCCCGGTCGTCGATCACGGCGCCCAGGAAGTTCCGGAAGTCCCGGGGGTCCCCCATGGCCAGCCCTTCGGTGAGCTCCACCAGGTCGTCCCGGATCTCCTCCCAGAGGCTCTCCGGGAGGTAGGCCCGGGATGCCGCCGAGCACTTCTGTCCCTGGTATTCGAAGGAGCCCCGCACCAGGGCCGTGATCACCGCCTCCGGATCGGCCGTGGGGTGGGCCACCACGAAGTCCTTTCCGCCCGTCTCACCGACGATGCGGGGATAGTTCCGGTACGAGGCGATGTTGGCGCCGATCTTCTCCCAGAACATGTGGAACACGGAGGTCGAGCCCGTGAAGTGGAGGCCGGCGAAGTCGGGCTGCCGAAGTGCCACCTCCGTCACCATCTGAGCCTTCCCCGGGACGAAGTTGATGACCCCGGGCGGGAGTCCCGCCTCCCGGAGGATCTCCATGATGATGGAGTTGCTCAGGACCGCGTTGTGGGAGGGCTTCCAGAGCACCACGTTGCCCATGAGCGCCGGGGCTCCCGGGAGGTTCCCACCGATGGCGGTGAAGTTGAAGGGGGAGACCGCGTAGATGAAGCCCTCGAGAGGACGGTACTCCATTCGATTCCAGACGCCCGGCGAGGAGACCGGCTGCTCGTCGTGGATTCCCTCGGCGAAGTAGGCGTTGAACCGGTAGAAGTCCGCGAGCTCACACGCTGCGTCGATCTCCGCCTGATGCGCCGTCTTCCCCTGACCCAGCATGGTGGAGGCGTTCAGGCGAGCCCGATAGGGACCGGCGATCAGGTCGGCGGCCTTGAGGAATATCCCCGCCCGATCCTCCCACGCCATCCGGGACCAGTCGGACCATGCGGCCCGCCCCGCCTCGATGGCCTGCTCCACCTCCCTCTCCCCCGCCGCGTGGTAGCTCCCCAGGACGTGGTCGTGATCGTGGGGCATGACGATCTCGTGGAGGGTTCCGGTCCGAACCTCCTCACCACCGATGATGAGGGGAATTTCGGCCCGGGACCCTGCCAGCCGGCTCAACTCCGCCTTGAGCTCCGCCCGCTCGGGGGATCCAGGCGCATAGTCCAGGACTGGCTCGTTCTCGGGATGGGGGATGTGGATGTGGCCGCTCATACGATGGCGTGGGCTGGGCGGTGAGCACGGTGAAGAGACCCCCGAACCGGGGTCCCGGTCGCACAGGCCCGCCGGCGGCCAAGACCCCCGGAAACGGCCGGAACGACTCTGAGTCCCGAAATCTCACGTACCGGGAAGAGAGGGGCAACCGATGCACCGCCATGGGTGAACGGGCGCCTGTGGTTTGGGTACATTCCGGGCGTTTCTCGACCCTGTCCGGTGCCGTGTCGGCACCGTCATCCCCATGAACGAAGAGGTCCGATGGATCGTGACGCCCTGACCCGCGACGTCCTGGCCGCACTCCAGAGCGTGGCCCTGCCCGACGGCGGCGACATCGTGAAGGCCGGCCTGGTGCAGAACCTCACCGTGGACGACCAGGGGGGGCTCCGGTTCTCCTTCACCTTGAGGCCGTCCGATCCCGGGACGCTCATCCGGGCGGCCCGGAAGGCGGCGGAGTCGGTGGAGGGCGTCTCCGACGTGAAGGTCAATGTTCAGCTGCCCAGGTCCTCCTCCACCCCACCCACGGGCGGGAAGCCGTCGGGGGGCCTCAAGCCTGGGTCGGTCCCGGCACCCACGCCCAAGCCCGGACTCCTGCCGGAGGTGAGGCACGTGGTGGCGGTGAGCTCCGGGAAGGGTGGAGTCGGGAAGTCGATGGTGGCCACCAACCTGGCGGTGGCGCTGGCCCGGGGTGGGCTCCGGGTGGGGCTTCTGGACGCGGACATCTACGGCCCCAACATCCCCCTCATGTTCGGGGAGACCCGCCGTCCCCAGGTCTCGGGAGAGAAGGGCAAGGAGCAGATCGAGCCGCTGGAGGCCCACGGCGTTCGCCTCATGAGCCTGGGATTTCTTCTCGAGAAGGAGCAGCCCGCCATCATGCGGGGGCCGCTGATCGCCGGGATCCTCCGTCAGTTCCTCGAGCAGGTTGCGTGGGGCCCCCTGGACATCCTGGTGGTGGACATGCCTCCGGGAACCGGAGACGCTCAGCTCTCCCTGGTGCAGACCATCGACCTGGACGGCGCCGTCATGGTCACGACGCCCCAGGCGGTGTCCACCGGAGACGTGCGGCGAGGCGTGAAGATGTTCGAGCGCGTGAACACGCGGGTCCTGGGGATCGTGGAGAACATGAGCGGATTCACCTGCCCGTCCTGCGGCGAGACGCACGACCTCTTCGGACGGGGGGGTGGAGAGGAGCTCGCCCGGGAGCTGGGGGTGCCCCTGTTGGGT
>JARRPL010000264.1:0-5487 GCA_037382905.1 Gemmatimonadota bacterium | reverse complement strand
CGCTCCCGACCTGGACCAGGGCGAAGTCCCGGCCCTCTTCCGTCTGGCCCAGGCGCTGGAAGCGCACCCGGGACGACGATCCCGCCAGCGCCTCCATGTACCCGGAGATCTCCTCCACCTTGTGCAGCACGCCGGGCCGGCCGACGGGGTGTCCGAAGTAGTCCGTAGGGGAGACGACCGCGGGGTCCTCCGGGAGGTAGTTCACCCACTCCGTCGTGTACTCCGGCATGGTGGTCCAGCTCAGGATCTGCTCCGTGGAGGCCACGTCCACGGCCTGCCCCCAGGGGGTCTCGGACGGGACACCCGCCTCCTCCCACCAGTCGAAGGTCTGGGGGACCGGGGGGTCCTGGGCCGTGAGCGGCCCCACGAGAAGGCCGAGGAGGAGAAGAGACCAGAGGGCCGGACGGGAATGGGGGCGGGACGCCATGGGGTCTCCGTGGGGAATGCCGTGGTTCTGCAGTCTGAGTCGGGGGCGGGCCCGATGCACCGAGCGGTACTGTGGGGCGAACCCGGAGGAGGGGGCAAGGACCCCGCAGGCGGTTCGGGTCCCGCCACCGCCCCGATCGGAGGCGCCCACCGCCCCGGATTCCGGCCTTCCCGCCTCAGTAGGACGCCAGGAACGAGAGGTACACCCGCCCATCGTTGTTGGCCTGGGCACCCCGGGAGACCGCCAGATTGTCGTAGCGGTCCACCAGCGAGAGCTTCAGGGTGAAGGCATCGTTCAGGGCAAAGGATACGCTGGTGTCGACCTCGACCGTGTAGTCCTCGAGGACGTTGAGAGCAGGCCGGTAGAAGGCGACGAAGTTGAACTCTCCCCGATCCTGCCAGAACTCGCGACTCGCCCGGGTCCGCAGGGACCACCGAGCCAGCCACCGGTCCTCCGACGCCTCCCCTTCGCCTGCGCGAGGACGGGTGAACTCCGCCGCATGCGCAGGTCGATGGCCCGCTCGAAGCTGCCCTCGGCGCTTCCGAAGAAGAAGGGGGACCACCGTCCCGCGTCGTAGTCGAGGCCGCCGAGCGCCGTCCACGAGCGGTTGTTCACGAAGCTGGTCCCCTCCTGATCCTGAGCCTCGCCGTAGCTGAAGGTGCCCCCCAGCGAGACGTCCCACCGCTCGTCCTCGTGCTCGAAGGCCGATCGGAAGACCACCGCGGTCTGCTCCGAAGCGCCGAAGAAGATGCTGGCCCCCAGCTCACCCTCGACGTTCCAGTGGCGCTCCCCCTCCTCCTGAGCGACCAGGGGCCCTGCGGACGCCGCGGCGACGAGGAGGGCGCAGGACAGGGAGAACGGCGTGGTGGCAGGCTGGCGGCCCGGGCGACGGGCCAGCCGGCGGAGCGGAGCGGTCACGATGGGGTCGAACAGCGTTGCCGGAGGATCGGAAGGGTGGGGTGACGGGGCGGCGGCGGGACCGAGCGTCAGCCCCCGAGGCGCTCCCGGAGCCAGGGCACCACCTGATCCAGACCGACCCGCACCTGTTCCATGCTGTCCCGGTCCCGGATCGTCACGGTGTCCGCTTCTGTGGTCTCCCCGTCCACGGTGATGCAGAAGGGCGTGCCCGTCTCGTCCTGGCGCCGGTACCGGCGGCCGATGGCCCCCGACTCGTCGTAGAACGAGGGGATGGCCACGGCCCGCAGGTCGTCGTTCAGCTTCCGGGCGATCTCCGGCAGCCCGTCCTTCTTGACCAGGGGGAAGACCGCCGCCTTCACCGGCGCCAGGTCGGGGTGCAGTCCCAGCACCACCCGCTCCTCGCCCTCCACCTCCTCCTCCCGGTAGGCGTCGGCCAGGACCACCAGGAGCGTCCGGTCCACCCCCATGGAGGTCTCGATCACGTAGGGGATGAACCGCTTTCCGCCCCCGGGCTCGATGTACTCCATGCGCTTGCCCGAGAACTCCTGGTGCTTGGTGAGGTCGAAGTCCGTCCTGTTGTGGATCCCCTCGAACTCCTTCCAGCCGAAGGGGAACTCGTACTCGATGTCGAAGGCCGCCGTGGCGTAGTGGGCCCGCTCGTCCTCGCCGTGGGCGTGGAAGCGGAGCTTGTCGGGGTTGAGCCCGAGACCCTCGTGGAAGGCCATGCGGTCCGCCTTCCACCGCTCGAACCACTCGTCGTCCGTGCCGGGCTCGACGAAGAACTGCATCTCCGCCTGCTCGAACTCCCGGGTGCGGAAGATGAAGTTCCCCGGCGTGATCTCGTTCCGGAACGCCTTCCCGATCTGGGCGATGCCGAAGGGCACCCGTTGGCGGGAGGTCGTCACCACGTTCTGGAAGTTGACGAAGATCCCCTGGGCCGTCTCGGGGCGGAGGTAGACCACCGAGGCCGCCTCCTCCACAGGACCCATGAAGGTCTTGAACATGAGGTTGAACTGCCGTGCCTCACCGAAGGCATCCCGGGTCCCGCAGCTCGGGCACTGGCCGTCGGCGACCTCGGGCAGGTCGGCCCGGAAGCGGCGGTGGCAGTTGCCGCACTCCACCAGCGGATCCGTGAAGCCCTCCACGTGCCCCGAGGCCTCCCAGGTCCGGGGGTGCATCAGGATGGCGGCGTCCAGCCCCTCCACGTCGTCCCGCATGTGGACCATGGACCGCCACCACAGCTCCTTCACGTTCCGCTTCAGCTCGACGCCCAGGGGCCCGTAGTCCCAGACGGAGCCCGTCCCGCCGTAGATCTCGGAGGACTGGAAGATGTATCCGCGTCGCTTGCAGAGCGACACGAGCTTGTCCATCAGGTCGGGAGTGGCCATCAGGGGGTTCTCGCCGGGAGCCGGGGTCGGAAGGAGGGGGGAAAGGGAAGGTACTCCGACGGCGCCAGCGCCATCAACCGGCGCCCGGACCGGGATCGGAGCCTCGCCGAAGACGCCGCCCACGGGCGCCGGGGATCACCGGGTCCCCCGGCTCGGTCGGAGGGGTCCGGGGCTGGATCAGCCCCCTGGAAAGTGTGTAGAATGATTCCTGATATCAGCCTCCCCCATCCAGGCACCCCATGCTGACGTTCACCGACAAAGCCCGGGACATGGTCCAGGCCTTCATCGACCAGAGCGAGGGCGAGCTCTCGTTCCTCCGCATCTCGGCCCACGGCAGCCCGATGGCGCCCCAGTTCGAGCTCACGCTGGTGAGCGAGGACGAGCGGGAGTCCGGCGAGTCCCAGGTCGACCTCGACGGCTTCAGCGTCCTGATCCCCGACGCCTCCAGTGGTGCGCTGGAAGGCGCCACGGTGGACTTCGTGGAGCGGGTCAACGAGAGCGGCTTCGAGGTCCGGCCGGTGGCGGCTCCTCCCGCTGCCCGGGCTCCGGCCCCGCCGGAAGGCCCTCTCGCGGACCGGGTCCGGGAGGTCCTGGACGATCAGGTCAATCCCGCCATCGCCTCCCACGGCGGTGCCATCACCCTCGCCGAGATCGACGGAACCGAGATCTACCTGGAGATGAGTGGGGGATGCCAGGGATGCGCCATGTCCCGGCTTACGCTGCGTCAGGGCGTCGAGCGGATGCTTCGGCAGGCCATCCCGGAGCTCACCGCGGTCCACGACATCACGGATCACGCCTCGGGAGTGAACCCCTACTTCCAGGCGTGACCTCGCCCGGGTCCGTGGCGGTCACCGTCGCCCCGGGCCCCGGCGGGCGGCGGGTACGGGTCTCGCGACACGAGCCCGGAGGGGTCACCGGATGGCGGTGGCCTCCAGCTTCTCCAGGAACACGCCCAGCAGCGCCTCGGTCTCGATCCGCTCCAGGTAGCCCAGGGCGTCCAGGGCGCTGGTGATGGACCCCACCTGGGTCCACATCTCCTCGCCGAGTTCCTCGGTGGCCGGCACCGCCTCCCGCACGGGGTCCCGGGAGATTCCGCTGCCTGCCGGCTCGTGGGTGATCCGATCCTCGTTGGCCAGCAGGAATCCATGGAGGTTCAGGGACCGTTCCGCCACCTGCTGAAGCTGATTGTAGACGATGCGCCGGTCCGAACCCGCCGCCTGGAACCCGGCCAGCGCACGGTCGCGAATCGCCTCCGAATCGGAGGCCGCCAGGTTCGCCGTGTCCAGCTGAGCCTGCAGCGCTTCTCGGAAGAGGGCGTTCTCCGCCGCCCGGGCGGCGGCGACCCAGCCCTGTACGGCATTCCAGTAGCGAGGCAGGTCCGCGTAGGCACTGGCGTTGGCCAGGTAGACGCCGGCGAGCCAATCCCGTGAGGGCTCGCCCGTGATCGCCGCACGTTCCGGAAGCTTCTCCATGTCCGCCGCCATCCGGCTCGAAGCCCTGCTGGCCAGCTGCCGCATCCGGGGAACCAACTCCGGATCCAGCGGGGGCATGACCACCTCGGCTTCCACCCAGCCACCCCCGAAGAGGGACCCGACGTAGGGCCAGCCGAAGAAGGCCCCGGCGCCCAGGACCACCACCAGGCCGACGATCCCTACGATCCGGTCGGCACCAGGGGTCCGGGCACGGGTGAGCTTGCGCTGAGGAGGTCCCCGGTTCGGGCGGGGACGGGAGGGAGGCACGTCCCGCTGCCCGGCGCCGACGGATGCCGCCTCCCCGGGTCGGTCCCACGATTCCGCCTCTCCCGAATCGTCCCATGACGCCCGCCCCCCCGCACCGTCCCACGACGCTTCTTCGGCGTGGCCCCGCACCTCCCGCTGCACCCCTCCCGCCTCGGCGTACGGATCGGCGCCGCCCGGCGGATCGGGAGTCGCAGCGACGGGGTCGGCCTGGGGATCCGGCGATCGGGATCCGGAGTCGAAGGAGTCGGCAAGACCGGGCTCCAGCGCCAGGCCCGCCTCGCCGACGGGAGGGGATCCGGTGTCGGCCTCCCCCGCCCATTCGCCCATGAGCTCGTCCTCCGCAGAGGCGATGAAGTCCTCCCGGGTCTCCCCCGGCGATGGGTCCGCCTGGGCTTCGAGGGACCCGGCGGGGTCCTCGTCTTCGGCCGCACGGTCGGCCTCCTCCTCCGGTTCGTCCCAGCCCTCCACGTCCCACGGGTCCGAGACCAGGTCCTCTTCCGGCGGCCCGGCCCGGTCCACCGGTTCGATCCCTCCGGACGCAGGCTCATGGGACGGGGCCAGCTCCAGCTCGACACCGAGACCGAGGGGGTCCGACTCCCGGGCGTCCTCCGCATCGCCCTCCCGGTCGGGGTCACCCGGCGCCGGGCGATCCTCCTCCGTGGATCGGGAGGAGGGGGCGTCGTCCCTCGTCGCAGGGGGCGGCGGAGGCATCACGAATCCGTGCTCCGCCTCCTGAAGCTGCCGCTTCAGCGTGCGGTAGATGTCGTGCTCGGAGGCGGGCGCCCACTTTCCCGTATTGTCGTCGTAGAACCGGGTGTGGTCCTTGATGGCTCCCAGCTCGATGCGGAGGCGGACGGCATCCACGCTCGGGATGTTCACCTCCCGATCCTGGGAATCGATATAGATGAATCGCATTCGGAGAGCGGCTGGGTCGGACATGGCGTTCGAGACGTCGAGGCGAGGGAAGAGTGGGATTCGAAGTCGAGCGATCGGCGTACGGACCCCGAGGCGTTCA
>JARRPL010000263.1:0-4577 GCA_037382905.1 Gemmatimonadota bacterium | reverse complement strand
GGCCAGGATCGCCGGGACGGGCGGCCTCAAGAGCCCCGTTCACCCCACGGCCAGGGCCCCTCCGGTGCCACGCCACGCGCCGCCAGCAGGAGCTCGATGAGCCGGTGCCATGAATCCCACTGCGTCGTCCGGGCGTAGGCGGATTTGGTCTTGACGGCCAGCACCAGGTCCAGGGCGGGAAGGACGGTGATCCACTGCCCCCAGGCCCCCCGGGCGGTGTAGGCTCCTGCGAAGGGTCCGACGGCACCGGGACCGTCCCAGACCCACCACATGTACCCGTAGCCGAAATAGCCGTCCCGTCGACCGACGGGGTTCATCTCGTCGAGGGGGGTCACCACCCCGGTGATCCGTCGAGCCCACTCTCGGGATACGATCTCCCTCCCGTCCCAGGTGCCCTCGTTCAGCATCAGGAGCCCGATCCGCGCCATGTCCCGCGTCGAAAGCCACATGTGGTAGGCGGGATTCCGTGAGATCTCCAGATCGCCGGACTTTCGCTGGGCGTCCCGGTCCCAGTCCTGGAAGCCCAGGGGACCCGCCAACTGCCGCTCCAACTCGTCGTAGATGTTCCGGTCGGTGAGCTGCTCGAAGACTGCGCCGGCTGCGTTGAAATCCCAGTTGTTGTACAACATGTAGGTGCCGGGCGCCTGGGATCCCCGGGGTGGCGCGTCCGCCAGGTTGTCGCCGCCGTTGGAGGCCGGGTGGTAGATCCCGGACCGGGCCGTGATGAGGTGCTCCACGGTGGCCTCCTTCTCCGTGTCCAGGAGACCCCCCACATCGTCGATCCCCAGCGAAGCCAGCGTGGCCGCCGGGTCGATGGTCCCGTCCTCCACCCACGGCCCGTAGAGGATGGCGAGGATGCTCTTCCGCACCGAAGCCACGTAGGAGAGCTCCGAGATGTCCCCGAAGTCGAAGACCCGACGGCCCTGGTCCACCACCACGACGCCGGTGACGTTGGAGCTGTCCCGGAGGAAGGCGAAGGTCTCCTGAAGGCCCTCCTGAGACCACCCGAGGCTCGCCAGATCGTCTCCAGCCACCTCCTCCCATTCGGCGCCGGGAAAGACGGGCTCACCGCCGGCCTGCGCCTGGAGGCCCACTGGCCCCGAAAGCCAGGCGGAGAGAAGCAGAACCCACCGGATCCATGAGCGCCGGAGCCGTGGGGACGGTGGAGCGTACGGAAGGGACATGCGCCGGTCTCCGGATCGGGATGGGGTTGGGGACGGGCGGCGGAAGCTATGGGAGAGCCTGCGCTTGCGAAATCTCCCCGGTGCAGGGGACCTTCCCGCGTCCCCCCGCTCCCCGCCCCCCGAGCCATGTCCCGAGAAACCCGTACCGTCGCCGAGGAGATCGGTCAGCGCCGACCCTTCTCCAGCCCCGTCCAGGAACTCGTGGTCACCCTTCTCCGGACCACGGACGAGGTCCGTCGCCTCCTGGCCGACCTGATGGAGCCGGTGGGGGTGACGCCTCAGCAGTACAACGTTCTCCGGATCTTGAGGGGCGCCGGGGAGGCGGGCCTGCCCACCCTGGAGATCGGTCGCCGGATGTTGGAACGTCAACCCGGGGTCACGCGCCTGGTAGATCGACTGGTGGCCAAGAACCTGGTGGATCGCGGCCGGGACCCGGAGGATCGACGGCGGGTCCTGTGCACCATCCGGGCCGAGGGACGGGCGCTCCTGGAGGCTGCCGACAAGAGGCTCGAGTCGGTGGACCGGGTCGTGGCCGGGGGGCTGGACGCCGATGACCTGTCCGTCCTGGTGCATCTGCTGGACCGGCTGCGGGCCACGGTCGGAGTGTGGGAGCCTCCGCAGGGTGAGGGCTCCGACGCCTGATCCGGGGCTGGGTGGCCAGGGGCGGCCCCCGGACCTGGCGGTACGGGAATCGACGTCCTCCCGACTGCCGGTCCATGAAAATACATGACTAGACAAACATTCAAGGTTGTTGTACAATGACTGGTACGCTGGAACGCCAGATCAACAACGGAGCAACAATGGAGACGGGAACCATGGCAGATATCGCCGCGCTGGACCGGGAGTTGAACGAGATGATCCTGGAGGGGAAGGCGCTGGAGGCGTTCGAGAAGTTCTACGCGAACGACTGCGTGATGCAGGATCAGGGCTTCGAGCCGTGGGTGGGGAAGGAGTTGAACCGGGAGCGGGAGAAGGACTTCTTCAGCAAGCTCACCGAGGTTCGGGCATTCGAGCTCAAGGAGACGGGCGTCGGTGACGGTGTGACCTTCTCCATCTGGAACAACGATTACACCCACGCCGAATGGGGCGAGATGAAGTACACGCAGGTCGCGGTGCGGCACTGGAACGACGAGGGCAAGATCGTCTCGGAGCGCTTCTACCGGGGCTGATGCTCCCACGGAGGGATGACTCCGTGCCGCCGGCGTCGGCCTCCATCGATGGGGGCGCCCGCCGGGTCGGGGTCCTGAAAACCCGTCTCGCGTCCGCGCGAGACGGGTTTTGTCATTGCGGGTCGCGGCGGTGACGGGGGGGTGTGGGGTCGGCTGCAGAGTTCGCCGGGAAGGGCCGTGGTGGCTCGCCGGCACTCGGGGCCGGTGGGACCCTGCAACGGGCCTCCCCTCCTGGCCGTCCCCCGGAGCTGCCGACGCGGGACTCCCTCCCGGGAGCCGACGCTTGTACCTTCTTTCACAACTCGTTAAACCGGTGCGGCACAACTCCCCGACCTGTGGGTAGGTCTGGCTCCGGTGTCACGTGGTGACTCCGGACCCTTCGGTGCCAATCGCCACATCAAACAGGGATCGATTCAACATGAAGCGTCTTGTTCTCAGCACGGCCCTCCTCTTCGGCCTCGCCGCATGCGGTGGCGGCGAGCCCGCAGCCGACAACTCCCAGTCTGGCGCGGCCACCGAGCCGGCCCCCGCGGCCCAGGAAGCGGCGACGCCCGCAGGGTCGGGCGAGATGACGATGCCGAGCTGGTACACCATGAACGGCTCCGACGTCTCCCTCGACATCATCGCCGGTGCGACCGACAAGGGGAACTACTGGAACTACAACGGGGCCCAGTTCGGAGAGATGACCATCACCGTGCCCGTGGGCGCGAACGTGACGATCAACTTCTCGAACGAGGATCCCAACATGGCCCACTCGCTGGGCATCTCGCCGGGATTCTCCACCGCACCGGCCATGGTCGAGGCCACCCCGGTCTTCGAGGGCGCGATCTCCGCGAACCCCACCTCCATGACCGACGCGACCCTTCCGGGTGAGACGGAGACCATCACCTTCACCGCCTCCGAGGCGGGTGAGTATTCCATGGTCTGCTACATTCCCGGTCATGCCGTGAGCGGGATGTGGGTCCACTTCGTGGTGTCCGCCGACGGTGAAGCGGGCGTGACGGGTGCGCCGATGTAGGATGCGCCTCGCGCAGGCGTGTCGAAGCGGCGTCGTCCCTCTGGGGCGGCGCCGTTTTTCGTGTAGGTTGTTCGACCCCACCGACGAGTCGGTCTCGCACCGGCCCGGGCCGACCTTTCCCCCATCCTTCCCGCGCCATGGATTGGATCACCCAGCCGGACGCCTGGATCGCGTTGCTCACCCTGACCGTCCTCGAGGTCGTGTTGGGGATCGACAACATCATCTTCATCTCGATCCTGTCCGAGAAGGTGGAGGAATCGAAGCAGGCCCTGGCCCGGCGCGTGGGGCTCGGCCTGGCCATGCTCACCCGCATCCTGCTCCTCCTCTCCATCGCATGGGTGATGCGCCTCACGACACCCCTCTTCGAGCTCTTCGACCACGGGGTGTCCGGGCGCGACCTCATCCTCCTGCTGGGGGGACTCTTCCTCCTGGCCAAAGCCACCCATGAGATCCACGACAACCTGGAGGGTGGCGGCCACGAGCGGGAGACCCGGGAGACCGCCGGCTTCGGCGGCGTGATCCTGCAGATCGCACTGCTGGACATCGTCTTCTCGCTGGATTCGGTGATCACCGCCGTGGGGATGGCCGATGACATCGCCGTGATGATCATCGCCGTGGTCATCGCCGTGGCTTTCATGATGTTCGCGGCGGAGCCGGTGAGCGACTTCGTCAGCAGGCACCCCACGGTCAAGATGCTGGCCTTGAGCTTTCTCCTCCTCATCGGCTTCACCCTGGTCGCCGAAGGGCTCGGGCAGCATATCGCCAAGGCCTACATCTACTTTGCCATGGGATTCTCGGTCTTCGTGGAGATGCTGAACCTCCGGGTGCGGAGCCGACGGCGTCCCGTGGACCTGCGGGGTCCCCACATGCCCAAGGGGATGGACACGGCCTCGTGACGCACCCGTGACCCCCTCTCTGCAACTTTTCGTGCGCACCCCTCGTCTGAGTGCTTGAGGCCGGCGGAGACCGTCGGCATGAGCTTCGACGGAGGAGGGGAGGACGGATGAACCGGCACGGAGAGCAGTCCCTGATACACCTGGACGGGCTGTCGAAGGTGTTCTACACGGACGAGGTGGAGACCCACGCATTGGGGGGCATCGATCTGGAGATCGGGCAGGGGGAGTTCGTGTCGATCGCGGGCCCGTCGGGGTGCGGGAAGACGACGCTGCTGTCGATCCTGGGGCTTCTGGATTCACCGACGGGGGG
>JARRPL010000262.1:0-10817 GCA_037382905.1 Gemmatimonadota bacterium | reverse complement strand
CACACCCGTCCCCGTGGTGGTGACGTCGACCACCACCGCGCCCGCCACCGGCTCGCAATGGACGAAGAAGATGGTGGTAGCAGACGCCCCCGATGTGACGGTGACCGTGCGGGGATTGGGATTCTCGTCCACCAGGACGGCACAGTTGGCGGCGATCCCCGAGAGCTCCACGGTGTAGTCGCCATCGGCGAGGCCCTCGAAGGTGGCCGAGCCGTTGGTGGAGACCGCCCGGGGGTCTTCGTCGTTCAGGGTGACCGTGTAGCCGTCCGCGTCGACGTCGGTGCCGGTGGTCGTGACAGCCACCACCAGGGCCCCGGTGGGGGGGCCGCAATTCACGAAGAAGGCCACGGCGGCGGACGTCCCCGCCGCCAGGGTGACGGTTCGGGAGTCGGCGCCGTCGGTCAGGGAACAGTTCTCGGCGAGCCCACCGATGGTCACCGTGTGCTCCCCCGGGGTCAGGCCGCTGAAGACGACCGAGCCGTTGGTGTCGATGGGCTTCGGCGACGATCCGTCCACGGAGAGGGTGTAGCCGTCGGGGTCCACTTCCGTGCCGCTGGTGGCCACCACCACCACCAGGTCCCCGGCGAGGGGCCCGCAGTAGACGGAGAAGGCGGTAGCGACGGACGCGTCGGAGACCACCGAGACGGTACGGGGATTCGGGACCGGATCGGTGGTGACCCGGCAGTTCGCGGCGACGTTCGTGAGGCGGACGACGTGGTCGCCGGGGGCCAGCTCCTCGAAGGTGACCGACCCGTTGCTCGAGATCAGCTGCGTGAGCGTCCCGTCCACCGAGACGGTGTAGCCGTCGGGATCCACCTCGGTGCCGGTGGTGGTGACGTCGACGGTCAACGACCCCGTGGGGGGGCCGCACGTCACCGTCAACTCCTCCCGGGTAATGGTGTCCTCCTTGACGGACAGGGGCCGGGGGTTGAGCCCGTCGAGGGCGCAGTTGCCGGCGACGCCGTCGACGCGGAGCAGGTATTCGCCGGCCCCCAGTCCCTCGAACGTCGCCGAGCCGTTGCTCTCCACCGATCGACTCATGACGTCGCCGACGTGGAGCACGTACCCGTCCGTGTCCACCTCGCTTCCCACCGTGGCGACGTCCACCACCACGATCTGGACCGGCTCGTACGGCAGCTTGGTGCACTGGGCCGAGACACCCACGGCCGCGGCCACCAGGAGCCCGCGGGCCAGGCGCCTAGTGGAGCACATAGCTCAACGAGAGGCTGGGCGTCAGGCTCCACCCCAGCTCGGGCTCATCCAGGCGAAGCTCTTCGGTCTCGCCGTACTGGACATCGAGACCGAGGATGATGTAGGGCCACCGGTCCGCCGGACGCACGCGAAACCGGGGTCCCAGCGCGACCCCCCGGGACCGGTTCATGTACTTCTCCTCGGCGGTGGCGGTCTCCCGGCCCTCGACCCAGGCGGCGGAGATCCCCAGACCGGCCCACTGGTCCAGGAAGAGCGAGGCGCCCACGGACCAGGTCCAGATCGTCCGGTTCCGGAAGGGCGGCCGCGGATCGGCGGGCAGAACCGGATCGGCTGCCGACGGTCCGGCCCTCCAGTAGCCCAGGTGCCCCGTCAGGTAGAGCCACTCTTCGTTCCGATCTCCGCGCACCAAGGACAGGGAGACGGTGGGCGTGACGAAGGACGTGGGCCCGGTGGCGGCGACGCCGATGGCGCCGAGACCACCCCCCAGGTGCCAGCCGTCGCCGCCTGATGGCGGCACCTCATCCAGCGACAGCAGCAGCCGGATGGGCTCGGAGGGAACGTTGTCGTACTCCACGGCCGCGTCGACACTGATCGACCTGGGTTACCGAGGAAGTCCTGGGGGCCGGCTCCGGCAGCATCAAGGTCAGGGCCACGGGCTCACCTCCCGTCAGGGCAAAGGTGGCCGGCCGGTCCACCTCGATGAGCTGCGGGGCCTGCCCCGGGAGGACGATCATCGGCACGTCGGACCGTTCCGTGGAGAGCTCCACCGAGATGGGGGGAAGCTCCGTGGACGGGGCGTCGGGCAGCGTCACCACCAGCCGGTTGGGACCGGATGCCATGGGCAGGAATGCGGTGGAGGATCCGCTCGGGACCGACTCCGTGGACCCGTCCGGCATCCGGAGGATCGCCACGTCCGCGGGGTTCGTCCGCCCCCCGAAGACATCGACGGTCACCGGGAGTCCCTCGCGGCACGCCACCGCGAAGGCGGCGCTCCTGCTGACGCCTTTCCGGTACGGCCCCGCTCGCATCGACGAGACGCTGCATCCTTCGCCGAGCTCTTCCAGCGAGAGGGTGTACTCTCCCGGATCGAGGGGCATCAGCGTCCTATCATTCGCCGCCACCGCCTGCCGCACGATCCGCGACGAATCGTTCACGTCGGTGGCGCGAACCGTGAATGAGTCGGGAGCGAGCCCGTCTCCCGTGGTCTCCACCGTCACCTCGACGGCGGTGCGAAAGATCGCCTCGACCTCCGGCGTCGGGACCGTCCCCTCCACCGGGTCGACATCGGCGTCCGAAGCCCGTTCCCGGAAGAGAGTTCGGATGGTCAGCGTATCGACCGTCGGCCTTACCGTATCCGGCGGCGTCTGGCCTGCCGAGGCGCCGGGAACCGCCAGGCATGCCGGCACCACCGCAAGGCAAAGGGCCAGAGCTCGCCCCGGCGTCATCGCTCGGGAGCGGATTCGGCCACCCACCGCAACACCACCCGGTTGATGAAGTCCTTGGACGCGTTGAACCCCGCCTCGTACCCGGTCCACGCTCCCACCACCGAATCCCTCACCTCCGAGCTGAACAGAACCGGCTCCCCCCGGACGACCAACCCCCGGAGCGTCTCCCCCTGCTCCGCCTGGATCTCCACCGCGGAACACGCCTGGTCCAGCACCCCGTTCACGTCGGCTTCCCAGAAGGACCCGGGAGCCGCATCGAACTCACAGAAGAAGGACCGAGCGGGACTCAGGTAGGCATCGAGGTACGCCAGGGAGCGCGTCGCCCCCGGCCAGTCCGCCTGGCGCAGTCCGGCAACGGTCTCTTCGATCCGCCGGGTCCCTTCGTTCAGGTCGCGGACAAGGCCCCGGGCGAGGGCGATGGCCTGGGCCGGATTCTGGGGGTTGAAGGGAGGCGTGACGCTGGGAGCGACGTCGGGCGTTGGCGGGGGCGCGGGCGGGGATGCCTGCCTCTTCCCCCTGTCGAAGCCCAGCACCGCAGAGGCCGCCATGAGCAGGAGGCCCACCACCACGGCGACGCGAATCGCCTGGCGAAAGAACCGGACCAGCTTCTCCAGGAACCGTCCCTGGGTCTTCTTGACCTCGGGTGAGAGCACGTCGTGGATCAGCTCCACCCGGCCGTGCTGATTGTAGCCCAGCACCTTGTCGTGGACGAGCTTGGCCAGCGCCGCGTCTCCGAAGACGGTCCGGGCCCGGCTCTCGGGGATGCTCACCCGGACGTCGCCGTCGACGAACTCCTCTGCGATCCGATCGTTGACCTTTCGGGCCCGGGTCTGAGGAGAGTCCCAGGGCCGCTCGCCCGGAATCTCCGGAAGGGACTCCAGCTGCCGTTCGTAGAATGCCGTGAGCAGGCTCGGGCCCAGCGCCTCGAGGTAGCTCCGGGAGATCTTGGCCGCTCCGTCGGCGATCCGCTTCTCGTTGAGCGTGGTGCAGAGCACCGACAGGAGCGCCGGGCTGACGCAGGACTTGGCCTGTCCCTCCTCCGTGTCTCTCCGATGCTCCCGCGTGTCCTCGGACGCCCGCTGGACGATCTCGTCCGCCAGGGCATCGGCTCCCACCTGCGCCCCGGTCTCGAGGACGACCTGCTTCGCCTTCTCCGCCGTCATCTCCGGCAGGCGCATGCGGTTGTGGAAGAGGGCCGGCGGAAGGTCGTCCCGCATGCGATCCAGCTCCGCCAGGTATTCCTCCCGAAGGCAGACCACCAGCTTGTAGTGGTGCCGTTTGAGGTTGTGGCGGTTGGCTCTGCCCTCGTCCTCGAGGACGTGCAGAGGCACCCGGTCCTCGGCCAGGTCCGAAAGCTCGGAGATGAAGACCCGGACGTCGGCGGCCCGCTTGGCGTCACGCGACGCGAGGCCGAGGGTGAAGAGCTCCTCGAACTGGTCGAAGACGATGAAGGGCATGATGATGCGGTGGTGCCGGCTCCAGAACTCCCCGTCGTGCAGGTGGAGGTACTCCCAGAGCGACTGATCCTCGATGGGGGCCGGCGCCTCGAGATTCGACGCCCGGGCGGCCTCGTAGACCGCCGTCTTGACCTGGGCCCCCAGCGCCGGGGCGCCCTCGGAGTAGTCCAGCCGAACGTAGATGGGGAGGGCCTCCTCGCGCCGCTGCTTGGGAAACAGCCCCGCGCGGATCAGGGAGGACTTTCCCGTCCCGGCCTTCCCCACCAGGAGTGTCAACCGCTCGCGCCGGACGAGGCGGTAGAGATCGTCGATCTCTTCGGATCGCCCCTTGAAGTAGTCCTCGTCGCCCTCGTCGTACCCCTCCAACCCGGGCCACGGGTGCTCGGGGTCGAGGTTCGACTCCAGCGTCGGAAGGTCCAGCGCCTCGGGGACCGGGGTCGAGACCGTCGTCGTGCTCTTCATTCCGCCACCATCCCGTCCAGACGATCACGCTGCTTGTCTCTGTAGAACCCGACGATCTTGTCGAGAAAGTCCTGGAGGTCCATCCACTGGACGGCCTGGAGGTCCACCGGGAGTCGCGGGGATTGCTCCAGAGCGGAGTCGTCGATGCGGACCGGAAGGATGAACCGCCCGTTGGCCGGCTGCATCTTCTGGCGTTCCAACGCCTCCTTCCACTCGAATCGGACGTATCGTGGCTCGTCCGTATCCACGTGCTTGGAGAGGAGCGGGACGAAGAGGCTGCAGCTCCGGACGTTCCGTCGGATCTTCTCGTGCCAGTCGTCCCCGCCGTCCAGCTCCTTCCGGTCGAACCAGTAGAGGACGTTCTTCTCCTCCAGTGCCCTGCAGATCTCCTGGACCTGAGCCCGGTCCTCGCTGGCGTAGCTCAGGAAGACCTTGTCCCGGGCCTCGGGCTCGGCCGTGGGCTCCTCGGGAATCCCGTTCGGGTGCTTCTTCGTCCACCGCTCGTGCAGTTCGGCCACGAACTCGCCGGCGTCCATGTCCTGGAAGACCTTCGTTCGCTGACTCGAACTCGTGAGGAACTCCTGCAAGACCTTGTTGCCACGGACGGTACCGCCGGCGATCCAGTTGCGTCGCCCGTGAGGGTCTCCCAGGGGTACGCCCCGGGCCATGCGGACCAGGAACCGGGTGAGCCAGTCCGGAAACCGGCAGCCCAGGAACAAGAGGTGGCTCTTCTCCAGGGCGTCGAAGAGCTGGTCCGGGCGCCGCGGACTGGCGGGACTCAGCAACTGGTGCATGAACTCCAGGATGTCTTCCTCGGTGACGGCGAAGGCCGACGTCCCCGGCTTTCCCAGTAGATGATAGACGAAGGCCACCTTGCGGTGCTCGAAGTCCTTCGGCAGATCGCCCCCCCGTTCTCCCGGCTCGTACGCGGCACTCTCCGCAGCGCGGCCGACGGCGGCCAGAGCCCGTTCCATCCAGGGGTCGAAGGTGGTGGTGACGAAGAGTCGAAGGGGGGTGATCTCGGCGAGCTTCCGGAGGGACTCGGGATACGGCTCCGATTCCGCCTGCCGGAGAAGCCATTCCAACCCGTCATAGATCTCGGTGGGATGGCCGCGGCTCTTCAGGTAGCCGGCGGCTACCGATGCGACGGAAACCGGGACTTCGGGGTCCGGCTCGTATTCCAGGACCTGGGCGAGCTGCCGGCCGAGATGCCGGTCCGCATCGATCCGAACGCCGTCGCGCTCGACGGTGAGGAGGTCCTGGCCGATGACGGGCACCACCTCCCCTTCGTCGATCTCCGCCAGGAGGATGTCCCAGTCCCGCTCTCTGGCGATGTTCGACCGCGCCGTCGCAACCTCTCCCTGCCCTGCCGCTACCTCGGGCATATGCGGACTCCCCGTTGCTCTCGAGCCAACCACGCAGATCTCCACCGCGATGGGCGGAGCAGTGTAGCGCCCCGCGGACCTCTTCCGCCAGCGGGGCGCTTCGGGCGTCGGTCCGGCCATGGGCGTGCCGGGTCTTCGCCCCCCGGCGGAAAGTGAGCATGCGACTCTCCCTGCAACGCAGCGGTACCCGCCACCGATCGCCGAGACGCGTGCTTCCACGGCGAGCGGGCACCCGGCCGCACAGGCCTCTGAAGCGGGCCGCGGGGCCTTCGTTTCCGACCTCGAGCCTACCCCTCTCTGGCGATACTTCGACGAGATTCTCACCATCCCCCGGGGTTCGAAGGAGGAAGGCCGGATCCGGAGCTGGGTCGTCGGGGTCGCGGACCGCCTCGGCCTGGAGCACGCGGTGGACGCCACGGGGAACGTGGTCGTGCGCAAGCCCGCGTCACCCGGGCGGGAGACTGCGCCGACGACCGTCCTGCAGGCCCATCTGGACATGGTGAACGAGAAGGACTCCGACGTGGACTTCGACTTCGCCAAGGACGCCATCCGGCCGGTCCTGGACGGGGCCTACCTCACGGCGGACGGCACCACCCTGGGCTCCGACAACGGCATCGGCGTGGCGGCCATGCTGGCCGTCATGGAGGCCGACGATCTGGATCACGGTCCCCTGGAGTTCCTCTTCACCGTCGACGAGGAGACGGGCCTTACGGGGGCCCAGGGTCTGGACGCCAGCCTCCTTCGGGGGCGTCAGCTCATCAACCTCGACTCGGAGGAGGAGGGAACACTGACGGTGGGGTGCGCCGGGGGGGCGGACACCCGGATCGCCCTCCCCCTGCACCGGATGGCCCCGCCGGCGGGATCCGCGGCCCGAACGGTCAAGCTCCTGGGGCTCGCCGGCGGCCACTCGGGAGTGGATATCCACCTCCAGAGGGGCAACGCCGTGCAGCTCCTGGCTCGAATCCTACGGGCCGCGGACGTACCGGGTCCCCTGGCGCGCATCGAGGGGGGCGACAAACACAACGCGATCCCCCGGGAGGCCTGGGCCACCGTGGTCATGCCCGCCGGGGACGCGTCGGAGGCCGTGGAGCGGCTGATGGCGCGATTCGAAGAGGTCCGGGCAGAGTTCGCCGGGCCCGAGCCGGGCATGCGCCTCCAGGTCGACGAGGCGGGGCTCCCGGAGTCGGTGTGGAGCCTCGAGACCGGGGCTCGGGTCCTGAACCTCCTGGTGGCGCTTCCCCACGGCGTCGTGGCCATGAGCAACGACATCCCGGGGCTCGTGGAGACGAGCACGAACCTGGCGGCCGTGAAGTGCGGTAAGGACGAGCTCCAGGTCCTCACGAGTTCCCGCTCGTCGGTGGCGTCGGGGATGGACTGGATCCGGGCGAAGATCGAGGCGGTGGCCACGCTGGCCGGCGCCACCGCCCGGCACCGGGACGGCTACCCGGGGTGGAAGCCGAATCTGGATTCACCGCTCCTGCAGGTCGTCCAGGCGGTGCACGAGCGGGTCCTGGGCGTGGAGCCCCGTGTGGAGGCCATCCACGCCGGCCTGGAGTGCGGTCTCATCGGTGAGATGGTGCCGGGGATGGACATGATCTCCGTGGGACCCCAGATCGAATTCCCCCACTCCCCCGGCGAGCGGGTGAAGGTGGACTCGGTGGAGCGGTTCTATCGACTGCTCACCGAGACGCTGAAGGAGCTGGCGGGCCAGGGCTGACCGCTGAGGGCCGCCGAGGACCCGGCGCCCGCCGCCGGACCCCCCGGGGCGCCCCCGACGGCCCGGACGCTCAGCTTCCGTAGACCCGGGTCCACTGGGCGGTGTCGGTGTACTGCTGGAAGGCGGTGATCTTCCCGTCCTTCACGGTCCAGCGATGCACGAACTGGGCGTCCAACGCGTGCCCCGTTTCCCGGTGCGTCCCGGTGTAGCGTCCGAAGGCCACCACGTTGCCGTCCTCCGTGACGAACTCCTGGGGAGTCACCTGGAAGTCCGCGAGATCCCGGGCCAGGGGGGCGAAGATCCCGCCCCCCACCGCCTGGGGGCCGATGTAGGGATTCCCGCCGGCGAGGGGGCCGTTCTCCGCTTCGTTCCAGTTCACCGACCCGTGGAGGAGGCCGAGGGCCGTCTCGGCGTCGCCCCTTCCGAAGGCGTCGTAGAGCGCCTGCACGGTTTCCTTGGGTGTGGCCATGTTCTCGCTCCTTGAATTGAGAGTCGACACACCTCGAACCTCCATGGGCGCCGGGCGGCGGGCAAGGACGGACGGCCCGACTCGGCACGGGAGGACCCGGGGAAGGCGCCGAACGCGGCCCCATCGACGGTGAGCGCGGGGCGCACCCCTTCAGCCGCCGGTCTTCGCCACCGCCTCCACCAGGTCCACCAGCCGGGCGAGATCCCGAAGATCCAGGACCTCGCCCGGAGAGTGACTGTACCGGCCCGGCCACGACAGCCCCTGGTTCGGGGCTCCCCGGTAGGTGAACGTGGTCCCGTCGGTCCCGCCCTGGGTCAGGCCCATCTGCAGGGGAATCCCGGCCTCCCGGGCGATGCGGAGCACCCGGGCCCGTTCCCGGTCCGGCGACACGCCACTGTTCTCGATGGCGCGGAGCACGGGCCCGTCGCCCAAAGGCGTGAAGGCGAAGTGAGGGCTCTCAAGAGGTGTGTCCGACGAGACGAAGGTGTCTACCGAGTAGATGCGGCGCGTGGAGTGGGCGTAACGGGCCGCCATGGCCTCGGCCCCGATCAGCCCCCCCGCCTCGTGAACGGACCAGGCGAAGATCAGCTTGTGGTCCAGCGACTCCGGGTCGATGCGGGCCAGGGCCAGGAGGAGTGCCGTGGTGCCTGCCCGGTCGTCGAGGCCCCGGGCCACGAAGCGATCCGGTCCCAGGCGAAGCCCCTCCTTGTACATGGTGACCTGCATCCCCTCCCGCACGCCCAGCTCCCGAAGTCGGGGACCATCCACGCCGAACCAGGCGGTGAGGGTGTCGGGCCAGCGTCCCTCCGCCGGGGATCGCTGCGAGAAGACCCCCCGGAGCGGTGCTCGGGCTTCGGCCTCCAGCGATTGCCGCTTGAACCGGGGATCCAGGTCCCGGGGATCGCCGTCGGCGGTGGAGGGAGCGCCGGGGGGATCGAAGTGGAGGAGGGCCGTCTCCCCCTCCCAGGCGTCGTCCAACGCACCCCCGGCGGCACGGAGCGCGACGTGGCCGTCGTCCTCGATCCGGGTCACGTGGTAGCCCACCTCGTCCAGGTGGGCCATGAAGACGGTGGTATCCCGCTCGGGGCCCATCTCCACCACCACATTGCCGATCCCGTCCACCACGGCCCGTTCCCGGGCCCACGCCGGCAGCGCCTCCAGGAGCGCGCGCCGGACCGCCCACTCGTGGGCGGAGACGCCGTGGATCTCCACCAGGGCGTCCAGCCGTTCGGTCATCTCCCGGAGCTCCGGGTCGATCCGGGGCTCCACCGGATCCGCCGGGGCCGGCGCAGAGACCCATTCCATCGACCCGCCGGATCGGCCGATCGCCTCTGCGGCCAGGGCGGCGTACCGCTCGATCTCCTGTGCCGTGATCCACTCCAGGTGGGCGCCGGGCCGAGCGACCCTGGCTTCGATCCATCGAACCTCCTGGAGGCTGGCCTCCGCCAGCGCGACGCCCAGTCGGCCGAGATCGCCCACAGCCCTACGCTGGTCCACGGGCTCGATCGAGCCTCCAGCCAGCAGGACCACCTCGTCCACCGGGGGGCCTCGACGGACCGCGGCGGCCAGCCCGACGTCCCCGAACCCGGAGGATGCCGCCAAGAGGAATGTGGTCCTACCGGGACCGGACTCCGAGGCGCTTCCCAGGGCCGCCACGATGGCGCAGCCGGCCCGCTGGCCCACCACGGGACCCGCCACCTGCCCTCCTTCCAGGACCCATGGCGGCAACTGACGCAACACGGGGTCCAGGAGCCCGATCCCCATGGCCTCCACCTCCTCCCGGGTCCCGCCCCCCACATCCACCCAGAGCTCGTCGGCGGTGACCACCCGCTCGTCGTCCCGGTGCTGGGCGGCGAAGTGCCCGTTCGTCCGGGCCACCACGCCGATCACCGGTCCTCCAGGGGCGAGGATCCGGACCGGCTTCGCCTGGTGCTGTTGATCCCAGAGCGGGTGGCGGGACCCGCGACCGATCCGGTGCACCCGCAGGTATCCGTCCTCTCGGATCTGCGACACTGCGTACGCGGGGGCATCCAGCCGGCACGCCAGCACCCGGTGGGGTGAGCCGGACCCCACGGTCCGGACCACATTGCCCCAGCGGTCTGTCGTCCACCCGGGAAGGGCGTCAGCGACCCGGGGGCTCATCCGGGTCTCGTAGCCGGTGGCGACGTCGACGGCCGTCCACGACGCGACGGCCGCGCTGGCCGGGAATCGGGCATCCGCCCCCGGGCCGCCGCGCTGCCCTCGAAGGGCGGTCGGACGGACGAGGAACGGGAGGAGGCCGACGAGGAGGAGGGCGGGACCGAGTATGGATCGCATGGGGCCATCGCGGAGGAGGTACGGTGGAGGTCGGGTTACCAGAGGATGTCTGGAGGCGGTTCGCTTGACCGTGGCCGGACACATCTCCGAAGATGTGCGGACCATGAACGTCACCCTGAACGACAGTCCGTCCTTGGGGCCGGCGGAGGTCGGCTCCTCCGGAGACACGCATGCCCGACCCGGCACGACAGCTCGGCAGGATCCTCTGCGCCACGGCGGCGATGGTGCCGCTGGCGTGCGCCGACATGGACTCGTCCCAGGAGCGCGAGCGCGAGGTCGGAACCATGACCGAGGAACCAGATGCCCCGGTGATCGTCCAATCCACCACCGAGACGGTGACGGCCGCATTCGGGA
>JARRPL010000261.1:0-7399 GCA_037382905.1 Gemmatimonadota bacterium | reverse complement strand
GGCGGATCGACTTCTCCTTCGAGCGGCGGGACGGGCTCCAGGTGCAGGGTCGGGTCTCACTCCCCGTCGGTTGGGTCGAGGGTCAGAAGGTCCCCGCCATCTTCTGGACCTACCCCCGGGAGTACACCGAGCCGGAGCTGTACGAGGCCGCGGCCATCGAGGCCCGAAACAAGAACGCCTTCACGCACATGAGCTGGCTGCGCTGGTCGGACCTCTGGCTCACCCAGGGATATGCCCTGGTCTACCCCGACATCCCCATCATCGGAGAGAACTACAACGACACCTACATCGGCAACCTGGTGGACGCCATGTACGCCGCGATCCGGGCCGTGGACGGGTTGGGTGTCGTCGACATCGACCGGATCGGGCACGGCGGCCACAGCTACGGAGCCTTCGCCACGGCCAACATCCTGGCCAACGCCCCCTACTTCAAAGCCGGGATCGCCGGGGACGGGGCCTACAACCGCTCCCTGACCCCCGCCGGATTCCAGGCGGAGCGACGGATCATCTGGGAGGCGCCCCACACCTACATCGAGATGTCCCCCTTCTTCCGGGCGGACCAGATCGACACGCCCCTTCTCATGTACCACGGCGGGGACGATAACAACACGGGCACCTTCCCCATCCAGTCCCGGCGCATGATCCACGCCCTCACCACGCTGGGGAAGACGGCGGTCCTGTACGAGTATCCCTACGAATCCCACACCCCCCGGGCCATCGAGAACAAGCTCGACATGTGGGCCCGCTTCATCGGGTGGTTCGACGAATACGTGAAGGAAGCGGGGACGAGCGCGGTGTCGGAGGAGGGCGCGCAGGGCGGGGGGTAGAAGAGCAAGAAACTCACATCCGGAGCGGTATCGTCGAGCGGGCCTGGGGTTCACCGATCTGGTGCGAGCCGCGATAGGGCGGGCCGGACGGCGGCGCCGCCGTGGAGAGGGCCGGCGCCCTCGATGGTCCCGCGCGCGTCGGGTGCAGGCGGACCCGCACCGGAACGTCCGATGCGGGCCTTCCCGAGCGCTGCGCCATGACCGGCTCGCCGTGAGTGGAACTCGTCAGTCGCTGCCTCCGGGAAGCGGGGGAACCGATCCCGCCTCGAAGGTGGCCACGTAAGCCGCAAGGTCCCAGATCTGGGTGTCGGACAGGGCCACGCCCCAGGGCGGCATGGACGAGCCGTGTACGGTGCTCCCACCCTCTCGGATCCGGTTGACGAGCCCTTCGTAGTCTCCCGCGGCCACCAGGGTGTCCACGCGGAAGTCCGCCGGCCGCATCACCTTCAGCGCGTCTGCAGCGAAGCCCTGGCCGTCTCCCTGTTCACCGTGGCAGGCGGCACACCGGGTCTGATAGAGGTCCATTCCCGTCAGTGCGCTTCCAGGGATTCCCGGAGGATAGGCCAGGACGGGGATGTAGCTGAGGGCCGTGCGGAACCGGTCCGGCTTGAGCAGCGCCACCACGGACCGCATGTGAGGATGATCCGGATCTACCGCGTCCCCCGTGAGGGAGGCCTCGAATCGATCCATGAGATCGTCCACCGAGAGCTCGGCATAGTCTCCTGCAATGAAGTCCTGGGGCACTCCCACGGTGTCGGTCAGGGCCACGGGTCCATCGCCCCGACCACCCGTGCCGTGACAGGTCCAGCAGACGGATTGGTAGATGGCGCGGCCCTCGGCCTGCTCGTCCGAGAGGGCGGTGAGGAGAGCCGGAGGTGGTGTGTCCGTGGCGTCGTCCACCGCCTCCGGCGGTGGAGCCGGAGCCTGCTCACTGCAGGCCAACCCCATGACGATCGTCCCGAGAACGGCGATTCGCTGGTGTATGGTCATCGTGTCCCCCAGGTGCGGGCGGATGTATCCTATGGCGCACCTTGAAGTTGGCGGGATGGGCCGCAGGCGCGAGTCGGAAGAATCCCCCCGGCATCCGGGGGTGAGTCGCGTGAGACTCGTGTGGGGAAATTCCCCTACGAAGATCCCCCACCCCCGCACATCGAACCGGCAATGTGCCGGTGTTTCCGAGCGACCGACGCGAATGCCGGGCACGCCCTCTTCTTTCCAGGGGGGAACCGGCCCTCGCCACCATGGACGGATGAGCCCAGAATGGGCGTCATGCGTGTCGATCCTCCCCTCGCCGGTGCCTGCGGCCTCCCCCCGTCGATGACCGGGGCACGGGTGATCCGCTGGAGGGCGGCGGCGAGCCTCGTCGCGGGCCTTTCACTGCCTGGATGCGGCGGCCCGGCCCCGCCCTCGCCCCCCGACCGGTCCGTGGTCACCGAGCGGGGGCAGGGTACCACGGCGGAGGTGGTCCTGGACGGAAGCCTGGACGAGTGGAGCGGAGTCCCGATCCTGGTGGAAGACGAGGGCGACCCCGACGGAGACCCCGTCATCGATCTGAAGGCCCTGTCCGCCGCCGACGATCCCGCCTGGCTCTTTCTGCAGCTCGACGTGGGCAGGCCGCTGAACCTCCAGTCCATGCCCGGGACGGTCACCCTGATGGTGGACTCGGACGGGGATCCCGCCACCGGTCGATCCATGGAGGGGATGGAGGGAGTGGAGTTCGCCGTGGATTTCTCGCCCCGACGCGATCCTGCGAATCAAACATACGGCGCCGGCTTCGCCCTCCGTCTCCCGGACGGTGCCACCCGGACTCCCTACGACGTGGGTCTGGCGGGTTTCCCCACCCATGCCGCCGAGCGCTTCGAAGTCCGACTGAGCCGGAGGCCTCGGGGGAGCCTCCCGGCTCTGGGCCCCACGGTGCGCCTCGGAATGGTGGCCCGTGCCGCGGACGCAGACGCCCCGGGGGGCAGTGAGGAGGTGGACCGCTTACGGGCCACGCGGTATCGCCTGACCACGGAGCCCGGACCCGACCCATTCCAGCCGCAGCTGGACCTCCTGAGCCCACCGGCGGCGGGCACCTTCCGGATCGCCACCTGGAACGTGGGATCGGAGACCTTCAGGAACGCGGGGCCCTTCGCTCGGGTGCTGGGCCTCGTTCGTCCCGACGTGATCCTCCTGGACGAGGTCTACGAGGACATCTCACCGGCGGAGCTGCGAGCCTTCTTCGAACACGAGCCCTTGGCCTCCCTGGGCCGCTGGTCCTTCATCGTTTCCCGGGGTGGAGGGCGACAGAAGACGGTGGTGGCGGCGCGTGACCGCACGGTCCGGCAGGAGCCCGCCATGGCGGAGGTCGCCTATGCGCCCGGGGCGGTGGATGCCTTGCGTCGCAAGTCGCCGGCGTCGTTCCACGGAGTCCTGGATTACGAGGCCAGGGTCAACCTGTCCGCCACCGGGGCGTGGGTCGAGGTAGACCCCTGGAACTCTCCGGGGCGGGAAGTGCTCTTCGTCCCCGTGGACCTGCAGAGTGCCGGGTGGGACGGGAGTCCTCAGGATCTGCTTCGCCGTCTCCAGGCCCAGACCCTCCTGCGGGAGGTCCGGAGGGTGACTGCGGCCCCCTCTCAGGCCCCCGTGGTGGTGGCAGGGGATCTGAACCTGGTCGGGGGCCGGGGTCCCCTGGACCTCCTCCTCGCTGACGGAGGCAACCCCTTCGGTCCCCTGGCCGTCGCGACGCTCCCTCGACTCGACGAGGGCGTCTGGGCCACCTGGCTCAGCGAGCGGCAGGCTCTCTTCGGCCCAGGCCGGCTGGACTTCACGCTCTACTCCGACGAGACACTGGAACAGGTGGGGGGCTTCGTGCTGGGCGCCACCGGACTCAGCGACTCGGAGATGGCCTCCCTGGGAATCGACGGAACCGCGGCGGCGGAGCTGAAAGAGGATCACCTTCCCATGGTCGTGGACCTTCGACTCCGGGATCCCTGACGGGCGCGATGGGGACGACCCGACGGGATCGACCACGATCGATGGTGGTGCGTGGTGGACCAGGTCGGGGCAGACCGGGCCGTCCCGCTACTCCTCCGTGACGGGTCGGCCCAGCGTGCGGCTCGCCTCGGCCAGCGCTTCCTGAACACGATCGATGGCGTCCGAGACACGCTGCATCTGTTGGTCCACGATCTCGAACTCCCGTTCCTCGATGGCCTCCCGAACCCCCGGGAGCGTCTTCACACCGTACCCGGTGTAGTAGCCGGGCGCGTAGATCTGATGCCTGAACCAGGGGCGCTTGGGCAGGCCCCGCTCGTCGGTGAGGAGCTGCTCGATCCCCATCACCTGGCGGTTCACGGCCTGCCTCCGCTCCCGGGAGAGACCGTCCGCCTGCACCTCGGCGAGGACCCGATCATACGTCGCGGCCTCCCGCTCGAGGGCGGAGATGGCGTTCTCCAGCGGTGCGAAGTTGAAGAAGGGCACCGGCTCCTCCTCGTCCGGTGGCACGAACGTCTTGGTGGGATCGGCGGCGAGCCGGTACGCGCCGTCCCGGACGAGGCGGTTCTCCCGCTCCGTACGCTCCCGCAGGTCGTCCGCGAAGCGGAGCGTCGCGCGGCCGGCCACCTTGGTGAGGGCGATCCCGTAGGCGAAGTCCGGGTCGATGAAGCGGGTGTAGTGGTCGAAGGAATCGAACTGGGAGTGGTAGGAGCCTCCCCCGCTCTCGCCACCGAAGCCGAGATTGAGGGATGCGATACCCAGGTGCTGCAGGAACGGCGTGTAGTCCGAGCCCGACCCGAGGGGCGAGAGTCGCAGGTCGGTCCGCTCCGCCGAGACCGGGTCGCCCTGAACGGCGGCGAGCGCACGTCTCCGCGCCTCCACGCTGACGCCCGTCTCGGGATCTTCGACGTCTCGGGCGATCTGCGTCATGAAGCGCTCGAGGCTGTGGGAGCCTCCCATCCCCAGGAAGCCACGCCCGTTCCCGTCGGTGTTGATGTAGATGGTCGCCTTCTCCTGGAGCTCCCGTCCGTGGTGTTCGGCCCACTCCGTCGACCCCAGGAGGGCCGGCTCCTCGGCGTCCCAGGCGGCGTAGACGATGGTCCGCTTCGGCCGCCAGCCGCTCTCGGCCAGGTGGGCCACCGCCCGGGCCTCCTCCATGAGCGCCACCAGGCCACTGATGGGGTCGGCAGCACCCATGGCCCATCCGTCCCGGTGGTTGCCCCGGACCACCCACTCCTCGGGATACTCGGAGCCCTCCATGCGGGCGATCACGTCGTAGGCCGGCACCAGGTTCCAGTCGAACTCCAGGTGGAGGCGCACCGTGGCCGGCCCCGGTCCCGTGTGGTAGGTGATGGGCAGGCCGCCCCGCCATTCGGAGGGGGCGACGGGGCCCCCGAGAGCCCGCAGGAGGGGGAGGGCGTCCCCGTACGAGATGGGGAGCACCGGGATCTTCATGATCGTCGGTGCCTCGTCGATGGAGAGCCGCTCCGCGTCGGCCGTGGCGCCGTAGCCCGGCGTGAGGGGATCGCCTGGATACTGGGGCATGTCCAGGACCGACCCGCGCTGGACGCCCTGCTCCATCCGGTAGGGTCCCTCCGGGTACACGTCGCCGACCCCGTATCCGTCGTCGATGGGGTCCGAGTAGATGATCGCGCCGATGGCCCCGTGCTCCGCCGCAACCTTCGGCTTGATGCCCCGCCAGGAGCCCCCGTAGCGGGCGATCACGATCTTGCCCTCCACGTCGATTCCACGACGCTCCAGCTCCTCGTAGTCGGAGGGGATGCCGTAGTTGACGTAGACCAACTCGCCGGTGACGTCTCCGTCGGCGGAGTAGGCGTTGTAGGTGGGGAGGCGGTTCTCCTCGATCCCCGAGGTGCGATCCTCCTCCAGGGTGGGTTCCCGGAGCTGGGCCGTGTACTGCGTGGGGCTCACCAGCTGGAGCTCCCGGATCCGGGGCATGGGGTAGAGCACCTGGAACTCCTCGATCTCCACCTCGAAGCCCCAGCTCCGGAACTGCTCGGCGGTCCACTGAGCCATCTCACGGTTGTAGGGGGATCCGGTCCAGAAGGGCTGGGCCGTCAGTCGCTCCATCCAGTCCCGGAGATTCGACGCGTCCAGCTGGGCATCGAAGCGGTCCTCGAGGGCGCGCTGTTCCGCGGCGGCCGCAGGGGAAAAGCCGAGAATCGGCGGCGATTCCTGCGGTGGGGTGAAGGCGAGTCCGAGAAGGGCGAGACCGAGGATTCCCAGGGGCTTCGTGCGCATGAATCGCTCCAGGTGGGTGCGCGGGGACCGGTCCGGCATTCCAAGGGGGCCGGTCCGGCATTCTAACGTGCCGGGCCGGGACGTCACCACCGGTGGACTCGACGCTCCCCCACCGTCCTCGAGCGCCCCGGCTCCCCGGGTGATGGAATCAACTCGCCTTGGCGATCACATCCTCCATGACCTGGGCGGCCCGGGCCACATGATCGGCGGCGTTGGAGAGGTGTCGGTAGATCTCCCGCCGCTTGAAGACCTGGGAGACCAGGAGGAGGTGATGGCTCAGGCGGGCCTCCGCTCCGGGCGCGGGGGTCCCGTCGTAGTCCCCCGCCCCGGCCATGCGGTCGGGATCGAAGAGCTCCACCAATGCGCCCCGATACGCCTTCTCCACACCCCGCTCCGACTTCATGGCAGCCCGGGCGTGGCGTTCGGCGGTTGCGGGCAGCTTGGCCAGGACCTTCAGGCACTCCAGCAACTCCAGCGTTCCGGAGTGCACCCCGGCCGCCATGGCGGCGGCGTGATCGTCCGGGCCCAGTTCGAAGAGCTCCACCTCTTCCACGGCCGCCTTGGCGTAGTTCAGGATCTCGTCGATTCCCTCCACCGCCTGGTAGAAGTCCTCCCGGTCCATGGGGGTGGCGAAGGAGTGGTGGAGGATCTCCAGGTTCCGGAGCTTCAGCCGGTCCCCCTCGTGCTCCAGCTCCCGGATCCGATCCGCCAGGTCGGGCCGGGGCTCGCCGAAGAAGTCCACCATCGCTCCGGTGCCCCGGGCGGTGGTCTCGCACTGTTCCACCAGGAGCCCGTAGAAGTCGGGCATCTCGGGAAGGAGGCGCGTCCGCAGTCGATGCAGCCACGACGCACCCTCCTGCTTCCCGTAGCCCGTCGCACGGGAACGGTGTTTCTCGTCCATGGTCACCCTCCCACAAGGTGGCGAGCCAGGGTGATACAGGCCCAGGCCAACAGCGCCATGAGCCCGGCCCCGGGCACCGTGAGAACCCACGCGGCCACGATCTCTCGGGCCTGCAGCCACCGGACGGCCCGGGGCCGCTCCGAAGCGCCCACGCCCATGATGCTGCTCGTCACCACGTGCGTCGTGGACACCGGTCCGCCGCCCAGCGACGAACCGAAGATCACCGCCGCCGAGGCCACCTGGGCGTTCAGCCCGTGCAGAGGCCGGAGGCGGTAGATCCCGTAGCCCACCGTCTTCACGATCCTCCACCCCCCGACCGTCGTGCCGAGGGTCATGCTGCAGGCGCTCATCACCATGACCCACAGGGGCACCTGGAAGGCGTCCAGATGATGGGTCAGGACGAGCACCAGCGTGATGATGCCCATCCCCTTCTGGG
>JARRPL010000260.1:0-4616 GCA_037382905.1 Gemmatimonadota bacterium | reverse complement strand
CGTGACGGCGACCGCGTTCGACGTCGGACCCTCCGGCCGACTGGTCTATCTGGCGGCTGCAGGCGGCCGAGGAGGCACCGCCGAGTTCGTGTGGCTCGACCGGACGGGTGGGGTGACACCCCTGGACCCCGATCTCGTGCTTCGTCCAGCCGGGGTGGGGTGGGCGTTCGCTCCGGATGGATCCGCGGTGGCGTTCAACAACACGGCGAACGAGAACAACGACATCTACGTGAAGCACCTTCCGAACGGACCCGTCGAGAGGATCACCACGGATCCGGCGGTGGACCAGCGACCCTTCTGGACGCCGGACGGCCAGCGACTCCTGTACTTCACCCAGCGGGGCAACCCGCTGGACCGCACCGACCTCACCTCCGTTGAGCTGGACGGCCTCGGGTCGGAATTGATCCTCACCAGCCCCGCAATATTCGCCGAGGGCTCGTCGAGCCCGGGAACCGAGTGGCTGGCGTTGCGCAGCGCCAATCTTCCCGAGCGCGGGATCCGGCCCGGGATCTGGGCGCTCCGCCTGGGCCGGGACAGCGTGCCTGTCCCCCTCGTGAACGACGAAGGTTTCTCCGAGGATCGGCCGGCAGTCTCACCCGATGGACGATGGCTCACATACCTCTCCGACCGGACGGGTGAGCAGGAGGTCTACGTCCGCCCCTTCCCCGGGATCGGTGAGGGGCCTGGAGTGCGGGTGTCCAGGCGGGGTGGGCTCATCTCCCGCTGGGCGCCCTCCGGGCGTGAGCTCCTCTTCCTGCGCCCCGACGGGGTGATGGTCTCAACCGACTTCGATCCGGCCACCGGGACGGTCTCGGGTGCACGGGAGTTGTTCACACTGCCGGATGGCTGGACGGGTTGGGCCCGAATCTTCGAAGTCGCCCCGGATGGTCGCCTCCTGATGATGCGCCCTCGTGCGGGGGGTGCTCCCTCTACCCCGAGGTTCGTAGTGGTCCGCAACTTCGAGAGCGACCTGGGGCGACGAGACGCCCGCTGAAGTCACACCTCTGGACCGGTTGGAGGCGTCGCTGGAGGCGGGGTACCGCCAGGGCGAGTATGCAGGTCGGGATTCGCTGCTGGCCCGCCTGCACCGGGCTGAGCGCTTCGGTCGGTTCCAAGCGGCGGTCCAGGCCTCGCTTACGGACCAGAGGGGAGCGATCCGATCTCGTTGAGGACTCTGTCCTGGGGTCAAGGACGCCCTCGAAAACCGCGAAACCTCGCACCGTAGGTCACGGTACGGAGTTCCCATGTCACTGCCGAGTGCGCCCGAGAGGATTCGAACCTCTGGCCTCTGCCTCCGGAGGGCAGCGCTCTATCCAGCTGAGCTACGGGCGCGTGGAGCCTTGTAATCTGGCGCATCCGCAGGCAGGGTCAAGTTCCCCTCCCACGGCGCCCGTCGAGCCCGCCGGGAGCCGGTCCGCCCCGGCGCCCGGCGCCGGGGCGGGTGTCCCGCTAGCGGCAGACCCCCGGGAAGGCCGTCAGCTGTACGGGGATGCGGACGTCGATGGACTCTCCGGGGCTCAGAGGTCGATCCACGGTGACGCAGCGCTGGCCCAGGCTCACGTCAAACTCCAGGCGCACCTGGCGGATGCCGGGCATGGTGTAATAGAAGGTCTGGGAACTGTTGCTCCGGACCTCTCCCAGTCGGACCCTCTGCCCCTCGATCAGCAGCCAGGTGCGGACGGGGTCGAGCTGATCGTTGTGGATGATCACCGTCAGCACCTGAGACATGTCTGCGGGCTGTTCCGTCGTGGCGGAGATGGTGGACCCCTGACTGCTGCTGCTGCAGGCCGTTACGCCCAGAGCGAGAAGCAGGAACACCCAGCTCCGGTTGATCCGCTGGCGGATCGTCATGGTCAGACTCCCTTTTCGGGGGATTGGAGGACAGCCGGTCCGCTGCGCGCTCGACCCGGCGAAGTGCCGATGGCCTTCCTGGGGGCACCGTGTGAATCGGGCCGCCGACGGCCATCGACAACCTAGGGTGCAGGCTCGATGACGGAAATCCCCGCCCCCTGGGAAGGCATCGGCCGGGCCCGGGGGAACCATCGGCAAGGGGTCCGGCACGGGCGGGGGCCATACGGGGACCCCTCACGCAGGGGCGGAGGCCACACCCGGACCCCTCCCGCGGGGATCGTTCCCGGCCCACGCTGGCCGGCGGGAGGCCGAACGAAATCACGGCGCCCCCGGATCTCCCGGAGACGCCGCGAAAGACGTGGCGTGCGCCATAAGCCGAGTTCTGTCCCCGCCGAGGCGGGTGGGGTCATTTCTCTAGGACCGGCCTCGCGGCCGGCCTCCAGCAGCCTACCCGGGACTGAAACGGAGCGGGCCGCTCCTCGTCCCCTATTTGGCCTTGCTCCGGATGGGGTTTGCCGTGCGACCTCTGTTGCCAGTGGCCCGGTGCGCTCTTACCGCACCCTTTCACCCTTGCCTGTGCCCCGGAGGGCCATCGGCGGTCTGCTCTCTGTGGCACTTTCCGTCGTCTCGCGACGCCCGGGCGTTACCCGGCATCCTGCCCTGCGGAGCTCGGACTTTCCTCCCGTGGGCGAACCCACCGGCGACCCGCACTCGCACGCACACCCAATCTAACGCCGCGCTTCGCTCTGCGTGAGCGAGCCGCTTTGACAGCTGACCCGCAGCCCGGCATCATGACGGGTGATCGAATGATGGAATCGACCTGGTACTGGAGGACTTCGAATGAGTACGACCCTGACCCCCGAAGCCGAGACCGCAAACGTCCCCGAGGGCGCCGCTGCGAAGATCCCGGATCTGGGAATCCGTGCCCGCTACGACAACTTCATCGGAGGCCGTTTCGTGCCCCCCAAGCTGGGGCGGTACTTCTCCAACGTGACCCCGGTCACGGGCCAGCACCTATGCGACGTGGCACGCTCCTCCGCCGAAGACGTGGAGCTCGCCCTGGATGCCGCCCACGAGGCCAAGGACGCGTGGGGCGCGACCTCCACCACGGAGCGGGCGGTCATCCTCAATCGGATCGCGGACCGGGTCGAAGAGAACCTGGACCGGTTGGCGATGATCGAGACCATCGACAACGGGAAGGCCATCCGGGAGACCACCGCCGCCGACATGCCGCTGGTGGTGGACCACTTCCGCTACTTCGCCGGATGCATCCGAGCGCAGGAAGGCGGAATCAGCCAGCTGGACAACGACACGGTGGCCTACCACTTCAAGGAGCCCCTGGGCGTCGTGGGTCAGATCATCCCGTGGAACTTCCCCCTCCTCATGGCCACCTGGAAGCTGGCCCCGGCCCTGGCGGCCGGGAACTGCGTGGTGCTGAAGCCGGCGGAACAGACACCGGTGAGCATCATGGCCTTCGTGGAGCTCGTGGCGGACCTTCTGCCGCCGGGCGTCTTGAACGTGATTCAGGGGTTCGGCGTGGAGGCCGGCAAGCCGTTGGCCTCGAGCGACCGGGTGGCCAAGGTCGCCTTCACCGGCGAGACCACCACCGGGCGCCTCATCATGCAGTACGCCTCCGAGAACATCATCCCCGTCACGCTGGAGCTCGGCGGAAAGTCGCCGAACATCTTCTTCGAGGACGTGATGCAGGAGGACGACGCCTTCTTCGACAAGTGTCTCGAGGGCTTCGCCATGTTCGCCCTGAACCAGGGTGAGGTCTGCACCTGTCCCTCCCGTGCCCTCGTCCAGGAATCCATCTGGGACGACTTCATGGACCGGGCCATCGACCGGGTGGAGAAGATCAAGATCGGCAGCCCCTTCGAAGCCGACACCATGATGGGTGCCCAGGCCAGCGAGGAGCAGTTGGAGAAGATCCTGTCCTATCTGCAGATCGGACGGGACGAGGGCGCCGAGGTCCTCACCGGGGGCAGCCGGAAGATCCTGGACGGCGAGTTCGCCGACGGCTTCTACGTCGAGCCCACGGTGTTCAAGGGGCACAACAAGATGCGGGTCTTCCAGGAGGAGATCTTCGGCCCGGTGGTCTCGGTCACCACCTTCAAGGACCACGAGGAAGCGTTGGAGATCGCCAACGACACCCTCTACGGGCTGGGCGCCGGCGTGTGGACCCGGAACATGAACACGGCCTACCGCTTCGGGCGGGGGATCGAGGCCGGTCGGGTGTGGACCAACTGCTACCACCTCTACCCGGCCCACGCGGCCTTCGGGGGCTACAAGCAGTCCGGCATCGGACGGGAGAACCACGCCATGATGCTGGATCATTACCAGCAGACCAAGAACATGCTGGTCAGCTACGACCCGAATCCCATGGGCTTCTTCTAGGCCTTCGGGAAGGGTAGCGGGCTCTTCGGGCCGCGGTCTCCCACGGGGGCCGCGGCCCGAAGTTCGTTCGCCCCACCCGAGTCCGGGGCCGAGGGGCATGTGTTGCGCCATCGGCCCCAGGGCGACACGATCAGGTATGACCACTTCCGAGACCTCCACCGACGCGCCTGCCGTCTCCGACGTGCAGATCGAAGCCACCGAGGACGCCCGAGAGTGGCTCCGGCGACTGCAGGAGTCCCACGGTGCCATCCTCCTCCACCAGTCGGGGGGGTGCTGCGACGGGAGCGCCCCCATGTGCTACCCCCAGAGCGAATTCCGGGTGGGGACCCGGGACGTCCTCCTGGGCACCTTGGAGGGCGTACCCTTCT
>JARRPL010000259.1:0-4633 GCA_037382905.1 Gemmatimonadota bacterium | reverse complement strand
GCACCGCCTGCGGCGGCGGGAGGGCCACGACAACCTCGTCGAACCGCCCCAGATTCCCGCCCGACTCGTCCCGGAGCAGCCAGCGCCCAGCCCTTTCCGAGGCCGCGTTCCGGCCGTTCCCGGGACCGCCGCCGGCGCTCGGCGGGACCTCGTCCCGCCACCCTTCCGGTCGCTCCACCGATCCCACCCGGACACCCCGCCGCACATCCAACTCCCTGGACAGGTGGCTGGCCAGATCGATCATCCCGGGAACGCCCACGTAGCGCGCCCCCTCCCGGGCGGACTCCACGCGTCCGTCGCGGTAGCGCACGAGGCGCCCCGGCCATTCGGCCACCACACCGTCCTGCAGCCAGGACTCCAGCAGGGGTCTCATGCGCCGGTCCCGGATGGTGAAATACTGCGCGCCGTGGTCGAAGCGGGTGGCCCCGTGTTCACGGGTGCTCGCCCGCCCGCCGGGGCGACGGCCCTTGTCGAAGACCGTCACGTCGAGACCGTGGTCGCGAAGGGTGCGGGCCGCCATGAGCCCCGACAGCCCTCCCCCTACCACCGCCACGCGGGGCGCGCCCGGCCACGCCGGCTGCTCCACGCGACGGCGGTATTCGTCCACATCCAGTCGTCGGGCGTGGGTCTCGGTGGAACGGGAGCGGACCGTCCCCAGGACCGGCCGCTCGGGGGTGAAGGGTCGGTCGAACTGGCCCAGGCACCAGAGGATCCCGCCGAAGGAGGCCGGGTCCCTGCCGTCCAGGGCAAAGCGGTGATTCAGGTCCACGAGACGCTCCAGCGCCTCACCGGCGTCCCGGGTCCAGCCCAGGAGAGCCTTGCCCCAGGTCATGCGCACGTTGTTGTGCAGCTCACCGTGGACCAGGAGGGAACGCTGGGCCGCATCCCACAGGGCATCGCCGGTCTCGGCACGAGCCAAGGTCTCCCAGGAGAGCCGCTCCCTGGGGTCATCCTCGTGGACCGCCAACGTCTGGCGGGCCCAGTCCGGAAGGGCCGCCACCGTATCGTGTCCGGGGCGGTGGGCACAGAATGCGTAGGCCAGCTCCCGCCAGACCAGGAGCTCGTCCAGGTACTTCTCGCCACCCTTCCCGCCCACCGCCGCCGCCTCCCGGGCGATGCGCCACGGCGATACGTGGCCGTAGTGGAGGTAGGCGCTCATGCGGCTCACCCCCGGGACGAGGGGATTGTTGCGGGTCCCGGCGTATCGGGCGAGTCCCTGGTCACGGAAGGCTTCCCACCGGGCGTAGCCGGCAACGCTTCCGCCGGACGTGTGGGGCACGGGTCCGACTCCATGGTCGATCTCGCAGGCGGCGATGAGGGCGGCGAGGTCGGCGTCCGGCAACGAAACGGGTTCGAAGGGCAGCCCGGCGGGGACGAAGGGGATGCCCGGCTCGGTGGCGACGCCGGCCACAGCCCCGGGAGCACCGACCCCGGAGTCGACCGGGGCGGGTGCACCATCCCGAAGCGCCACCTCGCGAGCGTGCCGTGTCGCCTTCCTGAACCGGAAGGCCCGCGTGGTTGCGGCCCGGTCCACCGTCCGCATGGGCACCAGGCAGGCGGAATCCACCGCCCACACCTCCCGACCCGACCGCCGCGCCAGCTTCCGCGTCCAACGGTCCAGCGGCGCGACCGGCATGTCCTCCGTCACGACACGGCCGGCCCGCCGGGCCAGCGTGACCAGATGGGGGCCCCGGTGTTCGGGACGCTCGAGGTGGAATCCGTACCCGATGCGTCGCTCCGCCATCTCCCTGGCCACGTCCCGGGCCCCCTCCAGGATGAACCGGTGATGCCGGTCCGAGGCGTATGGATAGCGCTCCGACAGGGCGTGGTACACGAACACCGGAAGGCCCATTCGCCGCCCTTCGGCCAGCGCCACCTCCAGCGCCGGATTGTCGTGGGCCCGCACGGCGGTCCGCATCCAGTACAGGACGAACTCGCCGGCCCCGTCGGGAGACGCGACCCCCTCGGCGCCGGGTGCGACCCGGTGGATCCGGGACGCCAGAGCGGGCGACAAGGCGAGCTTTGCGGGGTCGGAGCTCACGCCGAGCGGACCGTGCCCAGCCCCCCGTCCACACCCACCGTCTGGCCCGTGATCCACCCCGAGGCGGGATCCAGGAGCCACTCGATGGCCCGAGCCACCTCGTCGGCGGTGCCGATCCGCCCCAGGGCGTGCATCGACTCCGAACTCTCCCGCGCCCTGTCGTTCGAGGTGATGCGCTCGGTCATGGGGGTGTCCACCAGACCCGGAGCCACCGAATTGACCCGCACGTGGAAGCGGCCGTAGGTGGCGGCGGCGGACCGGACCAGGGCGTCCACGCCGCCCTTGGCGGCTGCGATGGCCTCATGGTTGGGGAGCCCCACACGGGCCGCGGCGGTGGAAACCAGGACCACGGAACCGCCCTCGTCCTGCCGCGACATCACCCCGGCGGCGCTCCGAACCACCGCGAAGGCGCTTCCGAGGTTGGTGGCCACCGTGTCGTGCCATTCCTGGGGGCGGGTCAGGTGCGCAGGCTTGAGCATGAGGCTGCCGACGCAGTTCGCCACGCCGTCCACTCGACCGTGCTGCTCCCGGGCGCCTTTCAGGACGTCGTCCACGGCCTGGAGGTCGGTGGCGTCCGCCGCCAAGGCCTCCGCATCGAGCTCCCGGGCCAGAGATTGCAGCCGGTCCTCGTCCCGCCCCGAGAGGACGAGACGTGCGCCGCCGTCGGCGAGACGACGAGCCAGGGCAGACCCGACGCCGCCGTAGGCGCCGAAGACGATGTGGACTGGATTCTCCATGGAAGGTCACGGGTGAAGGCGGTGGATGACCTGAGGGGCATTCCGAGGGGCCCCGTCCAGGTCGTGGCGAGGGTCGTGGACCCGAGACCGTGGGACGTGTTCCGGGGAGGGGGAGGAGGACGGCGGCCGGGGATCGGTGCAGACCTCGGGGTCAGGCCGGGGCGTACCCGCGGATCAAGAAGGCGCCGTCAGCGACCCGCCAGGATCTGCTCCGCCACCCGGCGCCCCGAGAGGAGCGCCCCCTGGATGGCCCCGAACTCGGTGTGGTCCCCCGCTACGCAAAGGCCTGCAGGCCGGGAAACCGACGTCCGATCCATGAAGCCGGGCAAATGGCGAGGCAGGGCGTGGGGTACGCGGTAGGTCTTGAGGTGCCTCCACCGCCGCACCTCCCCGCCGAACCAGCGACCGACCTGGGCCCGGGCCCGCTCGGTGAAGGAGGTGGCGTCGTCCGCCACGGGCCCCACCCCGGAAACCGACACCAGATGCTGGCCCTGCGGCGCGTAGGCCGGGGAGACGTTGCTCATGACCGCCACGTGGTTGGCGGGCCCCTCGCCCGCCCCGTCCAGGACCAGCATCGGCTCCCGGACGGGTGGCGAGTCGGCGGCGAAATAGGCGGTCACCGTGGCCTTGAACTCCTGAGGCCGCTCCCCCAGGAGCCGGGCGGCCTCCGGACCGTCGGCTGCCAGGACCACCGTCTCGGCCGTGAGCTCTGTGCCGTCGTCCAGGGTGACGGCTCCCGGGCGGAGGGCTCGCACGCGCCGTCGCAGGTGGATCCGACCCTCCAGGGTCTCCGCCAGCTGCTCCGGGATCTGCTGCATCCCCTGGGCGGGGAGTGCGGCGTCGCCGGCGGCGAAACATCGGAAGTAGTAGCGAAAGAGGCGGGCCGAGGTCTCCAGCTTGCGCTCCAGGAAGACACCGCCCAGGAAGGGTCGGAAGAAGCGGTCGATGAACTCCCCGGAGAAGCCCTCGGCCCGGAGTTCATCCAGCGTGGTCCGGTCCGGACCCCGAAGGAGTTCCTGGGGATCGCTCCCCAGGAGCCGGTTCCGGAGACGGACGACCTTGAGCTTGTCCGCCAGGCTCCCCACGTCGGCCCGGAGGGCCGCCACCGCGGACAGAGGCTCCCGCCATGGATCCGAGAGGTTCTGAAGCCCCCGGCCGTTCCATACCAGACTCCCGGACCCGAAGGGCCTGAGGTCCAGTCGATCCAGGTCCATCTGGCGCTGCACCTCCTCGTAGGCGGTGAGCAGCACCTGGAAGCCCCGCTCCAGCAGGAATCCCTCGACCTGGTCGGTCCGGACGCGCCCGCCGATCCCGTCGGACGCCTCCAGGACGCCCACGTCGAGCCCGGAGGCGGTGAGGAGGCGAGCGCAGGAGAGGCCTGCCAGCCCCGCCCCCACCACCCACACCTCCGCCTTCCTCGGCAATTCCATGGTATGCATGGCCCCCTTAACCCCTTGAGGTGGAAGGGGATCCGCAGCGCCCCGGGGGACGCTCGCCAGGGCGAGGCTCCTCCCGGGTACCCAGGGCCTTGCATATGCACGCATATGCGACATCTTCACCGGTATGCGCGAACGGATCCATCGACACGCCCTCCTGAAGCAGCTCGTCACCGAGGCCCCCGTGGAGAGCCAGGCGACCCTCCTGGAGGCCCTGGCCGAGGCGGGGCTGGAGGTCCACCAGTCGACGCTCAGCCGGGATCTCCGGGAACTGGGGATCCGGAAGGTGCGCGGACGATACCGGACCACCGATCCCTCTCCGCCGACCACCGCCGGCCCGACAGCCGACCCACCTCCCGCCGAATCGCCCGGGCTCCCGCTGGTCCACGGGTTCACGGCCTGTGGTCCCAATCTGATCA
>JARRPL010000258.1:0-4640 GCA_037382905.1 Gemmatimonadota bacterium | reverse complement strand
TTCTGTCGGGGCAGCGCCCGGGCCTGGAGTTGTTTGGCCACGTTGGCGCATGCGATGTGGTGGTTGAGTCCCACGGCGCCCATCAGGAGGACGTGCGGTTCACGGAAGTCACCCAGCACCTCGGGAGGCCGGCGGCTCCGTTCCCTCCTGGTGGTGGCGGAGACGGGGTTGGCGGTGATCCTGGTGGTTGGTTCGGGACTGCTGGTGCGGAGCTTCCAGGCCCTCACCGAGGTGGACCCGGGCTTCGAGCCCCGGAACGCCCTGACCTTCGAACTCTACCTCCCGGCGAACGAATACCCCGACGCCATGGATGTGGTGGCCTTCCACGACCGGTTGGCGGAGGAGCTGGAGGGGATCCCCGGTGTGGTGCAGGCGGCCCGGATGGACGGACTGCCGCCGGTCCGAGCCCTGAACGCCAACGACACCGAGTTCGAGAACCTGCAGCAGACGGAGGACGGTCCCGCCCACAACGTCGACTACTACAACACCGTCAGCATGGACTACCTGGACGCCATGGGGATCGAGGTGGTGAGCGGCCGGGGGTTCGAGCCCACGGACCTGGGCGGACGTCCGGTGGCCCTGGTGAACGAGACGCTGGCCCGGACGTTCTATCCGGGGGAGCCGGTCCTGGGCCGCCGGCTCCGGCCCTGCTGTGGCGACGCCGTTCCCTGGCTGGAGGTGGTGGGTGTGGTGGAGGACGTGAAACAGGGCGGGCTGGACGAAGCCACCGGGACCGAGCTGTACTTCCTGCACGAGATGGTGGCCCAGGCCGGGGTCACGAGCCGGGGGATGCACGTTCTCCTTCGGACCGACGTGCCCCCGACCTCCATCACTCCGGCCGTCCGGGAGGCGGTGTGGTCGCTGGATCCGACCCTGCCGGTGGCCGGCGTGCAGAGCATGGAGGACGTCATCTCCCAGGCCCGCTCCAGGCCCCGCTTCCTCACGCAGCTCCTGGGTCTGTTCGGAGGGCTGGCGCTGGTGCTTGCGGCGGTGGGCACCTACGGGGTCACCTCGTACTCGGTGGAGCAGCGTCGGCGGGAGATGGGCATTCGCATCGCTCTCGGGGCCGAGGGAGGCCGCATCGGGTCCATGGTCCTGAAGGATGGCCTGAGGGTGGCGGCCATCGGTCTCGCCCTGGGTCTGCTGGGCGCCTGGGCCCTCTCCGGGGTCATGGAGTCGGTGCTCTACGGGGTGGATGCCACGGACCTCGTGACCTTCCTTTCGGTACCTGTCGTCCTGTTCGGAGTGGCGGCGGCGGCCTCGCTGATTCCGGCGTTCCGGGCCACTCGCGTCGACCCTGTGAAGGTACTCAAGGAGGAGTAGTCCCCATGGCCCGTACCCCGTCCACCATGCTCGAGCTGGGAACTCCCGCCCCCGATTTCGCCCTTCCCGACGTGGCGACGGGAGGGACGATCTCCCTGGAGGACGTCGCAGGCGGCGACGCACTGCTGGTGGCCTTCTGGTGCAACCACTGCCCCTTCGTGCTTCACGTGGAGGACGCCTTCGTGGACTTCGCCCGGGAGTACAAGGCCAAGGGGCTCCAGGTGGTGGCGGTGAGCGCCAACGATGCCGACGCCTACCCCCAGGACGGTCCCGACGAGATGAAGAAGCGGGCCCGGGAGCACCGGTACCCCTTCCCGTACCTCTACGACGAGACCCAGGAGGTGGCCAAGGCCTACCGGGCGGCGTGCACCCCGGATCTCTTCCTCTTCGACGGGGCGGGCACGCTCGTCTACCGGGGCCAGTTCGACGACAGCCGGCCCTCGCTGGACATCCCGGTGACGGGTCGGGATCTGCGGGCGGCGGTGGACGCCGTGCTGGCGGGCGAGACACCTCCCCGGGACCAGCACCCCTCCCTGGGGTGCAACATCAAGTGGCGGCCCGGAAACGAGCCCGACTACTACGGGTGACGGGCCTGCGCCACCGAGGGTGCGCCCGGGTCGGGGGTCGAAGGCTCGTCCGCCCCGGAGACCGGAAAAGCCGGAAGGCCGCCGGGGCGGTTGCCCCGACGGCCTTCCTTGATTCGCAATCCGAACCTGGCGCGATGGCCAACTCCGGCGCGAACAGCTTGAGCGCTGTTACGACTTGTGAACTACCGGCCGCAGCGGCGATCGCATGCCCGTGCCAGGTCGGACTGAATACTCGGACTAGTCAAGGATCACCTCCTTTTCACGGTGGAACAGCGGGCTGAACGATCCGAAGCTACACGCACGACCGCCCGAGGTTCAAGCGGTGGGTCGAAATTTCCGTCCCGGACGGACCCGGGGTCTCGCAGAATGCAGCCCGCGGCCGGCGCCGGAATGCCTCAGGCCCGCCGCAACGTACGGCGAAACAAGAGCACCGCCGCCACCACCGCCACGGTGATCCAGACGATGCCCCAGACCACCGTGGGGACTCCCGTGAGCTCCGCCAGCATGGCGGCGTCGGACTGGAGGTGGGGACGGTCCAGGATGTCGCTCTTGATGTCCAGGATGGCGTAGAGCACCGAGGTGATTCCCAGCACCACCAGGATGCCGCTGTTCCAGGCCAGGGGGAGCCGCCGGGATCCCAGCACCAGCGACGCCCCGAAGAGGAGGCCGAAGGCCAGCCCGAAGCCGTTGCGTACGTAGACCAGGGTGAGGGCCAGGACCAAGCCGCCCACCAGGCCCAGGAGGAGGCGGGAGGAGATGCGGCGGGACTGAGCCCCCATGACCAGGAGCGCCCCGAACCCCAGGCTTCCCAGATAGCCGGCGGAGAGGGTGATGAGCGGGATGCCTCCCCGACCGTAGGTCGCGCCTCCCTGGAGGGGGTTCAGGGTGATGCTCGCCACCTCGCCTCCCGTCAGGACCAGCGCCACCGCGTGGCTGACCTCGTGAAGCAGGACCACGAAGATCTTCAACGGATACACCACCGGCGTGTACCACAGGTACCAGAGTGCGACGAAGTAGACCGCGAATCCCGCGATCATGGCGGCCTGGCGCTTTGTTCTGGCGTTCATGTCCGGTTCTACGAGGCGGGAGGTCCGGGTGTTTCCTGCCCGGGGTCCATCCGTGGACGTCGTCGTCGGCCAGGCTGTGGGACGCCAGGCTGTGGGACGAAGGAGCGTTTCGTCGGGAACTCGGTGCTGCATAGCTTGAAGGTAGGCCCCTCCGACACCCCCCGGGCGTCGCCCTCCCCCGTCCCTCCGCTCCCATGGTGTTCCAGATCCGGCGCTTCTTCCTCTGCACCGCCCGGTCCAGCGCCGTCCGGCGCTGGGCGGTGACGATGCTGTGGGTCCCGCTCCTGGCGGCCTCGGCGCCGTCGGTCGGTGCCCAGGAGGCGTTGCGGCCCGGGGCGACGCTCCTGGGAAGGCTCGAGGTTTCGGACTCCACCGACGCCGAGGGATTTCCGGTGGACGTCTACCGACTGGAGGCGGCGTCGGGCACCCGGGTCCGCATCACCCTGGAGTCTCCGGACTTCGACGCGTATCTGATGGTGGGACGGCTTCAGGACGGGACGGTGGAGGTGGTGGCGGCCAACGACGACGCCTCCGGGCTCGCCGCCGACACCGACGCCCGGGTGATCGCTACGCTGACGGAGGAGGACGGCTGGCTCGTGGAGGTGAGCGCCTTCGATGCCGAGATGACCGGAGGCTACCGACTCCGGGCCGAGGCGATCCCCCCCGGCATGGAGATGCCCAGGACGATCGCCCCGGGGGAGCGCCACACGGGAACGCTCTCCACCACGGACCCCTCTCTGGACGACGGCACGCTCTACGACGTCTATCTCTTCCCGGCCCAGGAGGGGGCACGGATCTTCGTGAGCCTCGAGGCGGACTTCGACGCGTATCTCATGGTAGGGCCGGACCGGGGAACGGCGATGTCGCCCGTGGAAGGGGTCGAGGACGACAACGGGCTCGGGGGCACCGACAGCTTCGTGGAGTACACGGTCCCCGAGTCGGGGCGCCACCGGATCGTGGTGACCTCCCTGAGCCCCCAGGAGGGGGACTACGCGCTTCGGTTGTGGACGCCGTCGCTTCGAGGCGATGGGGACCGGGGCCCCAGCGAGCTGGAGAACGTGGCCATGACCCCGGAGGACCGGGAGGGCCTGAAGCTGGACGAACAAAGAGTGTGGAACGATGCGCTCGGCTTCTCCTTCCCTTCACCCGGTCCCGGGTTCGTTCTGGCGGAGCCGCCGCCGGATCTGACCCAGGCCGCCGACGAGGCGCCCAACTACTGGGGCTGGGTCATGCAGGACGCCCAGGAGACGGCGGTGGTGACCATCCTGGCCTTCAAGGTCCCGGGGGTGGTGACCGAGCCCATGCTGTTGGATCTGGAGGGCTCCGTGCTGGGCGGGGCTGCGGAGCGGACGGGAGGCGAGGCCCCACCCGGGACCCTCCGGTGGGAGGAGCGAAGCTTCGAGCGTGTGCTCCATGCCGGCGAGGCGGGAGGACGGAGCCGGATGGAGTGGCGGTGTACCGGCTCGGGGGCGGACCGTGCGCCGGGCCTCATCGTCTGTTTGAACGGCATCTCCACCGTGGGCGGATCGTTCCTGGAGGAGTTCCGGGGCCTGCAGGTCCAGTAGCCGGGTTCCGGCAGAGCCCTCTCAGCCGCCGCCGTCCGCCTCCCCGTGACGCTCCAGGAGCGGGCGAGCCCCGTGGATGTCCCCCCGCGCCAGCTCGG
>JARRPL010000257.1:0-4656 GCA_037382905.1 Gemmatimonadota bacterium | reverse complement strand
ATCGGGGTCCGCATGGCGCTGGGTGCGGAGAGGAGAACCGTGACGGGGATGGTGCTCCGAGAGGGCCTCATGCTGGCGGGTCTCGGGATCGTCCTGGGGGCGGGTGCGGCGCTGGCTCTGACCCGTCTGATGGCCTCCCTGCTCTACGGCGTCGACCCCGTGGACCTGCCCACCTTCGCCGCCGTGGGTGCGTCCCTGGCGGCGGTGGCTGCCTTCGCCAGCTGGCTCCCGGCCCGGCGGGCGGCGGCGGTGGAGCCCTCCGTCACACTCCGGGAGGAATAGCCTCGGACCCCGGCTCCCGTGCGCCGCAGCTCCCCGTCCCAGGCTCCGGGCGGAGGCTCCTCCACCCGGTCGAACAGGAGGGGCATCCCGGCCAGGAAGGCCGCGTGGCCCGCCACGGTCCCGGCCCGCCCCTGGGGCCAGACCCTCCGGTACCAGGCGATGGCCGCCTGAGGATCCGTGCTCTTCAGATGGGCATGATGGAGGGTGGGCATCGCCTCCGCGGGTCGGACCTCCGCCTGGAGGTTCGCTGCGGGCCCCCAGGCTGCCGCGAGGCAGAGGCAGACCGTGGGGGCCCCCGTCCACCGCATCCTGCCCCGCCCGTCGCTGAGCCCCATCCATGCCTCCCGGCCGTCCCGTGGATCCAGTACACTTCCGGACAAGCTCCCACCCGAACGGCCCCCTGACCACCCCGATCCATGCAGCCTCTGCCCCCCACCCCCTCGCCCTGGCTCGTGCCCATGGACGGCTCGTTCCGCATGGAGCAGGCCCCCCACACGCCCCCGGAGCCCCAGAACGAGGACGCCCTGGAAGACCGACTGGACGCGCTCCAGGACGAGATCGGGGACCTGCAACGACTCCTTTACGCCGACGATCGCTTCGCCCTGCTCCTGGTCTTTCAGGCTATGGACGCAGCCGGAAAGGACGGGACCATCCGACGGGTGCTCGCCGGGATGAACCCTGCGGGCGTGATGGTCCACTCCTTCAAGCAGCCCTCCTCCGAGGAGGTGGCCCACGACTTTCTGTGGCGGACGGTCCGGCGCCTCCCCCGACGCGGCATGGTGGGGGTCTTCAACCGCTCCCACTACGAAGAAGTTCTGGTGGTACGGGTGCACCCGTCCTACCTGGAGGCCCAGGATGTCCCTGGCGCCCGGGCCGACGACCCGGACTTCTGGGCGGGACGCATGGCCTCCATCCGTGACCACGAGGCCCATCTCGCCCGGGGCGGCACCGTTATCCGGAAGTTCTTCCTGAACGTCTCGAAGGAGGAGCAGCGCCAACGCTTCCTGGCCCGGCTGGACGAACCGGACAAGAACTGGAAGTTCTCCCCGGGCGACGTGGTGGAGAGAGGCTACTGGGACTCGTATCAGGTGGCCTACGAGGAGGCGCTTCGGGAGACGTCCCGCCCCTGGGCCCCCTGGTATGCGATCCCCGCCGACGACAAGGACTTCATGCGGGTGGCGGTGGCGGAGATCGTCCTGGCGACGCTCAAGTCCCTCCCCTTGCGCTGGCCGCCGGTGGCGGAGGAGAACCGCGCCCACTTCGGTGAGATGCGGGAGAAGTTGATGGCGGAGGAGGGCACGGATTGAGGGTCCATGGGCTCTGCCTCTCCCCCGCCCCGCCGACCCCGTTCCGGGATCGCCCCCGACCAGGGAGCCGCGCCAGCGAGATCGTTGCGTGGCGCCGGAGTCGTTTCCGACCTTTGAAAGACACTCGAGCCTCATGCCGTCGAGGCGTCCTCCGCGTCCGGAGGCCCTCGATCCCCCGCACCCCAGGAGCCTCAAGCGAATGAACATGACGAACCTGACCCCCGGGATGAGCACCGCCCGCCGGTCCATGACCGCCGAGGCCTTCCAGGAGTCCGCCTTCGCCCTGGGGCGTCAGCGGATCGCCATTCGGGAGACGCTCCAGGCCATGACCTCCGAGCAGATCCTCGGGGTTCTGGAGCGGCTCGCCTCACGGCAGGATCCGTCCCCGGACGATCTCGAGATCGTCCGGATGTGGATCGTGGGGGATGCCGACAGCTACCTGCGCCAGGAGAACAACTTCGACGACTGGGTCGCCGAGTACGAACGTCTCGAGGATGTGATCGCCGGCTACGAAGGGCGGGCCTGCACCGAGTCGGAGCTCCTGGAGCTCAAGGGGATCCTGGAAGACGCGGTCCGCGTGGCCCACGATATCGCGAACTACCTGGAGAAGAAGGAACGGGTCGAGCAGTTCGAGTCCGCGGTCCACGCCGGCACGAACTGGGACCGGGACCGCCGTGAGACCCTCCTCCAGATCCTCCGGGGCAAGCTGCAGAGCGCCAACGTCTGAGAGGCGGGGCAGGCGACCCCGGGGCACGAGGCGGGCCGGCCACGGGTTCCTGGAGTTGGCGCGGAGCCTGACGGTGGAACGCTGCCCCCGTCCCCTTCTCAGCCCCGTTCGAACGCGCTGAAGTAGGCCATCTTCCAATCTCCGTCCCGCTGCACCCAGACCGTGGTGAAGAAGCCCTCGGACTCGTGCATCGGCTCGCCGTTGCAGCCCATCGTCGTCCGACCTTCATAGGTGAGGAAGGCCGAAGTCGGAGACAGCACCGTCACCTGGGGGCGATCGATGCTCCAGTCTTCCGTCTCGCACGACGCCATCCCCTGGGAGGTCTGGGCCAGCCAGTCGTCCGCTCCGGTCACGGTCCCCCCGACGTTCACCAGGACGAAGTCGTCCGTCATGCGAGCTCGCACCCCCTCGAAGTCCCCAGCCGCAAGATCCTCCCAGACCGCTCTCTCGAGGGCGATCAGGGATTCGGCGTCCACCTCGGGAGCGGACTCCTGCATCTCCGCCGCGGTCGGTGCATCCATTGCCGCGTCATCGGTCGGTGCGCACCCAAGTGCGCCGATCGTCATGAACAGGATCGTCCCTCTGAAATCCAGCTTCGGGGGTGACATCGGCCTCGCTCCGTCCTCGGGAAATCCGCGCGCACCTTGTCCGCCAGGGTAACCCGCGTCAGCCGGCGCCGCCATGAGCGCTGGGCTCGAGCGGCCTCGGGCCCCTCCTGGGGCACGAACTCCGGAACGGAGGGCCGAAGGAGCACGGGGGAGACTCCCGGTGATCGACCGTCCCCGGAACCGGATTGCGCAGGGGGACACCGGCACCCATGGCGATCGCCGGAGAAAGGCGCCTGGGCATCCCAGGACCCTGAGCAGCCGATAGGCGGAGACGGCGGTCGCCAGGGCATGGAACAGGGGCAGCCAGTTCCGCTCCCGGCTCCCAATCGGTCGTCTCCCTGCTTCACACGCACGTCCCGACCGGGGCACCGAAACCCTCCGGATCACCGCACTCGACGACGATCCGCCGGACCTCGGCCGCGAACGCCTCCTGGAAGAACGCACCGTTCGTCCTCATTCGCTCGCCTCCGCCATGCCATACCCTGTCCGCGCCCCGGCATCGTTCTGGAGAATCGTGATCCTTCGTGTCTCCCCCGGGGCTTCGCCCTTACGACGAGAGACCCCTATGACGGGGTGGAAAAGTCCGCGAACGGGTGATTGATCAGTTTCAGAAAGCGGTTCCTGGAACGGTTCGCTACGCCCCTGGTCCGTGCCCCCCGAGGTGTCTACGGTCCAGTGATCATGCATTCGCCGCGGGGACGGCCGTGCCCCCCTCCTGAGCTACCGATCTCGGTGGTCGGTTTGGAGTTGCCGGCGCAGCCCGAAGACCCTCACGTCAGGATCGCCGGCCCGCTCCCCCATCAGTACCGGTTCAGGTCGACAACACTCACCGGAGCGAGCCAACGTCGAGGATGTGATTGCAGAACTGGCGAGTACCATATCGAGATGAGCTTTCTACAGTTACAGGACGTGGCCGACCCGACCCTCGGGTGTGCACGTCGGCGACGTGGGAGATCGAGTCCGTGGACCGGTGCCCGGCCTGCCACGGTGAGATGCGCATCCTCGCCTTCCTCACCGACCCCGGCGTCGTTCGGCTCATCCTCCGGCACTCTGCGGATCCCGGAGCACCCGCCTCCAATCAGCCCGGCCCGGGGCCCACCGCAGACCGAACTGCTGGCGGTGGATCCGCCCTCACCCTGGGATCAGGGACGCCAGGCGACCCACGGACGCGACCCCTTCGATCAGAGCCTCCCCGGAGACGACGGGACTTGGAGCGCCTGAGACGCACGAAATCCGTGGCTCCGCCCTCGCCTGCACACGTGCTGCCCAGTGGCGCATCACGCCGACGCAGCGCCCCATCCGCCGCGACTCCCGTCGAAGACCTCTCGAGACCCCCCGTCCGCGACACCACGAGCCCGCTTGCGCCGCTCGCGCGGACCTCCCCACTCTCACGGCGAACGGGACCGACCCCGGTCGGATTTCCTATCCGGGACAGGGGAATGGAACGGTGCCCTTCTGGCATCCAATACCAACCCTTCGATCATGCACCCGGTTCGATTTTGACCGTCCCGGTAATGTCCGCGACATAGGCAGAGACCGCTTCGGCGCTTTCAGGAAGATACAGCCGGATCACCTGCGTCCAGCCGGGCTGGACGTCGATATTGTTCGGCTTACCCGGGCAATTGTAACGGAAGGTGATCGAACCGTCGTCATTGGCCTCGGCAGCGCGGTCGTTGAGAGCGAAGTTCTTTTCGACGATCCAGCTGTCGGCGCTGTAGGTCGTGACCGAAAA
>JARRPL010000256.1:0-4672 GCA_037382905.1 Gemmatimonadota bacterium | reverse complement strand
GGGGGAGCCGGGGCCCGATCTGTGGGTCGAGCGCAGCACGGTCCGGGGCCGGCTCGCGGTGCGCTCCCTCTACTTCAGCGAATCGATCGCCACGGGTCTCGTCGAGGTCGAGCGGACCCAGAGCGGCTGCGTGCGCTTCAGCTACACGTCGCCCGGGTCCCGGACCCCGCGACGGTATCGTTGCCAGCCCGATCTGGCGGTTGCCAAGGCCGTCGAAGCCGCCCTCGAGCGCGATCCACTCCTCTCCGACCCGGACGAGCAGGCGCTGAACGCCGCGGTCCAGCGCCGGGTCACGCCCGGCTTCAGCACGGCGGCGTACGGACGCCCGGCCTACATGCAGCTCCGGCTCAGCGCGCCCGATGAGATCAAGACGGGCGCCAAGGACGGATCCGAGATGGGGGTCTACTCTCACGTCAAGCAGCCACAGCGAGAAGCCAATCTACGCCTTCGCCTCGGGGAGTATCTCCCGTTCGGACTCGAGGCCGGCATCATCTACGCGACGTAGGAAACGACCATGCCTGGGGACTACACGCGGTTCACGTTCGACACGCTGAAGAACCACATCGGCGTGCTCATGCAGCAAGGCCGCGTCATGCTGGACGCGGACTTCAACGAGTTCGTCGAGATCATGGAGCGGCGGATTCAGGCCAGCGACCTCGACACGCTAGGCCCCTGCGTCGTACCCCGGGAAACCATCCACGGCTTCGAGATCTCGACCACGGGCGGGACCCTCTCCATCGGTCCGGGACGCATGTACGTCCATGGGATCCTGGCCGAGAATCACGGCGCGGATCCCCAGGAATGGGACGATCGCCTCGAGGAGTTGCGGGGGACCGGCTTCGTGCCCTTCGACCAGCAGCCCCATCTGCCCGGGGCCACGACTCCACCCGACGGTACGTACCTGGCCTACCTGGACGTCTGGCAGCGCGAGGTCACGCACCTCGAGGACGCGGAGATCCTCGAGAAGGCCGTGGGCGTGGACACGGCTACGAGGCTGCAGACCGTCTGGCAGGTCCGCCTGCTCGACCTGGCCAACACGCAGGGCGTCTCGTGCGACACCGATCCGGCCAGTATCCCCGGTTGGGACACGCAGACCGCCCCGTCCGGCGGCCGCCTGAGCACCCAGCCCGTGGGCGTCCTGGCCGATGACGATCCCTGTGTGGTGAGCCCCACCGGCGGGTTCCGTGGCACGGAGAACCGGCTCTACCGCGTGGAGGTTCATGACGGCGGGGCGATCGGGACCGCCACGTTCAAGTGGTCCCACGACAACGCGTCCGTGGCTGCGGCGGTGCGAGGCGTGAACGCCGCAGGGACCGAGCTTCGAGTGACGCGGACCGCCCGGGACGACGTGCTCCGGTTCAGCGCCAACGATTGGGTCGAGATCATCGACGACGACCTCGAGTTGACTCAGCAACCGGGCGTAATGCGGCGCGTGACGGCGGTCGACGACGTGACCGAGACCCTCACGCTGCACCAGAGCCTTCTGGGCGGGTCCTTCGACCTCGCCAACCCGCGTGCCCGAAACCTTCGGGTCCGCAAATGGGACCAGAAGGGCCAGGTGCTCAACGCGGCCGGGACCGTCGTGGCGGATGTCGACACGAACAGCGGCGTGATCCCGATCACCGGGCCTGCCACCTACGTGCTCGAGGACGGCGTGGAGGTCACCTTCAGCTTGGACCCCTCGGGTGGCGATTTCCACGTCGGCGACTACTGGGTCTTCGAGGCCCGCACGGTGGACGCCTCCATCCAGGAGCTGAACGACGCGCCGCCGCGCGGGATCCATCACCACTACTGCCGTCTGGCGGTCGTCACGCTTCCCGGCCAACCGCCGGAGGACTGCAGGACGTTCTGGCCGCCCGAGTTCGGCGGTGCCGGGTGCGACTGCACCGTGTGCGTTTCCGCCGAAGAGCACAACTCGGGGAGCCGCACGATCCAGATGGCGATCAACGCCGTGAAGGCGACCGGGGGCAAGGTCTGCCTGGGGCCGGGGCTGTACCTGGTCCAGGATCCCATCATGATCTCGAGCGCCTTCTCCGTGCATCTCCAGGGGCACGGACTGACGACGGCCTTGCTCTATGGGGGTCCGGAGGGCGGCGTCATCCAGGTCGAGGGCTCGGTCGACGTCGACATCTCGCAGCTCGCCGTCACCTCGTACGCCCTCGAGAACGTGGGGCGGCCGTCGCTCACCGTTCGCAACTCCATGCTCGTCAACGTGGAGCACTGCACCTTCATACATCTCGGGTCCGGGCGGGACGAGGCGCTCATGTGCGTCGGATTGGCGGGCGTGCTCGTGGAAGTGAGGGTCCGAGACAACGTGCTGTTCGGCGCCCGAGGGATCGACACGCTGGGGCCGGCATCGGGCGGCATCACCCCGCCCGCGGCCGAAGGTGGAAAGACGCAATACACCGGCACGCTCGGCCTCTACATCGAGGACAACTTCATCTGGGGCACGGAGCGCTGCGTGAGCCTGGACAGCCGCGGGGGGACGACGTTCCACCTGGGCGACACCCGGATCTCGCGGAACACCATGTTCGGCGGCGAAGACGAGGCGGTCCGGCTTACCGGCTACACCCTGCCCGTGTCGCGCACCGACGTGAAGGGAAACGAGATCGTCACGCGCGGCCATGGCGTGATCGTGGCCGAAGACAACGTGCGGGTCGAGGACAACGACATCTCCGCGGTCGAGCGCGATTCCGGTGTCGACGGGCCGCCCATGGGGATCGCCATCACCCAGGGCACCTTCGAGACCCCGATTCTGCGCTGCTCCATCGTCGGCAACCGGATCTTCGGCCTCGGCGGCGACGGCATCAACATCCGCACGACACTGGGTGCGGCGACGATCGAGCGGAACTTCATCCAGGGGACGGGCCGCAACGGCATCGCCATGGAGCCCAACGCCGGCGCACAGGTGCTCAACATCGAGAACAACCAGATCCTGGGCGCCTCCACCGTGAACGAGGACGGCGTGGCCGTCTGCGCGATCCGCGTACTCCAGGTGGCCCAGGGCGAGATCTCGGGCAACACCATTCGCGACTTCGGACTCTACGCCGTCCAGAACGATCGCCGGTCCGGGATCGAGGCCGCGATGGTGGGTTCGGTCCGGATCGCGGGCAATGACATCCAGGGCGTGGGCCCGCCGACCCAGTTCGTGGGTGCGGGCGCAGGCATCGGCGTGCTGGGTCCGTTCGGGAGTGTCGAGGTCGTCGACAACATGGTGCGTCGCACGTCCGGAGGCTTCACGCCCGACAACTCGCTGTGGTACGGGCTGATGGTAACGATCCCGATCGCGAAACAGATCGAGGCGCTGGGGTCGGTGTGGTCGACGTTCGGAGAAGACGCCGTCATCTACGACACGTCCGCCCCCGCCGAGGAGCGGGCCAGGTCCTATCACCGCGTCGGCACCTACCTCGAGAACAACGCCGTCATCGATGCAGCGAACCGCGGCTTCGTAATGGTCGTGGCCGACGAGGTCGTCCTGCTCCCGCGAGGCCAGCACCTCGTTTCGGTACGGGGCAATTCGTTCCAGGGCTTCGGGCTGGTGCCCGTCGTCCACGTCCTGTCCGCGGGAACCTGCACTTTCACCGACAACCGCTGCCTGCAGCATCCGCCAGCGGGAAGGACGCCCCTGATCGTCGACATCGAGTCTGCGGCCGCCATCGTGAGCTCCAACTACCTGGAGCGACCCACCGTGGAGCGCCCGCGGGCATCGATGGACATCGACGTGGACAACGGTCCGGTCACGGTGCTCGGCAACATCGCCACGGGTGACATCCACGTGAACGGCGCCGACCTCCCTCCGAGCTCACCATGGAGGCCGCTCAATGTCATCGTCTAGACCGCGCGACGCGGTGCCCGCGGCGCGACCGACCGCATGGACGCCCGAGCAGCGCGAGGCAGGAGAACCAGGAGAGGACCGATGAGATTCGTGACCTTGAAAGCCGGAGAAGACGTGAACGGTCTGGCCGAGCGCCTCTCGAAGGCGAAGTCGAAGGCGGCCGTCCGGCGAACGGCCGCTGCATTGAAGAAGGCGAATCCTTCGCTGGCCGGGCGCGTGAAGAAGGCGTCGAGAGACGAGATCGTGATGGTTCCCGAGGGGCTGGACGTCGTACTTCCTCGGCGGCGCGCCACGGATCAATCGATCGCACAGGACCTGGTGTCGCGCTCGAGGGCGCGCATGGGGGACATTGCGGTGGAGCTGCCAAAGCAGGCGAAGCGGGCCGAGGAGGAGGCGGAGGGTGCCCTGAGTCGGCTCGACTCGGCGGAGCTGAAGCGGGCGGCCCGCGAGAACCCGGAGTTGAAGGCGCGGCTTCCCGAGCTGAGGGCGGCCGCCAAGGAACGGCTCGAGCGGGCGCAGCAGGCCACCAAGCTGCAAGCCGAGGCGCTGGCCGCCATGGAAGAGGACGTCCAGGAGCTGGCCAAGCTGGTGGCCGGCCAGCCCGGTCTCAGCGCGCTGCTGGGTGAGCTCGGCCTCGGCGCGCAGAAGGGTCGCGGGAAAAGCTGATGGGTGGGGCGCACGCACCGGGACGCACGCCGAGTCAGGGGGGGTCGTGTCGGGACACGTACGCGCCCCACCGGAGGCTCGCCGGGGCGCATGCGCTCCGGTGGGGCGCGTACGTGTCCCGCCACGAACCCCCCTGACTCGGCGTGCGTCCCGGCGCGTGCGCCCCGCCCA
>JARRPL010000255.1:0-11117 GCA_037382905.1 Gemmatimonadota bacterium | reverse complement strand
GCTCGAGGTCATCCGACTCCCTTCCGACGAACGGCCGGGCGGACTGAGGGAGGGAGAGATCGCCGAGGCGCTGCAGGACGACCTGCATCGGCTGGAGCGGGTATCCCACCGCTTCGAGCTCATCGGCCGGGAGCCGGAACTGCAGGAGCTGTCGGTCCGCGTCGTCGTGGGAGATCTGGAGCGGTACCTCCAGGCCAGGCTCCCCCGTTTCGGCGAGGGGGTACAGCTCCGGGTGGATGTGCCGGCAGAGACGCCACCGGTGATGGGGAACGAGGTCCTTCTGGCCTGGGCCCTCGAGAACGTGGTGAAGAATGCCCTGGACGCGTTGGCCGGGACCGGCGGGAGGATCGAGATCAAGGCGGGCCGGCTGAACCAGTGGGTCACGCTCCGGATCTCGGACTCGGGACCGGGCGTTGATCCGGAGATCCGGGACCGGATCTTCGACGCCGGCGTCACCACAAAGTCCGGTGGGTGGGGCGTGGGACTGGCCCTGTCGAAGCGGATCGTCGAGGGCGTCCACAAAGGGCGGATCGAGCTCTTGGATGGAGTCGGCTCCGGGGCGACCTTCCTCATCTACCTCCCTGCTGCGGCCTGACCGGCGTCTCTCGGGATGGAGCAGGTAAATCAAATATCAACAACGATCTAGGCATCATTGGATAACCTGAACTCTGAACAGCGGGCGGCGGTGGAGCACCTGGAGGGTCCGGCCCTGGTTCTGGCAGGAGCCGGATCCGGGAAGACCCGGGTCCTTACGGCCCGGGTCGCTCACCTCATCCAGGAGCATGGCGTTCCTCCGGACCGGATCCTGGCGGTCACCTTCACGAACAAGGCGGCGGGGGAGATGAGGGACCGGATCGGGGCCATCCTGGGGCGCGACCCCCGGGGGATGTGGGTGGGCACCTTCCACGCCCTGGGGGCACGACTCCTCCGCAGACACGCGCATCTGATGGGATGGACCAACGCCTTCACCATCTTCGACGCGGAACAGAGTCTTCGGCAGGTGAAGCGGACCCAGGAGTTGCTTCAGATCGACACGAAGAAGTGGAGCTCGAAGGCGATCCGGTCCCAGATGAGTGGAGCCAAGAATCAGCTGTTGGACCCCGATGCCTTCGCCCGGGAGCACGAGGGAGGATTCGATCTGTTCACCCGGCAGGTGGCCCGCGTCTATCCGGCCTATCAGGAGGCGCTTCGGGACCAGAACGCCTTCGACTTCGATGATCTCCTGGTGAAGCCGGTGCGCCTCTTCGAAAACCACCCCGGCGTGCTGGACCAGTATCGGAACCGTTTCGCCTTCCTCCTGGTGGACGAGTACCAGGACACCAACCAGGCCCAGTTCCGGTTTCACGAGCTGCTGGCTCGGGATCACGGCAACCTCATGGTCGTCGGGGACGACGACCAGTCGATCTACGGGTGGCGGGGAGCCGACATCCGGAACATCCTGGACTTCGAGGCGACCTTCCCCGGGGCCCGGGTGGTCCGGCTGGAGCAGAACTACCGATCGACCTCGGTGATCCTGGATGCCGCCAACGCGGTGATCGCCCAGAATACCCAGCGAAAAGGAAAGACCCTACGGACGGACCGGGCGGGCGGGGAGCCCGTGACCCGGGTCGAGTGCTTCGACGAGACGGACGAAGCCCGCTGGATCGTGGACGAGATCCAGGCCCGCTACGAAGGGGGGCCGGACCTCCACAACTACCGGGATTTCGCCATCCTGTACCGCACCAATGCCCAGTCCAGGGCCCTGGAGGAGGCGTTCCGCCGGAAGGCCGTCCCCTACCAGATCGTGGGGGGAGTCCGGTTCTACGAACGGCGGGAGATCCAGGACGTCCTGGGCTACCTGCGCCTGATCTCGAATCCTCGGGACGAGGACGCCTTCCTCCGCATCGTGAACTATCCGCGGCGGGGAATCGGCGCCACCTCGGTAGAGCGGTTCATGAAGGCGGTGCGGGGGGGCGGGGTCCCCCTCCTGGAGGCGGCGTCGGTGGCGTCGACGCTCGAGAGCGTCCCCAAGGGCGGGGCCCGGGGGCTGGAGAGGTTTGCCGAGCTCATCCGGAAGTTCTCGGCCCGGGCGGCGCAGATCCGCGTCGGCGACCTCCTCGAGGAGCTGGTGGACGAGCTGGATCTCTTCATGAATCTCCGGGACGAGGGGCCGGAAGGGGAGGATCGGGTCGACAACGTGAAGGAGCTCATCGCCGGGGCGTTGGACTTCGATGCGGAGCTCATCGACGGTCTGGAGCCCCAGGAAGTGGATGCCTTCTCGGAGCTGGACCTCTTTCTTCAGCAGGTGGCGCTGGTGGCGGATGTGGACCGCCACGACCCGGAGGCCGACACCGTCACCCTCATGACGCTGCACAACGCCAAGGGTCTGGAGTTCCCGGTGGTCTTCATCGCGGGTCTCGAGGATGGCCTGTTCCCCCTCAGCAGGGCCTACGACGATCCGTCGGAGATGGAGGAGGAGCGTCGGCTCTTCTACGTGGGCATCACGCGCGCCGAGAACAAGCTGTACCTCACCCACGCCCGCCAACGCCGTCGCGCCGGCGACTTCATGTATGGCCGCCTGTCGCACTTCGTGGAAGCCATCCCGGACGAGCTTCTGGAGGAGCGCCGGACACCGGTTCTCAGCAGCTCCGCCGGCTCCACGCCCCACCGCTCGAGGAGTCGGCGGGACTCGGGATTCCAGGGCGATGGGCGGTACGAGGTCATCGAGGAAGAGCCGAGCTACAATCAGGACGCACCCCGGCTGGTGAAGGGGGAACGGGTGGTCCACGCCACCTTCGGATCCGGCACCGTGGTGGAGGTGACGGGTTTCGGGAAGGACACCAAGGTGACGGTGGACTTCGACGACGTGGGGCGGAAGAAGCTGCTGGTCCGTTACGCCAGGCTGGAGAAGGACTGGAATCTCTGAGGTCGCAACGGCGGTGCGTCGGATCCGTCGGCGCCGAGCGGTCGGTCAGTCGTCGGGTCCGTGGACGGGGAGGGGCGGCGCGTGCCCCGCGTCGTCCGGCGAGGCCTCCTCCGCGGGACCGGGATCCGTCATCAACTCCTCCGATTTCATCTTCGGCCAGAAGACGAGCGGGGCGTCCGGGAAGGGAAAGAACTCGTCCGCCATGTCGTGGAGAATCCCGGGGTCTCCCGATGCTCCGTCGGCGAGCGCCACCCGTCGCACCTTCTTGGCCAGCCGGAGATTCAGGTCCCCGATGGGATCCAGGCCGGCGGGAGTGGACGTGTGCCGATTCCGGAGGTAGTCGACGATGCTGTCGTACGAGAGCGCCAGATACCGCTGCACCATCTCGTCCGGCACGTCGTACCGGGACTTCTTCAGGATCCGGTCGAAGAGCTGAAGCCAGCGGTCGTCACCCTGGACCTGAATGAGCCCCCGGAAGAGCTGCCGATTCGTCCGGAAGCTGAAGATCGTGCTGCTCAAGACCTCGTCGAACAGGGCGTCCGCCTCGGAGTGATCGTTCTCGAAGACGATGTGCCGGGCCTTGGTGAGGTAATCCTCGCCCACGTGCACATCCATCCGGTGCTCCCAGTACGTATGGCCGACGGACGCGGTGGTGGCGGTCAGGAGGAGCTGTCGCGGGACGTAGAGATTGTGGGCGACCGTATCCGCCGCCAGGTGGGCGAGATACCCCAGGCCCATGGCTTCCAGCGGCTCCGTGCCGGCCATCTCCAGGATCTCCTCCCCCACGTGCCAGTGGTGGCAGTGGCGACCCTCCGGGACATACTTCTTGGCAAAGGAGATGTCCGCGGCCACGGATCCGTAGAGGAAGTGGATCGGGTAGCGCTCCAGCAGGGCGCGAACGCCGGGCGGCAGGAGGTACAGGGATCCCAGGACCAGCTCCCCCAGGGCGATGTGGGTACCGGGGCCCCAGGCCCAGAGGGGCTCGGGAATGAGAAGCCAGACCGCCGCGAGAAGAAGGATGGACCTCATCACCGAACGCCGTCAGCCCCTCCGATCCGTAGCGGGCTCCCGGTCCTCGCCCTCGGAGTCGGCATGTGAATCGTCGGGGTGGTCCGGATTCCGGAGGTGGTGCGCACCGGCCTGCAGCCCCCGGACCGTGGATGCGGTTCCCAGAAACACGGATTCGGCTTCGTCCTGAACCACCTCCATGAGGGCGTTGAACTCCTCGATCCGCTCCTCCATCCGGTCCGAAGCCTGTTGCAGTCGATCCGACAGGGATCGGACGGAGTCGTTCACGCGCTCCACGTCGGATCGCACGGTGGCGGAGATGTACTCCACATTCGCCGCGATGGTGCGGCCACGATCGAGGATGGGCTCGGCCCGCTGGCCCGCCTCCCTCCGCAGCGCCTCGAGGATGGAGCCCAGGCGACGGAGCTGGATCATGGCGAACACCGCCAGGACCACCCCGGAGAGGGCCAGGGCGATGATGGCGATGTCCACGGCGATGGACAGGCCGTCCCGGGGCACCAGCACGGCGGAAACGGATTGGGGAAGAGCCTCCTTCGACCCCGGCTCCGGGCGCTGACGGGCCCGGGCCACCGCCTTGGCCTCATCCCCCTCCTCCAGGGCCTCCTCCACCGCCGGCGCGATCTCTCCTACCCGGCGTAGCAGACTCGCGGCCAGAAGCGGGCCCAGCGCCTCGGAAATCACGATACCCAGCACCACCGAGGCGAAGAGGATATCCCGGGCCACGAACCCGCCGATGACGGGTGAGTCCGCCGTGAGGGTGAGGGAAAGACTCAGCGTCATGGCGATGCTGATCCCACCCTGGGAGATGAGGCCCATCCCCAGGGAGCGGGGAACTCCCGCCGGCAGGGGGAGGACCGAGACCATCACTCCGCTGGCCAACACCTTGGAGGCTCCCCGGATCAGCGCGTACGCCACGGCCAGGGGGAGGATCGACCAGGTGGGAAATCGGAGTGTCGCTCCCGCCAGGAGAAGCAGGATCACGTAGATGGGCTTCTCCCAGCGCTCCATCACCCGAAAGACCCGGTGCCAGTCCGGGTGCAGATTCTACCACCCCACCTCGTATTCGGTGACGAGCACCGACGTGCCGTGGAATGCCGCGTACGCAGTGTGGAGTGCGGTGATGCCCACTACGCCGTCCAGAGAGGCCACGAAGAGGAGCAGCTGACGGACCTGTCCCTTGGCCAGGAAGTTGGCGGAGACCACCGCGACGCCCGCCGGGGTGGAGACGCAAGCCGTGGCGGCGGCGCCCAGGACCATCAAGGGGACCGCGGGGTGATCCGCCCCGAGGATCCGAGCCGTCACCAGCCCCGCAGCAAGGCACAGCACGAACGTCAGAGCCGCCTGACCCGCCGCCACCAAGAGGAAGACCCGGGGGAACTGCTTCAGCGTCGATCGTTCGAACTGGAGCCCGAACAGGAGTCCGATCCATCCCAGGGCGAGACCGACCAGGGGGGACAGACCGCGAATCGCCTCGTCGGAGACCAGCCCCATGGCCGCCGGTCCCAGAAGGAAGCCGAAGAAGAGGAAGTGGGTTCCCGTCTTCAGGATCAAGCGGGCGCCCGACGGCACGCGACGGGATCCGAAGGAGAACCGGGCCCCGAGGAGCGCCAGGAGGATGAGGATCAGTGTGGCGAAGAGGGGGTCCACTACTCCTCGCCGCCCAGCTCCGGAGCCAGCCCCACCACCTTGTTCACAGGCATGGAAAAGGCGATACCCGTGGCCGGCGACGCGAGATTGCCGCAGACGTCCTGCAGGAGGGCGAACATCGGCTCCACCTTGTCGTCCGAGACCACGGAGAAGATCGTCCGGTTCTGGGGGCGGGAACCCGCCACCAGCGCCTGGAGACCGGCGAAGATGGGGATGTCATGGGACAGGACCCGGCCCATTCCCTCGCTTCCGATGACGGTCGCCCCCGTCAATCCAAGCTCCAGGTAGCCCGAGAGGATCTCATCCAGCTTGTCCGGATCGTTCACCACGACGACGACGAGTTGCACCGAGACCTCAGACGTGCTCTTCGTCGATACGACGGATCAACGACAGGGCTTCCTCCGGCGACGAGACGGAGAGCAGCTCGTCCACGAACCCCTCGTGCCGGGTCAGGCGACAGATCCGAGCCAGGAGCTTGATGTGCTCCCCCTGGCGGTCCGGAGGGGACAGAATGGTGAAGAAGATCCGGACCGGCTCGCTTTCGGGAGGGCCGAAGGGAATGGGATCCGGGGCCATGGCCAGCAGGATCACCGGCTGGTCGAGCCCGGGGAGGGTGCTGTGGGGAATGGCCAGCCCGTGGCCCATGACGGTGGTGTGGATCTCCTCGCGGGCCTGCAGGCGTTCCCTCGCCTCCTCCTCGGACGAGACCACGCCCGACTCGGCGAGCTGATGGGCGATCTGCCGCAGCGTAGAGGGCATGTCCCCCGCGTGGAGATCCGAGAGGACGAGGTCGGGCCGGAGATAGTCTCTGAGTCGCATGGCGGAGATCGAGGCGTGGAATCCGGCCGATCGTAGACGCCTCGGGACCCCGGGGTCAAGGCGGGGAGCGTGGGCACGCTTCCTGCTCCGGTAAAGGAGTGCGGGGCCCGGCACCCGGTCCCGTGATTCGTCGGGATGTCCGGGTCTGCCGATTCCCGGTTGCCCCCCTTGGAAGGCGCCGGGTATGTTCCGTCCGCCCGGGATTTCGAATGCCGGATCGTGCCCTTCCCCCGCCCGCAAACCCGCCACGGCCGAGTCAATGTCGACCTTCATCGTCGAGGGGGGGAAGACCCTCTCGGGCCGCATCCGGCCCGCCGGAAACAAGAATGCAGCGCTCCCGTGCCTCGCGGCGGCCCTCCTTACACAGGAACCCGTGACGCTGGAGAACGTCCCCCGAATCCGGGACGTGCTGACCCTTCTCGAGATCCTCGAATCCCTGGCGTTCCGGGCGCTGGGGGCCCACGTCAGCCTCGACCGGGACTTCCGCATTCAGGCCTCGGAGTTGAAGGGGGCCGATGTCTTCCTGGACGAACCCTCCGTCACCGGGACCGAGAACGCCGTGATGGCCGCTGCCCTGGCTCGGGGCACCACGGTGCTGCGGAACGCGGCAGCCGAGCCCCACGTGCAGGACCTCTGCCACCTCCTCGAGGGCATGGGAGCCCGCTTCGAAGGCGTGGGGACGGCCCGGCTCACGGTCCACGGGACGGATCGCTTGTCCGGGGCCCGCTACCGGATCCAGTCCGACCACATCGAGACGGGCTCCTTCATCGGGCTGGCCGCCGTCACCGGGAGCGACCTGGTGATCGAGGACGCCCCGCTGGAACATCTGGATTCCACGCTCCTGGGCTTCCGGCGCCTGGGCGTGGAGTGCTCCGTCGAGGGTCCGGACCTGCGGGTGCACGGCTCCGGCGACCACGTCATCCAGCACGATGCCTTCGGGGCGGTGCCGAAGATCGACGATGGGCCGTGGCCCCAGTTCCCTGCGGACCTCACCTCCATCGCGCTGGTAGCGGCGACCCGGTGCCACGGGACGATCCTGATCCACGAGAAGATGTTCGAGTCCCGGATGTTCTTCACCGACAAGCTGGTGGGGATGGGGGCCCGGATCATCCTGTGTGATCCTCACCGGGCCGTGGTCGTGGGACCGGCCAAGCTTCGGGGAGGCACCGTGGAGAGTCCCGATATCCGGGCCGGCATGGCCCTCCTCATCGCCGCCCTGGGGGCCGAAGGGACCAGTGAGATCCACAACGTGCGGCAGATCGAGAGAGGCTATCAGGACATCGACACCCGGCTCCGGGGTCTCGGGGCCGCGATCGACAGGAACGACAGAAGGAACGGACCGCGAGGACCGCCGCCATCGAGCCGGCGGGGGAAAGAACGCCATGAGATGCAGGAGGAGAAGGAGAGCGACAAGGGTCACGAGAAGGACCGGGAGGGACAGGACCGGACGGCCCGGGACCGCATGTCCGACGGCTTCAACCGGGGTCTCGGCGTCCTCTCCGCGTTCAAGGAGGCGCTCGAGGAGACCATCGCCGAGGCCCGGGAGCGTGGCGACCTGAGCGCCGACCGGGCGAGGGAGGCCATGAAGAGCGCCGTGGAGCGGGCCCGTTCGACTGCCACCGACGCACGGGAGCGCTTCGACTTCGTATCCGCCGCCGAGTTCGAAGCGTTGGAGGCTCGTGTGCGCCGGATGGAACGGCACCTCGGGATCGGCAGGGCCGGGGAGGAGGGCGCCAGGAAGGAGGAATGACCTCCTCAGCGCTGCCGCCTTGAACCGAAGGGGGGCCGGTCCTATGTTACGTGCCTCGGATGTGCCGCCTCGAAGGCGGTTCTTCGAAGTGGGGGAGCGGGAAGCCCCCGCTTTTTTATTCGCCGTCGGTCAGGTCAGGGAGTGAGGCGAATGGGCAGAGAGGTCCCGGAGATCACCCGGGAGCTGGAGGCCCGCGTCGGGGAACTCGGGTTCGAGTTCGTGGATGTGGAATGGGCCGGAAGCGCGCGTCGCCCCATCGTGCGGCTGCGTGTGGACCGGCCCGATTCCGTTCCGGGCGAGACCGGCGTCACCGTGGATGACTGCGCGGTGGTGAGCCGGGGGTTGGAGCCCTGGTTGGACGAGCACCCGGCCATGCCGGAGCGTTACGTCCTGGAGGTTTCCTCCCCGGGCGTGGATCGTCCTCTGGTGCGGGACAGGGATTTCGACCGGTTCGCCGGCGAGCAGGTGGCGGTGAAGGGCAGGAAGGGTGAGCTCCTCGCGGAACGCGCGAGCCGCCTCGAGGGGACGCTTCTGGGACTCACGGAGCGGGATGGGGAGGTGTTGGTTCGCCTCCGACTGAACAACGGGGACGAGGTGGAGGTGCCGCGGCGGGAGATCGCCGGGGCCCACATCGTCTACAGCTGGGACTGAGCACGGGACAGGCGAGGACGAACATGGCGAACGCCGGGCAGATCGTAGCTGCGCTGCGGGACATCGGGGCGACGAAGGACCTGACACCGGATGAGGTCACTGACCTCATGAAGGACGGGATCCTTGCGGCCCTCGTACGTCTCTACGGCCCGAACGTCGATGCGGAGATCGACATCGATGATGTGACCGGCGATTTCGACATCGTGGTCCTGAAGCGCGTGGTCGAAGAGGTGGAGGACGAGTCCACGGAGATCTCCCTGGAGGATGCCCGCTGGGACGACGACACCTACGAGGTCGGTGACATCATGGAGATCGCGGTGGACTTCTCCCAGTTCGGGCGGAACGCCGTGATGGCCATGAAGCAGCGGATCGTCCAGCGCGTCCGCGAGGAGGAGCGGGACCGGATCCGGGACGAGTTCAACGACAAGGTCGGGGACCTTCTTTCCGGCGAGGTGCAGCAGGTGGAACGGGGCAAGATGGTGGTGCTCCTGAACCGGTCCAGAGACGCTGACGCGATCATCCCCTGGAAGGACCAGAATCCCCGGGAACGGTTCCGTCAGGGTGATCCGATCCGAGCGGTCCTGAAGAAGGTCGACGAGACGCCTCGCGGGCCCCGCCTGATCCTCTCTCGCGCCGATCCCCTCTTCGTGTCGGCGCTCTTCCATCTGGAGGTCCCGGAGATCGGGCAGGGGATCGTGGAGATCCGCGAGATCGCCCGGGAGGTGGGAGGGCGGACGAAGATCGCCGTCTACAGCCACGACGAGTCCATCGATCCGGTGGGCGCGTGCGTGGGCCTCAAAGGATCCCGGGTCCAGGCCGTGGTGTCGGAGCTGGGAGGAGAGCGGATCGACATCGTGCCGTGGCATCCCGAGCCGGAGGTGTTCGCCCGTCGTGCACTGGCACCGGCGCGGGTGTCGAAGGTGATGTCCGACCCGGACCGACAGGTCATCACCGCGGTGGTTGATGAGGATCAGCTCTCCCTCGCCATCGGTCGGAACGGGCAGAACGTGCGACTCGCCTCCCAGCTGATCGGGTGGCAGATCGACCTGTATGGCTCCCGGGAGTGGCTCGAGCGTGGACCGGAGTTCCCTCTGTTCGCCGGAGGAGAGGATCAGTACGAGACGTCCGACTTCGCCCTGTCGGAGCTGGACATCCCGCCGGCGACTCTGGCGGCCCTGAATGCCGCGGGATACAATACCTTTCTCGATATCATCGACCTCGAGAAGAAGGATTTCCTCCGGATCGAGGGTCTCGATGAGACCGAGGCCGACCGGCTCCTCGCCATCATCGACCAGCTCACCGTGGTCGAGGGAGACGCCGACGCCGTCGATGCGGAGGGCGATGCCGGGGAAGGGGTCGCGGCGGACGCCGATGACCAGGAGGATGTGGATCCCCCGGAGGAGAAGGCCGCCGGAGACGCTGAGTCGGACGAGGACGCCGAGGCCCCGGACTCCGACGGGATCGCCGAAGTACCTGAGGAAGACGAGGACTGACCGATAGACGTCCTTGGGTTCCTGGGGCTCGCGCAGCGGGCCGGGGCGGTGGCACGAGGCACCGGATCCGTCCGCGAGGCGCTCCGGAGAGGGGAGGCGTATCTGGTGCTCCTGGCACGGGACGCCTCTCCAACACAGACGAAGAAGATTACGGGGATTCTCGAGCATCGGGACGTCCCCTCGGTTGCGTTCTGGACACAGGAAGAGCTTGGGCGGGCCCTGGGAGGCCAGCCGGTCTCTGCGGTGGCCCTGACGGAACCGGACTTCGCCGCGAGCTTCCTGGAGAAGCTTCCGGTGGACACGGGTCCCTCACGTGGCCCGAAGACTGAAGAGGAAGACCAAAGGCATGCGGGTTGAAGAGCTAGCGCAGGATCTGAGCGTCGACGTCGACGTCCTACTCCACCTCCTCCGGGGGATGGGGATCCACGTTTCCGAAGCGGAGGACTCCATGTCCGACGCCCACGTGGCCCTCGTCCTGGCGAAGGTGGAGCGTGCCCGCCGTGCAGGTACGGAGGACGCCGCCGAGGCCCTGGAGGCGGCGGTGGAGGAGTCGTCCCGCCCGACCCGTCGGCGCCGTCGCCGTCGGCGCCGCGCCCAGCCGGAGGAGGAGCAGCCGACGGAGGCCGCCGGCGAGGTCGAGCCGGAGGCCGAATCCGAGGCGGCGGCGGAGGCGGAGTCCGAGCCGGCGGCGGAGGCCGAGGAGCTCCCCGAGGCCGAGGAGCCCGAGGAGGCCGAGGAGCCCGAGACCGTCGCCGCGGAGTCCGAGGTCCAAGTGTCGGAAGCGGAGGCCGCCGAGGACGAGGACCAGGTCGAGGTCGATGAG
>JARRPL010000254.1:0-4760 GCA_037382905.1 Gemmatimonadota bacterium | reverse complement strand
TGGAGGCAGGGCGGATGATCGGGCCCCGCACCTACAGCACCGGGGACCCCCTGTACCGGGGGGACGCCGCCCGGCAGAACGACCTGTCCAGCTACGAGGAGACGGCGTGGAACGTCCGGCGCCTCGAGTCCTGGGGCGCCGTCTCGGTGAAGCAGTATATGCAGCCCCGCCGAGAGCAGCGGCAGTGGGTCTCGGACGTGGCCCGGGACGAGGGGCTCATGGTCACCGCCGAGGGCGGCGACCTCTTCTACAACCTGGGGATGATCATCGACGGCCAGACCGCCTGGGAGCACCCCCTGAGCTACATCCCCCTCTTCAGCGACGTGGCCCGCTTCTTCGGCAATGCGGGGATCGTCTACAGCCCCACCTTCGTGGTGGCGGGCCCCGGCCCGTCGAACATCGATTACTGGTTCACCGAATCCGACGTCTGGACCCAGGAGAAGCAGCGTCGCTGGATGCCCTGGCGGATGAACGCCGGCCACCTCCGGCGCCGCATGCTGAGGCCCGACACGGACTATTCCTTCCCCATGATCGCCCAGGGGCTGGCCGACATCATCGCCGAGGGCGGCTACGGCGCCATCGGCTCCCACGGCGAGCACCACGGCCCCGACGCCCACTGGGAGGTCTGGATGGCCGCCGCGGCGCTGGGTCCCCTGGAGGCGCTACGGGTGGCGAGCCTGCACGGCGCCTTCTTCCTGGGGGCCGAGGAGGACCTGGGCTCGATCCGGCCGGGGAAGCTGGCGGACCTCCTGGTCCTGGACGCCAACCCCCTGGACGACATCCAGAACACGGCCGCCATGCGCTACGTGGTGAAGGGCGGCGTGGTCTACGAGGCCGACACCCTGGACGAGGTGTGGCCCCGGCAGCGGCCGTTCGGGGAGTACTACTGGGTGGACGAGGACGCGTTGCGGCAGGATGTGCGGGCGGTGGGGAGTGGGGGGCGGTGACGCTGGCGTTGAGGGCGGGGAACATGGGTCGCCACCCGGTTGCGGAGACTCTGTGTACACGTCCGTACACAGGCGGGCGAAGATCCGACCCCGGCAGATCGACTCCCCGCACGTGGTGCGGGAATCGCCAGTCAGGCAACATGCGCCTGGAGAACGTGGCGCGGAGTATCTCGCTCAAGCGGGTGGGACGTTTGAATTGAAGAGTCATCGTGCGGAGCGCGTCGAGCAACTCCTCGAGAAGGGTTTCAGCCTCCTTGATCAGGGACGATATGCGGAAGCTCTTGAGGTGTCTGCGGAGCTGGAAGGGCAGCGGCACTCTGCGGCCTTCGAAATCGGGGCGCTCGCCCACCTGGGGCGGGGTGACCTGACGGATGCGATTGACGTTCTGAAGCGAGGGGTGGAAGCCGCACCGACGGTATGGGTTCTTTGGCAGCTGCTCGGGAACTGTGAGTCGGATCAGGGGCGCTACAGCGCGGCAGAGGACGCATACCGGCAGGCCCTCGATTGCCGAGGCGTGTGGAAGGAATCCGTGCTACTGAACAGGGCGATCCTCGCCGCGCGCGACGGACGGTTCGAAGAAAGCTTGGACCAACTCGCGGGCATCGACGATCCGAGTCTTGAGATCGAGGTAGCCAAGGCCAGAATCAACAGCCTGATTGGGGCCGGAGATCCCCACAGGGCGGCTGAGGAGGCGCGACTGCGCCTGGCCGAGTTGCATTCCGCCGGGAACCAGGAGGAGGCCGGAGAGCTTGGCGGTCTGCTCGCCCGGGCGCTTCTTGCGGCCGACGTTGGCCACGACCAGATCCGCGCTGGAGCTCTGGCAGCTCTCCGAGAGTGCCGTGGGAACGAAGACGCGCTGTGGGTCTTGCGGGAGCTCGATGGAGAAGCCGCGGCGGGCAACTCCTATCTTCGCATCCTACTTCACGGCAGGTTGCGACCGGAGCTTGCGGACCTGCATGGCGGGGCACTCGGGTACTACTCGACCGTCGACGTGATAGCCGAGAGTCTCGAAGACGCGCTCCGCTTCGTGTGGCCGTTGGAGGAGGATGCCGCATCTCTTCTCCAAGTCGCTGAGAGTGAGGTGCTCGAGCCCCGTCCGAACGCGTTGAAGGGGGTCTACGCCCAGAACGATCGTTCCTTCTATCTGGCTGACTGAGGCGGCAGGGCGCAGACGGGCTCGGCGCGTAATGAGGACTTGTGCGAAGCGAAGGACGTGGCGTGCGCCGTACCGCGCACGTTGCATGACGCACGGTGAGCGCCGGGGCAGGAACGCTGCTTCGGCCCTTCGGGACGCCGAATCCTCAGCGCCGCTCACCTGGGACGTTGCTCGGCACGATTATCACCTGGGAATAGGTATGCGCGCAGTAGTCCTGAGTCTCATGGTAGGCATGGCGGCCTGTGCCGGTGGAGACATCGACCAAGCTGGGCTTCCGCAGCATCCGATCGACGCCTTCGTGGACGTTGGAGGCATTTCCTTGCAGTATCGAGATTGGGGCGGGGACGGCAGGCTGATGGTTCTGGTGCCCAGCTTGGGACTGACGGCGCACGTATTTGAGACGCTCGCTCCGCAATTCACGAACCGTTATCGCGTGCTGGCGATCACGCGGCGATGGCACGGTGCGTCTGAGCAGGCAGGTCTACACTTCGACCTCGACTCGCTCGCCAACGATCTCGCGTACGCCATCGAGTACTTCTCCAACGAGCCCGCGGTCGTTCTCGGGTGGGGTTGGGCCACACAGGAGTTGGCGACCCTGGCGCGGAACCATCCGGACCTCGTCGATGCGCTGATATTCGCAAACGGTGTGGTTGCGGAGCTCGACGTGCCAGCCGGTGTTCGAGGTCCGCCCGGCCAGTTCGCGCCTGATACCGTGTTCAGCAGCATAGATGTCGCAGTAGAGGCGTGGCTCCCCTACTTCGACGTTGAGCGGGAGGTGCTGCGGACGCTCCTCTCCGAGGCGTTCGTTCGACGCGAGGATGGCAGCTTCGTGGCCGGCCCCCCGGTCGGGACCCCGGCCCTGGGCAGGTTCTTGGAGATGGAGGACCTGTCCGGCGCGGTCTACGAAGGGATCCAGACACCCGTTCTGGCCATCCAAGTCCGTCAGGCCGACTACCTTGCCTCAGAACTGGAGGCCCGTGGCTTTCCTCCGGATAGCATCGCTGTGGCCACGAGTTGGGCAACCGAGTTCGACGACGTCAGACGTGACCGGGGAGCCGACCTGCTTCGCGCAGCGGTCCCAAGCGCAGAAGTCACCGAGCTGAGAGGCGTGTCGCACAACTTCATCCTCGAGTCGCCCGAGCTCGTTGCGGATAAGGTCAACGAGTTCCTGTCCCGCATCGATCCTTAGGTCAGGCACCCGCTGCGAACTTGCCCGTACAGCCGTGCCGGCTGAGCGGTACGACGGGATCACAAGGGCGAGGGCAACCACCCCGTCAAACCAGATGTTGAATCGCCCCGGGTTCACGGGAGACTTTGGGAGTTGAGTCTGGACGGCTCTTCTCTTCTTGAGGCTCCAGGCCAGTGCAGGGGTGCTCAGCGTAATCCGCGTCGGGAATATCTCCGATGGGCCCGAGGAGGTGGTGGTCGTTGAGCCACAACAGCTGCTCCAGAGTGGCGAATGCGACGTCTTCGACGGAGGGCCACGGAAGGGATCGGCGAACGACCTCGGTCTTGAACAGGCCAATGATCGACTCGGCCGAGCGTTGGCGTAGGAGTCGCCCCGGCGGCCGACGAAGGGGGCGATGCCATCCGGCTCTGCCCCTCCCTCGCCGACCGTCGAGTCGAGCCGTGACCACCCGCCGGGTTCGCCGGACCCGGCACATCCAGGATCCTGAGCCCGGCCTGATCGCGCGACACACAACCTGCGCTCACCGCGAGAGCTCTTCGTCCAGGCGCGCCAGAATGCCCTCGATGCGTGCCTCCATGTCCTCGAGTTCCTCCAGGTAGTAGGCGACGTTGATGTGGGTCTGCCGAACGAGGCCGCGGAGGAACTCGTCGTCCCAGAGCCGCTGCAGGTCGGCGGGGGTCGGTTCCTCCACGAAGGACATGTCCCCGAAGGTGCTCTCATCGGCGCTCCCCTCGACCCGGGCGCGCTGCGTCCCCTCCACCTCCTGCCGCATCCAGGGCCCACCGAGCTGGGCCTCCCGCTCCCAGACCCGCTCGGAGAAGGACTGCATATAGCCGACGTCCTCTTCGATGTCCCGGACCGCGTTCACGAAGGCGCTCAGGTCCCAGGCGAGTTCCCGGTTGCGGAGCAGCCCGAGCTGCCCGGAGGACACCAGGGCGTCCAGCGCCCCCATCCGGGGATCGAAGGTCCACGGGTTCGCCAGCGCCGGGACGATCCGGCCGACCTCGTCCGGGGTGAGGGTGGCGATCTCGGCGCGGGACATCCCTGCCAGCCGGATCAGGTCCTGCCGCTGCTCGAAGTGCTGCTCGATGATGACCCGGACGTCGTCCCGGTTGGCGCGGAAGTCGTCCCGCAGCGCCTCCAGCACCTCACGCTCCTCGGAGCGCTCCTGGGCCTCGTCCCAGGCTGCGTCGATCCCGAATGCGAGAAGGATCGAGAGCACGATCGCCACCCCCTCGCCCAGCCGCGTCTTGAACCATCCGCCGTCGCTCACCGCCCGATCTCCATCGAAGAGGAACGCGACTCCGAAGCCGCTGGAGCGCCGACGATCAGCCTACCCGGCGGCGTCCCTCGGCGCGAGCGTCGGACCCGTGGTACGTGGACCTCGCCGGCCCCGCGCGTGCTCCGCCCGAGGTGGGCGCTCGACGCGAATCCCGATCGGATCGACGGAGGTGCCCCCAAGCCCCCG
>JARRPL010000253.1:0-6753 GCA_037382905.1 Gemmatimonadota bacterium | reverse complement strand
CCGGGTGACGCCTACGACGAAAGCGACCTTCAGGCCGCCTTGGGGCCCCGCCTCAGGGAGGTCGCGTCCGAGGTTCAGACCGAATGGCTCACGGCCAGCCAGAACCCGGCCGTGATGGAGCGCCTCCGGCCCAGGATGTTCCAGCGCAAGGGAGAGACCGACGCCGAGACCGTCCTGGCCGTCTCCATCCTCGGCCCCATCGGCATGCCTCAGGAGGAGGCGGTCTATCCCCCCGTGCCCACCGCCGATGGGGAGCCCATGAACGCGCTGCACGACTACGTGGTCCGGATGAGCGCGGACGACATGCCACCGGCGGGCGCATTCTGGTCCCTGACCCTCTACGACGAACGGAACGGCTTCTTCATCCCCAACGACCGGAAGAAGTACAGCGTGGGTCTGAACGGAGGGATGCAGCTCGACGATGACGGCGGGATCGAGATCTGGATCGCCGCCGAACAGCCCGGGGGCGTGCCCGAGGAGAATTGGCTTCCCATCACCCGGGAAGACCTGAACCTGAATCTCGTCATGCGCCTGTACGAGCCGGACCTGGAGGCCTACGAGGACTGGACGCCTCCCGTGGCGGAGCGGGTGGATGGCACCTGACGCCCGACGGCGAGCCGGAGGATGCGCCCCATGAGCGCTGACGCCAGATCCAGGATCGCCAGGGCCACCTCGGACGTCCTCGCCCTCCTCGCGGCCCGGGCGGGGCTCGTCGCGACGGTGGTTGCCACCGCCGGGGCTCCCGGGCTTCTCCAGGCCCAGGGCCCCCTGGTGGCGGAAGAGAGTGCCCTCCGGCTCGGGAACGAGAGTTGGTCCGTGGCCATCACCCCCTACGCCTGGCTCGCCGGCCAGAGCAGCGACGTGGACGGCCAGGCGCTGCGCCAGTCCTTCTCGGACCTGGCGTCCATCACCAACCTCGGCTTCCAGGGGCGGATCGCCGCCCGGGTCGGCAAGGTGATCTTCGGCGGCGACTACACCTACGCCGACCAGACCTCCACCACCGCCATCGGCCGGACCTCCATCGACATGGGCGTCGTCCAGCACATCGTGGACCTGAAGGTGGGCTACCCCGTCTACGACTCCCGGGCCCGGGACACGGACGGCGGGGGCCTGGCTCTCTGGCTCGCCGCCGGCGCCCGCTACTGGGACAACGACACCGAGTTCACCATCACCCGTCAGCCGATCCTGCCCGGCGGGGAGACGGAGATCGTCGAGGAACAGGCGGCCCAGACGTGGTGGGACCCGGTCCTGGGGGCGCTGGCCCACTGGCCCGTCACCGACCGGGTGGGGTTCACGGCCCGGGGCACCGTCGGGGGCTTCGGGATCGGCGACGCCTCGTCCTACCTCTGGGACGGGGAGGGAGCGGCCACCTTCCGCCTGGGCCGGCGGTTCCTCCTGAGCGCCGGGTACCGGGCGTTCCGGTACGACCGGACCGACGGGGAGGGCGACGACGAGGTGCACCAGAACGTGACGGTGATGGGGCTGATCCTGGGGCTGAGTGTGGGGGTGTTCTGATCCGCTTCCCGGCCCGGGGATCAGGGGAGCCAGTCGGTGACCTCCGACGCCGGCCGCCGGGGCTTGGCGTCGGGGATCTCGGCGGGCTCCCCCATCTGCACCGCGGCAACCACGCGCTCTCCCTCGGGCACGCCCAGCGCCTCCCGGGAGCGGGGGTCGTTCATGACGGCCCCGGTGCGGATGTGGGTCCCGAGCCCCACGGCGCAGGCCGCCAGGCAGAGGTGCTCCACCGCCATCATCGCCGTGGCGTAGTCCTCTTCCCGGATCTCCGGGTTCTCGTCCAGCGTCGTGGAGACCAGGATGGTGACCGGGACCGCCTCTTCGGCGGCGGCCACCTTCTCCACCACGAGTCGGGCCGCCTCCGGGTCCTCCACCCGCTTCGCCTTCCGGGCGCCGAGCACGGCCCCGTACGCCCGGCGGGCCTCGGACCCGAGCACTCGGAAACGCAGGGGCTGGGTCATGCGGTGGTTCGGCGCCAGAACCGCCAGCTCCAGAAGGGATTCCACCGTGTCGCGGGGGACGGGACGAGCGGTGAAGCGCTTGATGGAGCGGCGGGTGCGGATGGCTTCACGTACGTCCACGTGGGTCCTCCGGGAGGGTGGGGAACGTCGGAAGGTCACAACGTAGGCCATGCGAGGCCCGCCGAGTAGCGGGCCGGCGTCCGGGCACCTGTGGACCTCTTCCGGCCTGTGATCGGGGTCAGCCCGAGCCCTAGACCACGGAACGGGGCTGACCCGGCACCTCCGCCTCCCGCTCCGCTCGTCGCCCCTGTTCCCGGGCCAGCCATACGGCCAAGCCCGCCCACCCCACCGCCGTAGGGATCACCAGCGCCGCCAGGAGGGGTATGCCGCCACCCAGCTTCCCCAACAGACCCTCGGTCCAGGCTCCCACCACGTCACCGGTCCGGTAGACGAAGGTGTCGATGACCGCTTTGCCCTTGTAGCGGTCCCGCCGGGCCAGAACCGTGAAGAGCGTCTCCCGGGCGGGCCGGGTGATGCCGCGCTGGACCGCGCGGTACGATGCCACCAGGAGGATGAGCGCCGCGAAGCTCCCGCTGAGGACCAGCCCCGCGAAGCCCAGGGCGACGGTCAGGGGCAAGAGCGCCATCGCCACCGCCACCCCCAGGCGCCGCATGATGTGCCCCGTGAGCAGGAGCTGGAGCATGAGCGTGGCGAACTGGGTCCAGAAGTCGATCTGGGCGAAGAAGCCCGTCTGCTCGTCCACCACCTCCGTCATGGCCGCCACCATCTGCAACCGGGTGAAGTAGATGAAGGTGGCCATGATGCTCATGATCATCACGAAGGCGGCGATCCCCAGCAGGTAGGGGGAGCGAAGGACATCGGTGAATCCCTCCAGCGCCGACCCGCCGATCACCTCCTCGTCCCCCGGCGCCGGCCTTGCCTTCGGAGCCCCGGGGACGGCCGTCCGCCCGCTCTCGGGCTGGAGCCGGGCCACCACGGCCGCCGCCAGGACGGCGAGGCTCAGGAACCCGACGGCGATGAGGAGAAGGTTCGAGGTGCCGATCTGCTCCACGTAGGTCCAGGCGAGCCACGGACCGAACATGGCCCCGAGCGTGCCTCCCACCGCCACGACACCGAAGAGGCGCTTGGACTGCTCCAGGGAGAACCGGTCCACCATCAGAGCCCAGAACACCATGGTGCTGAAGAGGTTGAAGACGCTGAAGAAGACGTAGAACACCCGGCCCGACACCTCACCGACCCGATCCGGGGCGAAGGTGATGAGCCACCAGAAGACGAGAAGGCTCCCGGCGAAGAAGAGGTAGGTGGCGGCGATGAAGGTGACGGTCCGGAACTTCGACACCAGCCATCCGAAGACGGGGTTCACGGCCAGCGTCACCACCGCGGTCCCGACGAAGAGCCACCGCACGGTGTCCAGCCCGCTCCGCATCCCCAGCGCCTCCCGTGCAGGCCGCACCACCATGAGCGCAGAGAGGACACAGAAGAAGAAGAACACCGACGCCAGGAGCGCAGGGACCTCGTCCCGGCGCACGTTCGCAAAGCGTTGAAGGATGGAGGTCACGGGCCGGCGCGGATCGGAAGGAGGGGCGGCCATCGTAGAGGAACGGCACCGTCGCCGCCCCGGACTCGATGGGCCTGTGAGATAACGCCGGGAGACGGCCTTGGACAGGAGAGCCGGCGGCCACCCCTCCGACGCGGGATCAGCCCGTCACGCGCCGGACCAGGGCTCGCCCGATGAACCGGACACGGTCCCGGAGGGGGAAGCGGAGGAGGTTCGATTGGACCACGCCTCGGGTGAACCAGGTTTTCCGGGAGTAGTCGATGGCCACGTCCACCACCACCGGAAAGCCGTACCCGGCGATCTCCCGGGCCTTCTCCAGGACGCCGTCGATCTCTGCGTCCGAGTCCAGATGCAGGAACTCGCACCCCATCCCCCGGGCGAGTCCCCGGAGATCGTAGTCCGGCAGCGCCGATGCCACCTTCCGGTTCATGGCCGTATCCTGGAACTGGGCGATCTGGGCCAACTCCCGGTCCCGCAGCACCATCGCCACGACCCCGATGGTCTCCTGGGCCGCGGTGATCATCTCCAGACCGGTCATGAGGAAGGCGCCATCACCGGTCAACGCCACCACCGGCGCCTCCGGGCGGGCGAGCTTCGCACCGATGGCCGCCGGGACGCTGTAGCCCATGCAGGAGTAGTCCACGGGGGCCAGGAATCGCCCGGGCTCGTCCAGCCGGAGGCATTCCAGGGCCAGGAACGTGCCGTTCCCGCTGTCGGTGGTGAAGACGGTCCGGGGCCCGAAGATCCGTTGGGCCGCCGCCAGGAGCCGGGGTGGGGAGACCCGCCCTCCGTCGTCTCCGGCGGCCCAGCGGGCCCGTACGTCCTGGTGGCCCTCGCGGATCCCACGGCGGAGTTCCTCGTCCGCCGTCCGGGGGAGGTCCCGGAGGAGGGCCTCCAGCAGGGCCTCCAGGAAGATCCGGGCGTCGGCATTCACCGCCAGCGTGGTCGCGTGGTTCGCGTTCAGGACCGCGGGATCGATGTCCACGTGGATCAGCGGACCCGGCGGAGTCAGGCCATAGCTTCCGGTGGCCACCTCTCCGAAGCGGCACCCCACCGCCAGGGTGGCATCGCACTCCGCCACGACCTCGCGGACGCCCTGGAAGGTGGTGCTGAAGGGCGCCTCGAGCTGCTCCACGATCCGGAGGAGGGCGTCCCGGCCGCCGGCGGCCCCCAGACCCGCGTAGACCAGAGGACGCCGGGCCGCGCGCAGGATGCGGGCCGCGTCCTCCGCCGCCGCCAAGAGCGCCCGGCTCCCCCGCCCCACCGGCCCCTGCGCCGCCGCCGCTCCATCGGGATCGATCCCCGGCGAGCTGGCCCGGACCGCCTCCGTTCCGCTGGCACCTTTCGTTTCCAGCGTCACCCGGGCCGCGGGCCACGGGGCGCGCCGGGCCGGCAGCGTCACCGGATGAGGGAAGAGGTAGAGGTTCGCCGGCACCTCCACGAAGACCGGGCCCGGCGCTCCGCTCCGGGCCAGCAGACACGCGTCCCGAAGGTCCCGGTACAGCTCCACACCGTTCATGGGCCGGAAGCGCCCCTTGGTCACGGGCTCCACCAGGGCGAATTGATCCACGTCGTGAAGCTGGTAGGCCCGACCGGTGTCCCTCCGGATGCCGCATCCCAGGACCAGGAGGGGCACCGTGTCCATGTAGGCTTCGGCGATCCCCGACAGGGCGTGGGTCAGCCCCGCCCCGGGAACCACGTTCACGCAGGCCAGCTCCCCGGAGGCCCGCCAGTAGCCGTCGGCCATGAAGGAGGCACTCTGCTCGTCGGTGACGAGGAAGGGCCGAACCTCCTCCGCGGCACCGAGGGCGTCGTAGAGCTCGATGTTGTGGGTCCCCGGGATGCCGAAGGCGTAGCGGATGCCCTCGTCCTCGAGGGCCCGGACCACGATCTCGCCGGCCGTCAGCTTCCTCATCGGCTCTCCTGAAGCGGGGCCCCCTCCGTCACGCACCCTTGGAGGGGGAGAGCGTACCGGCACCCCGACCCCGACGCAACACCCGACCGGGATGGAGAACGGGTGGAGGATCGGCCCTCCCCTCGCTAGTCTGGCGGAGTCCCGTTCCTCCCTCCACCCGGTGCCATGCCGTCCCCCTCACACGCTCCCTCCCGTTCGCCGCTCCCACCCCCCTCTTGCCGCCTCACCCGGGCTGCCGCAGGTCTCCTCCTGGCGTCCTGCCTGGCGTGCAGCGAGTCCCCCCCGGCCCTCGAGGTGGCCGGCGTGGCCTTCACCGCCGACGACCTCCTGGGCATCTCGCCCAGCCGGCAGGAGGTCCTCCGGTCGGTGACGGCCCTGGGTGCGGCCTTCGCCCGGGACGAGCTGGCGGCGGTCGCCACCCCGCTGGCCCGGAAGGCCGAGGCAGAGGACCTGCTCCGGTCGCTCCGGGTCGAGGAGATCCTGGCGGAGGCGGAGGTGGACAACGCCGTGCTGGCGGAGCGTTATCGCACAAATCCGGCCTGGGAGACCTGGTGGTCCTCTCGGAGCGATACGAGAGCGACGCGACCCGGGGCGAGGCACGGGAGCGGGCGGCGGCGGCGTTTGAGCGGGTCCGCGCCGGCGAGTCCTTCCCGGCGGTTGCGGCCCAGGTGTCGGAAGAGCCGGGAGCCGCCGACCGGCAAGGACTTCTGGAGCCTGGGCGTCTGGGGAGCTGGGTGGACGAATTCTGGTCGGCGGCCAACGCCCTCGAGGTGGGACAGGTGAGCCCGGTGGTGGAGACCCCCTACGGATTCCACGTGCTCCGGCTGGAGGCCCGCGACACGGTGCCCTTCCCGGAGGTGCGGCGGCAGGTAGCGGCGGAGGTGGCGGCCCTGCTCGACGACCTTCCCGCCGGCATCGACCAGGCGCCCCTCCCGCCTGGACTGCGACCGACCGGGGAGCTGGCCGGGACACCCGCCCCCGGCGACGCACAAGCGGTGGTTGCCGAGTTCGACGGGGGCCACGTGGAGGCCGGCGCCCTCTGGGACTGGGCCGCCACCCTGCCGCCCCCGCGATGGGACGCCTTCGTGGCCGGGGAGGAGGCCGCCGGGATGGAGGCACTGGAACGGGCGGCCCGCGCCGCCGCCCTTCGGGCCCGGGCCAGCGCCGACGGCGTCTCCCCGTCTCCGGAGGTCGGAGAGCAGGCGGTGGCCGAGTGGGTCCGGGCTGCCCGGGGCTGGGCCGGGGTGCTGGGCTTCACCCCCGGCCTCGCCGGGGAGGCGCTG
>JARRPL010000252.1:0-4837 GCA_037382905.1 Gemmatimonadota bacterium | reverse complement strand
GATTTCTACACGGTCGAAGGGGCCACGGGCCTCCGGGAGCGCCTCGCCGGCTTCAAGGGCGGGCGCCTGGTGATCAACATGGTGGACATGCCGGTCAAGTGCCCGGTGGCGCCCCTGGAGTTCGCCTTTCTGGCGGACTGGTTCCTTCACGAGCAGGGGATTCGGGAGGACGTGGAGATCGTCTACGCCACCTCCCTGGACTCGGCCTTCACCAAGCAGCGCTGCTCCGACGCCCTGGCCCACGTCCTCAACGAGAAGGGGATCCGGGTCGAGTCGAAGGTCGCCGTGGAGAAGGTGGACGGCCGGAACCGCGTCCTGAAGAGCTTCGACGGCCGGAGCCTGGACTTCGATCTGCTGGTGACCATCCCCCTGCATCGGGGCAGCGCCCTGGTCGCCCGCTCCGGACTCGGGAACGAGGCGGACTTCGTCCCCACCGACAAGCACACCCTCCGGTCGGTGGAGTGGGAGAACATCTGGGTCCTGGGAGACGCCACGGACCTGCCGTCCTCCAAGGCCGGCTCCGTCGCCCACTTCCAGGCCGAGGTCCTTACCGAGAACCTCCCCGCCGCCGTGGCGGGCCTGGAGCCTCCCGCCTCCTTCGACGGCCACGCCAACTGCTTCATCGAGACGGGCTTCGGCAAGGCCATCCTCATCGACTTCAACTACGACACCGAGCCCCTGCCGGGGCGCTTTCCCCTTCCAGGCGCCGGGCCCTTCACCCTGTTGGAGGAATCCGAGGCCAACCACTGGGGCAAGATGGCCTTCCGTTGGGCCTACTGGAATCTGCTGCTCAAGGGCGCCGACCTGAGCTCGATCGGGCCCGCCATGTCCCCGGCCGGAAAGTGGAGCTGACCCATGAGATCCGAGACCCTCGCCCGGGGCCAGGACGGCCCGGGAACGGAAGGCTGGACCGCCGAAGCCACCCCCACCGCCCCCCGCCCTCCCCTGGCGGCGGGCGCGGGTGGGGTGAGCCCCGCTCCGACGCCCCCATCGGACGACCTGGCGGCCCTCCACGCCAAGATCGACCACCTCGCCGCCGCCGTGAACAAGCTGGACCGGCGTCGTGAGGAGCTGGAGGAGCTGATCGAAGACCTGCTGCCTGCGGTGAACGGAGCGATGCTCCTGGCCCGGGACCGCCTCGATGCGCTGGATCGGTCCGGTGCCTGGCATAACGGCGCCGGGGCGCTGCAGGCCGTCGAGACGGCCCTGACGGTCGTCGATCCGGCGGAGCTGGACGCCCTGGCCCTGGCCCTGCCGGAGCTTCTTCGGACGGCCCGCCTGCTGGCCACGCCCCAGATCACCGAACTGGCGCCCCGCCTGCTGGAAGCCCTGGACGAGGCCCAGCACGGACCCGCGCCGACCGTCCGAAGCCTGATGCGTTCGGCCCGGGCTCCCCGGACCCGGCGGGGGATGCAGGTCGCCCTCTCCCTCCTCCGGGCCCTGGGCTCCGGCACTCCGGCGGCACCTACGACCGTGGCGATGCCAGCCCCGGCACCCCGGCGCCCGAGCCCGGCTCCCATCGCCCCGCCTGGGGCGAGCCCCCCGGTGGCCTGTGGGACGCCGTCGGCTGCACCCGGGGTCCTCACGGTGGGAGAGCGGAGCCTCGTCCTCGATCCCGACGGCAACCTCCACGACCCCGCCGACTGGACCCGTGAGGTGGCCGAAGCATTCGCGGCCCAGGCGGGGCTGGAGCTCGGTGACGTCCACTGGACCGTCCTGGACTTCGTGCGGAAGGACGGGGCCGCGTCCGGTGCCGCCCCCGGCATCCGTCGCATCGTCGCCGAGACCGGCGTCCCGCAGAAGGAGCTGTACCGACTCTTCCCCGGCGGCCCCGCCGTCCTGGCAGCCCGCCTGGCGGGCCTCAAGAAGCCCAAGAGCTGCGTCTGACCCTCACCGTCAACGGGCCGCCGAGCGGCCCTCAGGAGCCACCATGAGCACCACCACCCAACTCGATACTCCCGCCGGAGCGGCTCTCGCCACCCCGGAAGCTCCGACCCGCCGAAAGGTCGCCATCATCTGCTCGAAGGGGACGCTGGACATGGCCTACCCGGGCCTCGTCCTGGCCAACGCCGCCCGCATGATGGGCATCGACGCCGTCGTCTTCTTCACCTTCTGGGGGATGGACATCATCCGGGAGAAGACGGTGGACCGGCTCCACGCCGGCATCGTGGGCAATCCGGCCATGCACATGCCCAACATGCTCACCCCGTTCCCCGGGATGGAGGCCTTCGCCACCCGGATGATGAAGAAGAAGATCGGTGAGATCGACGTGCCGCCGATCCGGGAGATGGTGGAGACGCTGCACGACGCCGGGGCCGAGCTCTACGCCTGTCAGATGGCCATGGAGATGATGGACATCGCCGAGGACGAGCTCCTGCCCCAGGTGGACGACGTCATCACGGCCATGGACTTCTACGACAAGAGCGAGGGCGCCCAGATCATCTTCATCTGAGCCTCGCATTCGGGCCCCGCCCGGGGACGGGGCCCGCCGGTTCCTTCAGCCGGTCCGATCCTCCCCGGACCCTCCCGCGGCTCCAGACAGCAATCACAACCGACCCCATCCTTCGGGGTGGAAAGGGACGCATCATGCGAGCACGGACTCTCACCGGCGCCCTGGTCTGCGGGCTCCTCACTCTCCAGAGTGCGGATGCGGCTCGGGCCCAGACCAACGGCTTTGTCCTTCAGTGCCTTTCGGCCCAGGCCTCCGGGCTCGGGTGCGTGACCCGCGCCCAGCCCGAGATGCCCACCAGCCTGTTCCGCGACCCCGCGGCCCTGGTGGCCTTCGACCGACCGACCCTCGAGGTGAACCTCACCAGCTTCAGTCCCACCGTCACCTTCAGCAACGCCGCCAACCCCGAGGAGGTCACCGGGGCACGGCACGTGTATCCCCTCTTCTCGGCGGCCTTCACCGGCGCCCGTCTGGGCGACGACGTGGCCTGGGCCGTGGGTGTGGAGCCCATCGGCGGCTTCGGTTCCGACTTCATGCTGCAGCACCCGCTGCTGAGTGGCGCCGAGGGCACGCCGGTGGGCTACGAGACGTTCTTCGCCGCCTTGAAGGCCGGACCGGCCGTGGCGTGGCGGTTCGCGCAGGGATGGAGTGTCGGGGCCAGCGTCAGCCTGACGTACGCACAGATCCGGGACTTCCGCATGCCCTTCACCCTTCCGCCCTCGGCGCCCCTGGGGATGGGCGGCATCGCCCAGCTCGACCCTGCCGTGTACGGGCCCCTCTTCCAGCAGTTCACGGAGCTGACCGCCTACGGAGACTCCCAGGACTACGACGGTTTCGGGTGGACCGCCGACGTCGGGCTCCGCTACCAGCACGAGAACGGGCTCACCGTAGCGGCGTCGTGGACCCCTGAGCGGCCCATCGAGCTGAAGGGCGGGACGGCGGAGATCGACATGACCGCCCAGTTCGAGCAGATGCTCGGGGCCATGGTCATGGCCCGGGCCCAGGCCTACGGTGAGACGGCGGAGGAGGCCCAGGCTGCCGTCATGGCCCAGCTCGGCCAGGCGGGGCTGGATCTGGGTGCCGGGGTGGCTTCGACCTACTCGGCGGCCACCCGGATCACTCTTCCCATGACGCTCGGCGCCGGGCTCTCCGCGCCTCTGAGCTCCAGCCTACGACTGGCCGGTGAGGTGGAGTGGCGGCGCTGGTCGGAAGCCCAAGGCACCATGCCGTTCCTCCTCAGCAACGGGACGAACCCCAACCTGAACCTCATGATGAACGGGGACGCCACCGACGCCACCTTCGAGTATCCGTTCCCCCTGGAGTGGCGGGACACCTGGACCGCCAAGGTGGGGCTGGAATACCTCAGGGAATCGGGCTGGGGGTTCCGGGGCGGCTTCCTCTACGGAGAGAATCCGGTGCCGGACAACACCGTCTTCATCGCCTTCCCGGCCATCGCCACCAACGCCCTGACCCTGGGGACCACGGTGCCTCTCGGGTCCGTGGGCCTGGACCTCTCCCTGGTGCAGGCACTCAACACCCAGCTGGACGGCTGCGGCGAGGCCCACCTGAACGGAGCGGAATACCTCAACAGCACGAGCGGCCTCCAGCAGACCGTCATCACCGCCGGAGTGCGTTGGATGTTCTGAGCCGGATCGGGGACCTGGTCGATCCTGGGGCCCGGCCGGCGGCGAACTGCCGGCCGGGTTCGTCGTGCCCCCCCGCCCCGTTCCGGCTTCAGAGCTCGAAGAAGAGGAGGACGGTGTAGACCACGAAGACGACGAGGACGGTGTAGGCCAGCGCGCGATGTCCCCGCTCCCCCTTCATGAGCATGCCCAGGATCGCAGCAGCGAAGAACACACCGTGAAAGGCGAGGTTCAGCGGTTCCGGAAGCCTCCCCTCCAGGATGAGGTCCTTCGCGATGCTGACGACCAGCAGGACCACCAGAAGGCCGAAGAACCAGAGCCGTTGGTGAAAGAAGTTCACCTTCGGGTCCTGCCGGCGCGCATCGCTGCTGGGAAACACCATCACGGTGAGGAGGAAGAGGCTCATGGGCTGCAGAAGCAGGATGGTGAACTCCAGGAAGGTCCAGTCCTGGTGTTGCGTGTAGCCGAACATGGTCCACCAGGTCTCGACGTGGACCACCAGGAGGAAGCCGGCCCAGGCGAGAGATGGTCCGAAGGCAGGGTACTCGCTCCGGGCCTCGACCCAGCGTCCGAATCCCGTCAAGAGATGGGTGATCCCCAGCCCCAGGACGATGGAGATCAAGACCGACAGGTATTCGAACGCCTCCATGACTCCGGTCCTCCCGGTGACGTTGCGCGGCCGTAGCACGAGCGGTACGCCTCCCGCCTGGATCCGGGGGCAACCTCAGGGCGGTGAAGGCGCCTT
>JARRPL010000251.1:0-9142 GCA_037382905.1 Gemmatimonadota bacterium | reverse complement strand
GAGCGAGTCCGCCGGTAGGCTCGGCCCCGCGGCCACCAGCTGGAGCTCGGGAGCCTCCCGGCTCAGGACCTCCAGGACCCGCAGTCCCGTCAGGGAATCCCCCAGGTCGATGAAAGCCACTTTGGGGTTCGCGGCGAGCACGTCCGCCACCTGTTCCCGGGGGAACCGGGCGGCGGATTCGGCGGCCTCGAAGACCAGCTTGCCCGAGCTGCCGGGCTCCCGGAGCAATCCGTTGACCAGGCGCCGAAGGTTCTCGTCGTCGGTGATGAGTGCGCAGTCGATCATGAAAGCCCGGGCCTATTCGACCAGTCGGAGGTAGCGGACCAGGGAGCCCCCGCCAGGACCGGTGCTCCCGTCTCCGGTCCCCCCGGCGTAGTACATGAAGCGGGCGATGACCGGGTTCTGACCCGACCCCTGCTCCTCGAGGAACATGAGGGCAAAGTTGTTGAACTCGATGCTTTGCATGCCGGAGCTGGTGATCTGTCGAGGATCGAAGAGGGCCACCTTGATCACCCTGGGGCTGTTGACGCCGATCGGCACCAGCTCCCCGTTCTCGTCGGGCCGTGCCGGACCGCCGAGGGCGTCGGACCATTCCGCGTCGGGATCCTCGTCGATCAGCTCACCGACCCCCTGCTGCGTGGGCCCGATCATGTTCCCGGGCTCCAGGTCGTAGGGAGTGAAGAGGCTCACGGGGCTGTTGTTGCATTCGCAGAGGTTCTGCCGGTAGGCGGCGCCGCCGGGGGTGTTGCCCCCGCCGCCGCCCTGGTCGCACTCCGCCTGGTTGGGATCGTCCGGAATCCGCCAGGGGAAGAAGATCCCCGGCTCGAAGTTGAACTCGTTCTGGGGATCGGCGGACTTGATCTGAATCTCCCGCCCGTAGTCGCCGGGCAGGTCGGAGCGCCAGTCGCTCCCGTAGCCCGTGGCCGACAGATCGTTGGTGCCGGGGCCGTTCCAGCGCTCGTACGAGTCTCCCTCGTCGAACTCCCAATCCTCCCCTTCCTCCCAGACGTTGTCCCCGTCCGTGTCGTCGTCCGCATCCTCCCACATGTCGGGGACGGCGATGGGCTTCAGACACCGGGCGGTGCCCGCGTCGTCGGCCTTGGCGGCGGCGACGGCGCTGATGGTCACGCCGTCGATACCGATGACCCGGGCGAACCAGGTCGGCATGTTCTCCCGCCGGACCTCGACCCGGACCAGACGCTCATCGTTGACGATCTGGACGGTGACCTCGGAGGCCTGCACAGGCTCCTTCTTGATGGTGTGGAGCAGGGCGTACTCGTAGGCTCGATTCTCCGCCACGGTGGCGGGGGTGGGGACGGCGTCGTCGGGGACGTCCAGGTAGGCGCTGCCCCCGGCCAGGGCCGACGAGTCGGCGATCTTCTGTGCCTCGACACGCCACGCGTAGGCCGCTGCCAGGTCCACCGCCAGGGCGGCCAGGACCAGGAGGAGCACCATGGATACCGCTACCAGGGCGAGCGTCGCCCCCCGCTCGTCTCCCGTGAGACGATTCTTCCGTCGGTCCGTCATCGTCGGTCGTTCCCTCCTCCACCGATGATCGAGTCGTTCACCGGCGGATCTCCGAGTCGCACTCTGGCGCTGTCCGCCTCGAGCCACTCTCCGATGTGGGAATCCCAGTCCCAGGACTCCGCCGGCCCGGTGGGCAGGGGCGGTGCGGGTAGGTTGTCGGGATCAAGGATGTACGGGGTCACCAGCACGAGCAACTCGGACCGGTTCTGCCGCACCTCCTCCGATCGGAAGAAGTACCCCAGGATGGGGATGTCCCCCAGGATCGGGAACTTGTTCAGGTCGGAGGAGATGGTGCTGTCCAGGAGTCCGCCGATGGCCAGCGTCTGGCCCGGGGCCAGCTCCACGTCGGTCTGGACCCGGCGGGTGAGGAGCGACGGGATCTGGAACCCCTGGAAGGTGACGCCGTTGGCGAAGTCCAGCGACGACACCTCCGGCTCCACCTGCAGCCGGACGTTGCCGCTGTTGGTGATGGTGGGCAGGAAGTTGAGCCGGATTCCGAATTCCCGGAACTGGATCGTCACGGCGTTGTTGTTGTTGCCGCCGGCTCCCTGGATGGTGGGATAGGGAAACTCACCCCCGGCCAGGAACGACGCCTCCTGCCCCTCGCGGGTGACCAGGTTGGGCTGGGCCAGGCTCTTGAAGTCTCCGTTGGCCCTCAGGAGCCGGAGTGCGGCCTGGAGCTGGGAGTTCTCGCCGGTGACCATGACGTCGACCAGCCCTTCGGCGAAGGTGGTGAGCTCGTAGTCCGTGTTGTCGCCGTCCCACTCGTTGAAGTTCTGGGGATTGAGGATCCGGAGGAGGTCGGTGCCCATCTGCTTCAGCGCGGACCGGCTGATCTCGGCGAACTCCACATGGAGGAGGATCTGCTCCGGAGCCGGCGACTGGATGTTGTTGACGATGGGGATGCCCATCGTCTCGGCCAGCTCGGTGGCCTTTCGCACCGTCTGGGGATCCCGGACCTGCCCCGTGAGGACCACCGACGACCCGGTGCTCCGGACCTGGAGTCCGGCGTCGGGGAAGAGCTCGTCGATCTGCCGCTGAAGCGAGGCCACGTCCGCCGTCACCTCCACCGTGTAGAAGCGGGGGACGCCGGTGGCGCCCCACACGATCATGGTGGTGGCACCGGGCGTGACCCCGTTGATGAGGACCTCGTTCGGCGGGAAGATGATGTAGTCACCGACGTTCGGGTTGGCGATGGAGACCCGGGTGATGCTGTCGGTGCGGGTCAGCAGGGCGGAGCCGCCCACGGGGAGCGTCACCACCTGTTCGGACCCCACCCGGATGTCCTCCTGGCCGGCGATCGCCCGGGGCGCGAGGAAGAGGGTCAGGGCCAGAGCCACTGCGAGTGCGGGGTACGCACCGGGGCGTACACCGGGGAATGGGGATCGCTTCGGCATGGATCAGGTCCTTTGTCGGCGGGTCTTGAGTGGGGTCTGGACGTTGGGGGGCCGGGTCAGCGATATCGGATCAGGGTCCGCTGACCCCCCTTGAACATCTCGATGATGTTCTCGGTGGGCGGCCGGCTGGTGACCCCGACCCGGGGCCGGGGAGCCGGAGCCGCCGTCCCGGTGCCGGTCTCCCGGTCGAAGAGCCGGGACTCACGCTCTCCGAGGGTCGTGACCCGGTCCTGATCCAGGAGGTTGCGGAGTGCCATGCGGATGGCACCCTGGGACTCGGCCAGCGCAAGCTTCTCGGCCTGGGCCGGGGTCACCAGGACCGTGACCACCTGGGAGATGATGGGCTGACCGTCCTCGGTCTCGGTGTACTGCTGGTTGGCGGTCAGCACCTGGATGTTCTCCAGGATGATCTTGCTGACCGTCTCCTCGGATCCCGACGGCTGCTTGATGAGGATCACGTCCACCCGGTTCCCCGGGGTGACGAAGCCCGCCACGCCTCGGACCTGGTCGACGCTCACCGTGATGGCCCGCAGCCCCTCGGGGATCTGGGTCATGAGACCGGCGAGCCCCGTGTCCGCCAGCTTCCCGGCCAGGATCACCTCGTTGGTCTTCATCTCGGTGATGAGGCTCCGGCCCACCACCTCCGACGCCGAGGTGTGGACCCCGGCGGGGAGCGACGAGGCGGGCCAGTCGATCACCTCCACATCCTCCTCGCCCAGGACGTGCCCCAGGGGCATCTCGACGGCCGCCACCACCACCGGCCGGGTCTCGACATTGGTGGTGTTGGCGATGAGGGGGGTCGGGCGGTCCTCCAGGTAGCGGAAGGCCGACACCGCTGCCACGGTTCCGGACAGGATCGCCAGGAGGAGGATGATCAGGGTGCGTCGTCGTCTCATGAGATGCTGTGCTCCCCTAGAATTCCCGCCGCATGGTGGATACGACGCTGAAGTTGAGGTTCGGGCTGCCGGTGAGGACGTTGAAGATCACCCCCATGAACCGAAGGCGATGCGTGTAGTCGATGGTCACCGTGGTGTCTTCGTTGGTGAGGGTGCCTTCCGTCACCGTGATGTTCGCGGCGGTGAGGGGGACCCGGGCGTTGGCAGCGGCATCGATGATCCGCTGCTGCACCTCGGCGACGGTGGACCCGTTGTCCACCACCGCCCAGCGGGCGCCCTCGCGGCCGGCGTCCGTCAGGACCTGGTATACGTTCCAGGCCCGGGCGAAGTCGACGATGCCCAGGAGCAGGATGAGGAGGATGGGCGCCACCAGGGCGAACTCCACCAGCGCCTGCCCCCGGCGATCCCCGCTCCAGCGACGGAGTCTGGGCATCATGCCGGCCCCGTCAGCGAGAGGGGGATGAACCAGGCCACCATGGCCCCGGCGGCGATGGCGACACCGTACGGGATCGTCGAAGCCTCCGGGTCGTCGATGGTGTGGCGCCGCCCGTGGCGGCCGAGGGTCACGGCGTGGATGAACCAGTTCTTCGTTTCCAGCAGGACCGGGATCAGCACGCCTCGCCGGGCCGCGGACAGGAGCCCCAGGAGGCCGCCGGCCAGCCCTGCGTAGAGCATGACCGAGAGCAGGCTCCCGGCTCCCATGAAGGCCCCGACCGCCGCCAGTAGCTTGGCGTCGCCGGCACCCAGGGCTCCCACGGCGTAGACGGGGAGGGTGACGGCGAGGCCCACGGCCAGGCCCAGAACGGACGCCCCGAGGCCGATACCCGACGGGAGGGCCGCAAACAGGACGCCCACCAGGGCTCCCCCGGCGGTCACCCAGTTCGGAATCCTCCGTTCGCGCACGTCGGTGACGGTGGCGACCAGGAGCAGGACGAACTACGGCGTCGCCTGGTTGACGGACGCGTTCTGCAGCTCTGCCGACGTGTCCCGGAACACCTGTGCGACCTGCTCCCGAAACGCGAAGAGGACCAGGAGAAGGCCCACCGCCACGATGGCGATGATGACCGCGTACTCGGTGAGACCCTGACCGGACTCGTCGTTCCAGAAGTTCCTGAACAGCTCCATGTGAGGCTCCTTAGGTCCGTCTTGTCGGACCAGTGGGTGTGTGTGCAGGTCGGTCTGTCCGACCCGGGCTCCTCGTGGGAAGCCCTCTCTGGCCCCTCAGGAGTTGCAGACACCGTGCCAAAGTCACGAGATGCCGAAAACGCCTGGGAAACTCTGCATTTGGCCGGGTCCGGTCGCTCCCGGCGAGAGACCGTCTTTACGGGTCTCGACGGCCCCTGTAATGAAAGTTTACAGGTGGGACCGGGCGATCCAAGAGATTTCTTCGCCGGGGGTACGGGACGGTCCCGGGAGGCGGGGGCCGACGCGGAGGGGAAGGCTCGTTGAGGCCGGGTGCCGCGCCGGTGCTACACTTTGGGTGCTGGTCGCCCCGCCTCAGCTCCTCCGGGACTCCCTCTCGGGAGCCAGGACGGCGTCGTTTCCCCCTTCGCTCCAGGGTGGCGCCGCGGGCCCTCCCGGGGCCGCCGGGTTCTCGGGCACCACCGGTGCCAGGGGAAGGCGGAGGACGAATTCGGCGCCTCGGCTCACCTCCCTGGGCTCCTCCAGCCGGAGCTCGCCGCCGTGGTCCCGGGCCACCTGGGCCACCACGGCCAGCCCCACCCCGGACCCTCCTTCCTTGGTGCTGAAGAAGGGTTCGAAGATCCGCTGCCGGATCTCCGGCGCCACGCCGGGTCCCCGATCCAGGAAGCGGACCTCGAGCCAGGGACCCTGTCCGGGTCGGTCCGCCGGCGCGAGGCGGGACTGGATGAGGAGCTGCCCGCCCTCAGGCTGGGCGTCCAGGGCGTTGAGCATGAGGTTGAGGATGGCGCCCTTGATCTGGCCGGAATCCACCATCACCCGATCCCGGATGGCGTCCAACGACCAACGGAGCTCCACGCCTCGGCCCTGGAACTCGTGGTCCAGCAGCTGGGCTGCATCCGAGACCAGGTCGTGGAGGGCGATCACCTTTCGGGTCGATGGCGTGCTCGGGGCGAGCTGAAGAATGCTGGAGACCGCCGACGAGAGGCGCTCGACCTCGTCGAGGCTGGTCTGGATGGGCCGTGCGCACCGCTCCGGTAATTCTCCGGCCCGCTGCCAGCGTTGCAGTCGCTGGAGGTTCATCTTCACGGCGCTCAGCGGGTTGCGGATCTCGTGAGCCAGGTATGCCGACAGCTTCCCCAGGACCGCCAGGCGGCCCGCCCGGTCCACCTCGGTCACCTTCTCCCGTAGCCGGTCGGTCATGGTGGAGAACGCCTCGGTCAATCGACCCACCTCGTCGTCCCGGGGGGTCGGCAGCCAGGGGCGCAGGTCTCCCTCCGCCACCCGTTCCGTGGCCCGGGTCAGATCCGCCACCGAGTTGGTGACCCCCCGTAGGAGCATGGAGAAGGCGAGCACCGCGGTGGCGCCCAGCCCCAGGACGAAGATCCAGTAGCTGCGGAACAGCCTCGCGAGAGGGGTGCGGAGCGAGTCCTCCCCCTCCACCAGGACCGACCAGCCCAGGGACTCGATCCGCCCGAAGGCCATGGGGGCGACCTCTTCACCGCCCCGATTCCCGGGATCCCGGGTGACCCCGACGATCCTCCGGCCCTCGGTGGCTTCGGCAGGGAGGCCGGGGTCGGGGCCGCACGACGATGCGGCGAGGAGGGCTCCGTCGACCCCGTAGATCCATGCGGGGCGCCCGGCGTGGGCCTCCACCCCCTGGCCCGGCCGATACAGCGCCGAGATCTGTCGGCGTCCCGGGAGCGGGACGGTGACGGGCACCAGAGCCGAGAGACCGGTCTCGGCACAGAGGCGCCTCTCGGGGACGGGACCGCTGGCGGCCACGACCGCACCCGAGGAGTCCCGGACCTCCAGGTGGACGAAGCCCAGCGGCTGGGGCCCGCCACCGCTCTCCACGAGCCGGCTCATCACCGAGTCGGTCCACGGAGGGTCGGGAAGGGCGGCGAAGGCCCTCAGCGTGGCCTCCGCGCCCCGGGCTTCCACCTCCAGGGCGTGCGCCACGTCCCGGGCCGCCGCGGCGACCTCGGCCTGGGCGGCGAGATCGGCGGAGGAGAGCGTCTGGTGCCGCACCACGGCCGCCAGGATGAGGAGGGGGAGCAGCGCGACCCCCACGAACAGCCAGACGATCTTGAGGTGAAGGGACATTTCGAACCCCCGGGAGAGTCGAACCGGTCGGGGAGAAGGCGCTCAAGGCAGCGGTGGAGTGTGTCACCGCGAGGGGAGACCCGCAACGACTGCGGCGGATCCGGGACACGCCCGCAGGATGGCGGGGATGGCATTGCGCCGACGTGTTCCGCATCGTGGATGACGGGGCCTGCTCCCCGGCCCGCCCTCCCCCCGTACCCCCGTGACGCATGCTTCTCGAACGCCGCGCCGTACAGCTCCGCCTCCGGAACCGCCGCGCCCTCAACGGACAGATCCACATCACCGAGGGTCAGTCCCTGGCCACCTTCCTCAGCACGAAGCTCCACTTTCTGAACCTGACCCAGGTGGAGTGGGGAGAGGAGGGGGCGGAGACCCGGGTCCCCCATCTGAGCGTTCGCATGAACCAGATCGTGTGGGCGGTTCCCATGGAGCCGGCCCTCCATCTCTCCTCCGCGGAGCTGCCGTCGGACGATCGGCGGAGTTTGGAGCTGCTGGTCGAGGGCGGCTATCGCCTCCACGTGCAGCTCAACGTCGCCCGGGAGACCCGCATGTCGGACCACCTGGATGCGAATCCCGGGTTCCTCCCGTTGTGGTCGGTGCGGATCGTGGGGACGGGCCAGACGTTGGAGCGGATGGCGCTGAACCACGACGCCATCGAGGTGATCCGAGAGCTGGACCGGACCGATCCCCGGGAGCGCGCCTGAGCACGCCGGCCGTTTCCGGATCCCGCAGCTCGGTGGACGCGGACTCCGGGAGCGCCCCCGGGGGCGGGGGGCTCCTGTTGCGGGGCTGGCTGGCGGGCGTCGTGGTGGCGGCCCTCGTCCAGGGGGCGGCGGTATGGCTGGCCTCGTGGCCGGCCTTCGACGGGCGATTCGCCGGACCCGACGCGCACATGCGGCTTCTGAGGATCCTGGAATGCGCCGGGGACGGGTGTCCGGGAGGGGTGTTTCCCCGGAGCAACGCCCCCTTCGGCGAGGTGCTCCACTGGCCCCACCTCCTGGACTGGCTGATCCTGGCCCTGGCCGCACCCCTCCGGATCTGGTCGTCGTGGAGCGAGGCTGTGGTGACCGCCGGGTATCTGGTGGGGCCGGTTCTGGAGATGGCGGCGCTGGCGGTGGCGCTGCTGGGGGCGCGGGTACTGGTGGCCCGTCCCGCCTGGGCCTTCGCCGCCGTCTTCCTGGCGACCCAGTTCTGGGTGGCCTGGGCCTTCGCCCCTGCCCGCCCGGACCACCACGGCTTGCAGGCCCTCTTCTTCCTGGCGGCGGTGACGTCCGCCGCACGGCTCCTGGCGGGGCCGCCCTCCCGGTCGGTGGAGGCGTGGGTGGGGGCCTCGGTGGCGGGAGGACTGTGGGTCAGCGTCGAGGGCCTCGTCACCGTGACGGTCCCCCTTCTGGTCCTGGGGCTCCGCTGGCTCGTGAGCGGGGATCGGGAGTGGGCGTGGTCGAACACCCGGGTGGTCCTTTGGGCCAGCGTGGTGCTGGGCGTTGCCGTGGTGTTCGACCCCCCGGAGGCGGGGCGCTTGGCGGTCGTCTACGACCGGGTGTCGGTGGCGCACATGGCCATGATGGTCGGCGCGACGGTCCTCTGGGCCGGTCTGGCCAGGCTCCAATTGCGTGGTGGTATCCCGGGTCGCACCGCTGCGGTGCTCCTGGGGCTGGCCCTGACGGGAGCGCTCCTCGCCTGGCTCTTTCCCGGACTGCCCCGGGGACCGCTCACCGACGTGGACCCCCGGATCATCCCCATCTGGCTCCTCACCGTGGCCGAGTACGTGCCGCTGCTGGCGCGACCGAATCCCAGCGCCCTGATCCAGGGGCTCGCGCCGGTTCTTTTGGCGCTCCCCGTCGCGGCGCTCGGGGTGGTTCGCGGGGACGACGGTCGCCGGTGGGCCTGGGGACTCGTTGCCGGGTGCCTGGTCTGGTTCTCGGTGCTGGGCCTGGTCCACGGTTCCCGGTGGGCCTACTACATTCAGTCGGTCCTGCCCCTGGCGTATTGCGGCCTTCTGGACCTGCTTCTTCGATGGGCCTCGGGGGTGACGGGCGCCATGTGGCGGGCGGCGGCACAGGTGGGGGTGGCCGC
>JARRPL010000250.1:0-7524 GCA_037382905.1 Gemmatimonadota bacterium | reverse complement strand
AATCCCTGGGAGAACGAGCGCCTCGACACGACCCTCCTGAACCAGGCCGCCCTCGGTCGGGCCATCCGAAAGGCGGACCGCCTGGAGGGCGAAAACCAGCACTTGCGGGAGCGGGATGGGCTCCCGCAGCTCATCGCCGAATCCCGAGCCATGGAGCCCGTCCTGGACATCATGCGGCGGGTGGCCCCCTCCGAAGCCAACGTCCTCATCCGGGGGGAGCACGGCACCGGAAAGGATGTCCTGGCGCGCTGGTTGCACGCCGCCTCTGGGCGGGCAGACAAGTCGTTGGTATCAGTCAACGTAGGCGGCTTCAGCGAAGGTGTTTTCGAGAGTGAGGTCTTCGGGCACGTCCGGGGCGCCTTCACCGATGCCAAGTCGGACCGGGTGGGATGCTTCGAGCTGGCGGACGGCGGAACCCTGTTCCTGGACGAGATCGCCAACATCACGCCCCAGCAGCAGGCGAAGCTCCTGAGGGTCCTGGAGACGGGGGAGGTCCAGCGGGTGGGCTCCTCCAAGGTCCGGACGGTGGACGTCCGGGTCCTCTCCGCCACCAATGCGGAGCTGGAGACGGCGGTCCGGGAGGGGGCGTTCCGGGAGGATCTCCTCTATCGGCTGAACACCGTGGAGATCCACCTCCCACCGCTGCGGGAACGCACCGAGGACCTGATCCCCCTTTCGCTGCACTTCCTCGCCCGGGCCGCCGCCCGGTATGAGAGGGAGGCCAAGGGGCTCTCGGGGGACGCGGCCGAAGTGATCCTCCGGCATTCCTGGCCGGGGAACGTCCGGGAGATGGAGCACGCCATGCATCGGGCGGTCCTCATGGCCCGGGGTCCCGAGGTCACGGCGGTGGACCTGATGCTTCGCCGCAAGGGGGAGGAGGAGTCCGGGGCCCTTGAGTCCCTTACGCTGGACGAGGCGGAGCGGGTGCTCATCGAGCGGGCGCTGGAGCGCCACGGCGGGAACGTCACCCGGGCGGCGGAGCAGTTGGGCCTCTCTCGGAGTGCCCTCTACCGCAGACTCCAGCGTCACGACCTCTCCACCTGAGCCGTGGATCGGCCGCGGCAGCCCCCGTCGGAGCTGTCCCGGGACCCCATGGACCGGCCCAGGCAAACGACTCGGGCCCGGTGGTGAGGGAACCGACTCGGGTCCCGCCGCCTCCGGGCCCTCCCCCACGACCGGCGCATCGTCCTTCTGGCTCTGGCCAGCGGGCTCCCCGGCACCGTCGTGTCTCTGGGGTTTCTCTGGCTCACCCCGGTGAACGTCGGGGTTCGCTGGGCCGCCACGCTTCTCCTCCTGATCCTCTGGGTCGGCGCCGCACTGGCCCTCCGGGAGCGGGTGACCCGCCCCCTGCAGACGCTGGCGAACATGCTGGCGGCCCTCCGAGAGGGGGACTTCTCCATTCGGGCCCGTCTCCCCGACGGCGACGCCGACGACGCCCTGTACCTCGCCTACCGGGAGGTGAACGCCCTGGAGAGCATCCTCCGGGAGCAGCGTCTCGGTGCGGTGGAGGCATCGGAGATCCTTCGGAAGGTACTCGAGTCGGTGGACGTGGCCCTCTTCGCCTTCCACGAGGACGGTGAGCTGGGGCTGGTGAACCGGGCCGGCGAGACCCTCATGGGCCAGCCCGCCGACCGGATCCTGGGGCGGACCGCCGAGGAGCTTCGGCTGGACGGGGCCCTGGAGGGTCCGGCGCCACGCACCATCGAGCTCTCCTACCCCGGGGGCCAGGGCCGCTGGGAGCTTCGCAGGAGTGTGGTCCGACAGGAGGGGATGCCCCTTCAGCTCCTGGTCCTCTCGGATCTGAGCCGGGCGCTCCGAGAAGAGGAACGACAGGCATGGAAGCGGATCATCCGCGTGTTGTCCCACGAGATCAACAACTCCCTCACCCCCATCAGGTCCATCAGCGAGAGCCTCCAGCGCATGATGCGGCGAGAGCCGGCCCCGGACGATCTGGACGAGGACGTGGCCAGGGGCCTGAGCGTGATCCAGTCACGGGCCGAGGGGCTGGGTCGATTCATGGGAGCCTACGCCCGCCTCGCACGTCTGCCGGAGCCGACCCGGACACCGGTGCGGGTGGGAGAGCTGGTCCGACGGGTGGCATCGCTGGAGGTGAGACTCCCGGTCCAGGTCCGGAGTGGACCCGCCCTGGAGGTCATGGCGGATCCGGATCAGCTGGAGCAGCTCCTCATCAACCTGATCCGGAATGCGGTGGACGCCTCGCTCGAAGCCTCGGGCGGAGCCGAGGCCGGTTCGGAGGTCGAGGTGGGATGGGAGGTCGATGACGACGTGTGGCGGCTCCGGGTGCGGGATCGGGGCCCTGGAATCTCGGATACAGGCAACCTCTTCGTGCCCTTCTATACCACCAAGCCCGGGGGCTCCGGGATCGGACTGGCCCTGTCCCGACAGATCGCCGAGGGCCACGGCGGGACGCTGGAGCTCAGGGACCGGATGGACGGGCCCGGGGCGGAGGCCGTCATCGAGGTCCCCAGACGCTGAGGAACCGGCGCCCGGAGCCCGGAATGGACGCCGTCCAGCCTCCCGGTCAGGGACGCCGGGTCACCTGGACCGGGAGCAGGATGGAGGCCTGGCGGCCGTCCTCTGCGGTGATGCGCACCAGGACCCGGCTCGGCCCCGGCGCCGGGAATTCCAGGGTGCCGACCCATGCACCCTCCTGAAACGTCAGGGCCCCGGTGGCCCCGGCCGTCGGGCCACCCTCCAGCCCCACCTCGACCCTGCCCGGGGGGGATACCGGCCTTCCCGAGTCGGTGGCCACCACCCGGACTGCCGCCGACCCCGTCATGGGCGGGGTGGGGGAGAGGTGGAGCGAAGCGGTCAGCTCCGGATCCCCTTCGTGGGCCGGGCCCCGGTCGCACGCCACGATCCCGAGCATCGATGCGGCGGCGACCAGGCAGAGGAGGCCCCCGCGCCGGATCCGGGTCTGCCGGGCACCCCACGCCTCGACCGTCACGGGGCGTAGCGTCTCCGCACCGCATCCAGGACGGCCCTGGCCTCCTCCGCGCTCACCATGGGCGGGAGGGTGGCCACGACGCGACCGTCCGGATCCAGGACGAAGGTGCGGGCGGTATGATCCACCAGGTAGTCCGGGTCCGACGAATCGTCCGGGCGCCGCACGACCACCCCGTAGGCATTCGCCTGGTCCCGAACGCCGGGCCCGTCGGCGGTCCAGGTCCGGATGCGGCCGGGGAGGCCGTCCGAGAAGTCCCGGAGGCGGCGGGGAGTATCCCGCTCGGGATCGATGGAGACGAACACCACCTCCACGGGCCCGACGTCCCCCTCGTCCTGGATTCGTCCCAGGGTGGCCAGCGTGAGGGGACAGACGTCGGGACAGTGGGTGTAGCCGAAGAAGAGAACGGCCACCGAGCCCCGAAGCACGTTCAGCGACACCGGGGCTCCATCCGGGTCCCGGAGACGGAGGGGCGGCGCGGGGAAGGGATCCGGAAGCAGCGCACGCGTCACCGGGTCGTCCGGGGCCGGGGCATCGCCGGCAGGTGCCTGGCTACGGGCGACCAGCAGGGCGACGATGAGGCCGAGGCTCGCCCCGGTTGCGATCTGCAGGATGCGACGAGTCATGGCACAAGTTCGCAGGGGTCGCCAGGGACGCAACGGTGCGGCCCGAGGGTGTGTCCCACCTACCGAAGCCGATGGACAGGGACGATTCGGAGCGTGCGGTGGACGAACGGGAACTGATCGAAGAGGCGGCGCGAGGAGACTCGGAAGCCTTCCGTGCCCTCTACGACCGACATGTCGACCGGGTGTACCGACTGGCCTACCGCATGGCGGGCGAGGACGACATTGCCCGGGACATCACCCAGGAGACCTTCCTCCGAGCTCATGGCCGGCTCCACCAGTTCCGGGGTGAGGCCGCCTTCTCCACCTGGCTCCACAGCATCACCCGCTCGGTGGCCCTGAACGTCATCCGCAGGGTGGACCGCCACCGGAAGAGGGAGAAGGACATGGACGGGATGGAATCGCTGGCGGCACGGACGCCCCCCCGAGCGGATCCGGACCTGCGGGATCGGCTCCGGGAGGCGGTGGACGCCCTCCCCGAAATCTACCGGATCGTGTTTCTGATGCACGACGTGGAAGGCTACAACCATGGCGAGATCGCCCGGACGCTGGACGTGGCGGAGGGAACCTCGAAGGCCCGGCTCAGCCGGGCGAGGGCCCGCCTCCGGGACACGCTGAGTGACTTCGCCCCCGAATACGCGTGAGGAATGGACGTCAGATGAGCGAGAACGAGAACACGGACGACTGGATCGCACGCATGGCCAGACGACACTACAACCCGCCTCCTCCCACGCCTCGGGAGGAGATGTGGGCCCAGCTCGAAGCGCGGCTCGGGGATGGGCGGGAACCGGAGGATCGGGACGTCGTGCCCCTCCGTCGGCACGCCCCTCCGGCGGGCTCCCGGTGGTGGATGGCCCTGGCGGCGTCCGCTGTCCTGGCGGCGGGCGTCGGAATCGGGCGCTGGTCCCGCCCGGCGCCGGAAGCCCCGGCGGACGGGGCCGTGGTCGCGGTCTCCTCCACGCCGGACTCGCGACGGAACGCGGAGCCCTCCATGGGCCGGATGGCGGCGGCGAGGGCTCTCTCCGAGTCGGAGCCGTTGCTGGCCGTGGTCCGGGCCGACGTGGCCCGGGGGGCGGTGGATGCGGAGGTGGGGGAGTGGGCCCGGGAAGTCCTGGGTGAGACCCGCTTCCTGCTGGACTCGGGGCTGGCGCTGGATCCCCAGGTGCGGTCGCTGCTCGAGGACCTGGAGCTGATCCTGCTCCAGACCTCCCTGGTGGGCAATAGAAGGAAGTCTAGAATCGGATCCAACAGGTAATGACAGTTAACGTCTCAGGACTCTGAACGAGAAGATGAGATGAATAAGCTGGGATGGAAGAGGAGAGGATCCCTGGAGGCGATGACGGTGGTGTCCCCAGCGGCGGGTCAGACGGAACCGGGCCCCGCAGCCGTTCTCCCGAGCCGCCTCCCGGCGGAGGAGTTCGCGGCGGCCTCCCAACGGGACCTGCTGGAGCGTGTCCGGTCGGAGGTGGGAACCCAGGACCCGGCGGATGAGCTCTACCGGGAGGGCCGCAGGGCGCTGAACCAGGAGGACTGGAGCGAGGCCGGCCGTCTCTTCATGGAGCTCCGGGAGCGGTACGCCCGCTCGGCCTACGTGGGCGACGCCTACTACTTCGAGGCCTTTGCCCGCTACCGGCAGGGGTCCCGCGCGGAGCTGGAGCGGGCGCTGGGCCTTCTCACCGAACAGGGCGAGCTCTTTCCGGATGCGGCGACGGCCGCCGAGTCCCGACAGCTTCGGGCGCGGGTGGAGGGGCAGCTGGCTCGCCGGGGGAGCGCCGAAGCGGCAGCACGGGTGCAGGCGCAGGCCGCCCAGAGCTGTGAAGGGGAGGGAGAGGGAATCCGTTCCACGGCGCTCTCTGCGCTCCTGCAGATGGATCCGGAGCGGGCCATGCCCATCCTGCGGGAGGTGCTTCGGGAGCGGGGGGCCTGCTCCGCCGAGCTCCGACGCCAGGCCGTCTTCCTGGTCTCGCAGCAGATGACGCCGGAGACGGTGGAGATCCTCCTGGACCTGGCCCATCGGAATCCGGACCCGGACCCCGAGGTTCGTGAGGCCGCCATCTTCTGGCTGTCCCAGGTGGATGATCCGGCGGCGGCGGATGCCCTGATCTCGATTCTGGAGTCTGGACAGGCGACGGAGGAGGTTCAGGAGAGGGTCGTCTTCGCGCTGGCGCAGCAGGGCGACGCCCGGAGCCTCGACGTGCTCCGGGAGTACGCCCGACGCCCCGACGCGCCAGCGGAGCTCCGGGAGAACGCCATCTTCTGGATCGGTCAGACCGGAGGCGGCGAGGCGTTCCTGCGGGACCTCTACGACGGGGTGGACGACCCGGAGCTCCGGGAGCGCATCCTCTTCTCGGTGGCCCAGACCCGGAGTCCCGAGAACCGGGAATGGCTGGTGGCGCGGGCGCTGGACCCGTCCGAGGGGCCCGAGGTGCGCCAGGCGGCCCTCTTCTGGGCGAGCCAGGCTGGACTCCCGCCGTCGGAAGTCGTGCGGATCTACCGGACCTCGGAGGACCGTGAGCTCCGGGAACACGCCATCTCCGTCCTCGGACAGTCCTCCGCGGAGGACCGGACCGCGGCCGTGGACGCCATGATGGAGATCGCACGGACGGAGGAGGATCCGGAGCTCAGGGAGCAGGCGGTCTTCTGGCTCGGTCAGACCGACGACCCCCGTGTCCCGGAGTTCCTTCTCGAGCTGATCCGGGGAGGGTGAGGCCATGATCGGGCGCAGCGCGGTGGGGGTGCTGGGGGTCGCGGCCCTGGCCGTGGCGCCCCTGGCGGGGCAGGGGCTGACGGAGCGAATCGGCGGCGTGGACGACGGCTGGGTGACCTTCCGCGTGGAGGTCCGGGACGGCGTGGAGATCTGCGACAGGGGCATTCGCTGGTACCGAGACGACGGGACCGGGCGGGGCCACCGGGTCCGGGGCGGCGACCCGGACGAGGGGTGTGCCCCCGGGCCGTTGCAGGTGGAGCTCCGGGTCCGGGACGGACGGGTGCAGGCGCTCGAGACGGCCCGGGCCGCCCCCCGGTCCGGCGCCTGGGATCTGGGACCGGTGGATCCATTGGAAGCCTCGGACTTCCTGGTGGCCCTCGCCTACCGGGGAGCGAGTGAGGATGCGGTCCGGGAGGGCCTGTTCCTGAGTCGGCTGCCCCGGGGGGCGGATCCCTCAGAGGGGATCCTCCGGGTGGCGCGGGACAGGAGCCTGCCCTCGGAGGTCCGGCGATCGGGTCTCTTCTGGGCCGGTCAGCTGGCCACCGAGGCGGTCGTCCGGCCGCTGGGAGCCGTCGCAGTGGAGGAGGGTCCGGACCAGGAAGTCCGGGAGGCGGCGGTCTTCGCCCTGTCCCAGCATCAGGGCGACGCTGCGGTTCCCGTACTGATGGAGCTGGCGGTGGAGGCACCCCACGCCGGGACCCGGGAGTCGGCCCTCTTCTGGCTCGCGCAGCGGGACGAACCGGAGATCGCAGACTTCTTTGCCGACCTCATCCTCGGGCGCCGGGGCGGGTGAGCGACGGCCCGGGCGGCGGGCCCGGGCGGGCTTCGACGTCATCTGTTTCCTGGAGGTGGCGAGGGCGCAGGGCGAGAGGTAACTTTCGAACAAACCCGTCCGCAACCGCCCTCTCGCCCCTCCGTCTTGACCACGCGGCCTCTCCACGTCCTCCTCATCGACCCGGATGATACCTCGGCCGAGCGGGTCTGCGCCTTTCTGGAGGGATCGGGGGACGAATTCGTGGTGGACCGGGTGACGCGGCTCTCCGCCGGGCTGGAGCGGGTGGCCCACGGCGGCGTGGATGCGATCCTCCTGGACGTGGCGCTACCGGACAGCGACGGGCTGGTTTCGTTCGAGCGCATGTACGCCTTCGCCCCGGACGTGCCCATCGTAGTCCTCACCCAGGTCGACGACGAGGAGCTGGCCCTGGGGAGCGTCCAGGGGGGTGCGCAGG
>JARRPL010000249.1:0-7579 GCA_037382905.1 Gemmatimonadota bacterium | reverse complement strand
GCCAGGGACCGAGGCCGTGGTCGAGGCCCACTGCAACATCGTCGACTGGGAGGAAGCGGCGGCGGCCGCCTGGGCCGGGATGCAGCTTCGACCGGTCGAGACCCCGGATGGCATAATGACCGCCGATGCCGTCGAATCGGGAATCCGGCCCGCCGACAACCCGTACCAGCCCCACATATCCCTCGTCTGCGTCGAGAACACCCACAACGCGGCCGGGGGGAAGGTCGTGCCCCTGGAGGTCCTGCGGGGAGTGAGGGCGGTCGCGGACCGGCACGACCTCCCGGTCCACATGGACGGCGCCCGCCTGTGGCACGCCGCTACGGCGACCGACACCTCCCTCGCCGATTACGCGGCCACGGTCGACTCGGTCATGGTCACGCTGTCCAAGGGGCTCGGGTGCCCCGTGGGCTCCCTCCTCGCCGGGGACAGGGACTTCATCGACCACGCCTGGCGAGTCCGCCGGCGGATGGGGGGCTCCATGCGCCAGTCCGGGATCCTCGCCGCCGCAGGCCTCTACGCCCTCGACCACCACCTCGACCGGCTGGGCGAGGACCATCGACGGGCCCGCCTGGTCGCCGAGCGGGCCCGGGGGATCGACGGGCTCAGGCCCTTGGAGCCCGAGACCAACATCGTGATGATCGATCTCTTGCGTGACGGCCTCGACGCGGCAACGATACTAGCCAGCCTCGACGAGCGCGGGGTGCGCCTGAGCATGTTCTCACCGACCCGGCTGCGGGCCGTGACCCACCTGGACGTCCAGGACGGAGACGTCCACACTGCCATGGATGCCCTCGCGGAGATCGTGGGCGAAGCGTAGCTGCCAAAGGAGCCGCCGATGACCAGAGCCGTCCCCCTCATCCCCCTCGTGGGCCTCACCCTCGTGGCCTGCGCGGGTCAGCCCGAGCAACCCGATCCGATGCCCGTCGACACCATCGTCCGCGTCGACACCATCACCATCACCCGGGAAGTGCCGCCGCCGCTCCCGGAGGGACAGGCCGCGACCGTCTGTCTCGCCAACGGCCAGAACGCGGAGGTCCGCGTCAGCGCCCAGGGCGACACCCTCGTCGGGCCCCGGCGGGTCCGCCTGGCCGAGCTCGGTCCCGGGGTCGGGTTCCTCGGTGATTATGCCGCTGACGAGTCCTGGTTCGTCAACGACCAGGCCATCACGTTCAACCGGCGCTCCTTCTCCAAGTTCGGTCAGCCCACGGCCCGGGACTGCCAGTCCCTGAAGATCGTGGGCGATTACGACGGCGTGAACGTGTTCAGCGAGATCAGCGCTACCGAGCCGTTCCGGGCGCTCTTCCTCCCCGTGCGGCCGGGCGTCTTCCAGCCGTACCAGTCCGGGGTGGGCGCCGTACGCGGCTGACCGCCCCCCACGGCCCGCCTGCGCCGCCGGCGTGGCCGTACGCCCGTCCCCGGCGGGGCCGGGTCCGTGACGTGTCCGCCCTTGCGTCCGGGGACCGGGAGCGATACCCTTCTTCGGGATCTCTTCGGTCGCCGGCCCGGGAGGAGAGCGGGGCCGTCCGGAGCAGCGGACGGGGCTGCCCCCTCTTCCCATGAGGGCGTCCCGTGGTGCCCTTCCACGGGAGGGGAGTGGCCGGCATCTTCGACAGGAATGGGCGGGACGTGGCGCGACCGGGGGAGAGGTCGGGGGCGGACTCGCAACCGAGCACACTGGGACCAGGTGGAGCGATGGCGCCCGAGCTGACAAAGGAGAAGGAAAAGGCTCTGAACGTGGCGATCCAGCAGATCGAGCGGGCATACGGCAAGGGCTCGATCATGCGGATGGGCACGGACGGGTCGAAGGTGGAGGTGGCGGCCATCTCGACGGGCGCCATCAACCTGGATGCGGCGGTCGGGATCGGTGGGATCCCGCGGGGCCGTATCACAGAAATATACGGCCCGGAGTCGAGCGGAAAGACGACGCTCTGCCTCCACATCATCGCGAATGCGCAGCGCGGCGGCGGAGTCGCGGCGTTCGTGGACGCGGAGCATGCGCTGGACATCGAGTACGCCCGGAAGCTGGGCGTGGACGTGGACAACCTGCTGGTGAGCCAGCCGGACACCGGGGAGCAGGCGCTCGAGATCACGGAGGTGCTGATCCGGTCGGGGGCGGTGGACGTGGTGGTGATCGACTCGGTGGCCGCGCTAGTCCCACGAGCGGAGATCGAGGGCGAGATGGGGGACAGCCACGTGGGTCTTCAGGCGCGGCTGATGAGCCAGGCGCTCCGGAAGCTCACGGGGGCGGTGAACCGATCGCGTACGTCCGTCGTCTTCACGAACCAGATCCGGGAGAAGATCGGCGTGATGTTCGGCAACCCCGAGACGACGACCGGGGGCCGGGCCCTGAAGTTCTACTGCTCGCTGCGGATGGACATTCGCCGGATCGGCGCCATCAAGGACGGGCAGGAGCTGGTCGGCAACCGGACGCGGGTGAAGGTGGTGAAGAACAAGATGGCGCCGCCGTTCCGGCAGGCGGAGTTCGACATCATGTACAACCACGGGATCAGCCACGAGGGTCTCCTGGTGGACCTGGGCGATGAGCTCGGGATCGTGGACAAGGCCGGGGCCTGGTATTCGTATGGCGACACACGGCTGGGCCAGGGCCGGGAGAATGCCAAGGCGTTCCTGCAGGAGAACGCGGAGATCCGCCAGGAGTGACGATCGGGGGCCGGACCCGGGCCATGCGGGGCGCAGATACGGGACGCGGGCCGCGGCCGGACTCGGGTCGCGGCCCGCGTCGTCGAGCCGGAGACCGTCTGGGCTCGACGGGTCCGGCGGGTCTATTCGCCGATCGGTGGTGCCCCACGATCCAGGGTCATGCGTGCGACGTACTGGACGTCGAGCTCGTCGCGGAGCACCCCGTAGATCCGGTCGCCGATGAAGACGACCGGTGTGAACCGGGGGGGCATGGTCACGGTGCCGAGGAGGCGGCCCTGGTCGTCGTACACCTGCCAGCCGGGTCCACCGATGTCCTGGAGGTTGAACGTGCCTCCGCCCTCGGCCACCGCGTCGGGGGTCTGGATCTCCTGGACCCACAGCGATCCCTCCGGTCCGCCCAGGATATTGGCGTACGCGGGGTAGTACTCGGCGAAGGAAAGGGCCTGGGACATCATCTCCATGGCCTGGGCGTTCATGCCCTGGCGCTGCCAGGCGTCTCGGATCACCCGGCGGTACTCCGCCTGGTCGCTCTCGGTGATGGGCTTCCGCTCGCCCGGCTTCTGTACGACCCGGATCAGCTCACCGTCCGGCGACAGGGCCTCGATGCGGTACTCGGAGTTGATGCCGAAGTAGAGGGCGCCATCGGGTCCGACCGTCCACATGGGCTCGGACTCGAAGATCCTGAAGCTCGGCTGTCCGCCGGCGAAGCTGACGGTCCCGCCCATGGGCATCTCCATGACCGTGTCGACCACTTCGCCGTGGGTGTTCCGCCGCAGGAGCAGGTTCTTCTGCTCGACCTCCTCCTGCCCCGGGAGCTGCATCACCATGGCCTGCTGCAGGAGGGAGTGGTCGGGCGCTTCCATCCACTTGACGGGGATGCCTCCAGCGAGGGGGAGCGGGGTGCTTTCCAGGGTCTCGCCGGAGGGTCCGTAGCGGGCGAGCCGCTGGAGTCCCAGGTCGGGGACGAGCACGGTGTCGCCGGGCGTGACGAAGACCTGGCCGACATTGGCGCTGAGCTCTCCCGGTCCGGATCCGGGCTGGCCCAGGGTGGACTGGAACGTGCCGTCCGCGCCGAAGATGCGAACCTGCTGGGCCTGCTGGTCGGTCACATAGACGCGCCCGTCGTCGCCGATGTCGAGTCCCGCGATCTGGCCGAACTGGTACGCGGGATCGCCCTCCGCGGTGCCGATTACGAGGTCCTGTTCGAGCGTCCAGGCTTCGTCGGGTCCCCAGAGGCCGGCACCGGTGTTGTTGACGATCTGGACGCCCGCGCTGTCGGTGACCGTGCCCTGCCACCCGCCCTCATCCCCGCCGCACGCGGCCACGAGCAGTGCGGCTGCCGCCGCCGGAAGCAGGATCCTGAACGATCGGGTCATGGCTGGGCTCTCCCTCTGGAGATGGTGATTTCGCTGGATACGAGCCGCGACAGCGGTGCCTTCATGGCGATGCAGGCTAGGGCACGGAGTCGCGCTGCGCCATGGCCGTGGGTCGATCGGGGAGCCGCTTCGCATCGGCACCGGCATCTCCTATATTGCGCCGTCGGCCGCGGGGGCCGCCGAACCGAGACGAACGAGTCGATGAAGTCGAACGAGATACGCCAGACGTTCCTGGAGTTCTTCGAGGGCGAGGGTCACGAGATCCGGCACAGCTCGCCGCTGGTCCCGAAGAACGATCCGACCCTGATGTTCGTGAACGCCGGGATGGTCCAGTTCAAGGGCGTGTTCCTGGGCGAGGAGGACCTCGGGATCCGGCGGGCGACGACATCGCAGAAGTGTCTGCGGGTGAGCGGGAAGCACAACGATCTGGAAGAGGTGGGACGGACCGCGCGCCACCACACCTTCTTCGAGATGCTGGGCAACTTCTCCTTCGGCGACTACTTCAAGCGAGAGGCCATCGACTTCGCGTGGCGACTGTTCACGGAGGTCTACGGTCTCCCGAAGGACCGCCTCTGGGCGACGGTCCACTATTCGGATGACGAGGCGTTCGATCTCTGGAGGGAAATGGCGGGGCTGCCCGAGGGCCGGATCCATCGGCTGGGCGACAAGGACAACTTCTGGCAGATGGGTGACACCGGACCGTGCGGACCGTGCTCGGAGATCCACTTCGACATGCGGCCGGAGGCCGAGCGTGGCACCGACCTGACGGCGGAGGCGTTCGAGGCGAAGGGTGAGGCCGGGGAGTTCCTGGAGCTGTGGAACCTGGTGTTCATGCAGTTCAACCGGGATGCCGACGGGGAGCTGCACCCGCTGCCGAAGCCCTCGATCGACACGGGCGCGGGCCTCGAGCGGATCGCGAGCGTGCTCCAGGGCGTGGACTCGAACTACGAGACCGACCTGTTCCGGCCGCTCATCGAGCGGGCGGCCACGGTTGTGGGTGCGCCGTACGACCGGGACACCGAGGCGGGAGTCTCCTACCGGGTCCTGGCCGATCACGCCCGCGCTACGGCGTTTCTCCTGGCCGATGGCGTGTTCCCGAGCAACGCGGAGCGGGGCTACGTCCTGCGGCGGGTGATGCGCAGGGCGATCCGGCACGCCTGGCTGCTGGGACGGCGTGAGCCGACACTGGTGGAGGTGGTGGACGAGGTGGTGGACCGGATGGGGGACGCCTTCCCGGAGCTGCGGGAGCGGCGGGAGCACCTGCTCCGGGCGACCCGGACGGAGGAAGAGCGGTTCCTGGCGACCATCGACGAGGGCATGCGCCGGTTCGAGGACGTGGCCCCGGCGAGCGAGGCCGGTGCGGGTGCAGTGATCAGCGGGGCGGACGCCTTCCGGCTGTACGACACCTACGGCTTCCCCATCGACCTGACGGAGCTGATGGCGGAGGAGCGTGGGCACCACGTGGACATGGACGGCTTCGAAGCGGAGCTGGAGGCCCAGCGCGAGCGATCGCGACAGGATCGGGAGGCGACGGGGATCGAGCACGGGGACGCGCTGGCCGGCGGTTGGACCCAGCTCGAGGAGGTGGAGCCGGAGTTCGTGGGGTACGCCGCGACGGAGGTCGAGACCGACCTCGTGGCGTTCCGCCGGCACGACGGCCGGATCGCGCTCCAGCTGCGCGAGACGCCGTTCTACGTGGAGGCGGGGGGCCAGGTCAGCGACCGGGGCGTGGTGCAGGGCGACGGGTGGCGGGTGGTGGTGGGGTGCTCCAGATTCCGGGCGCGCAGAACATGTCCAACCGGCTCTACTCGGTACATCCGAGGCGCAATGACCGGTTCGTGTCGGCGTCGCGCACCCTGCAGTCGAGCTTTCCGGACGTGGATTTCGCGGATTATCATTTCACGAAGCACATGCTGACGGAGCTGCGCGCGCAGTGCCCGGACCGCTACTCGATCCTTGAGCAGGAACTCGGAGCGGCATGGATCGCACGCATGAAGACCCTGCTGGAACTGATCACGGGCCGCGTCGTGCTTGTCTGGATCTCGAGCCGGTCACCCGATGAAACGGACCGCGGGACCATGGATCCGATGCATGTGACGCGCGAGATGATCGAGACAATCCGGCCCTTCGCTACGGAGTATGTGGAGGTCAAGCTGACCGCCGAGGCGCTCGACAACCCGCTGGACGGCATGGTCTACAGCCCGGTTGAGGCCCCGGCCGCGCGCGAAATGCTGGGACCGAAGGCCCATGCCGAGATTGCCGACGCCCTGCACCCGGTTCTTGCCGCTGTGCTCTGAACTCCCATCGGTCGCGCCGGCTTTCCGGGCCGCGCCGTCGCGCGCTGCCGTCTTGGGTTGGGATGGACAGGATGTTATACCAACTTGCGCTGATCAGCACTCATGCGCCCAATCGCGCAGTCCGATGGCCATGATCTTCCATGGCTGCTCGATCAGGCGGTTCCATGCCGCGCAGCACTGGTCAAGGATGTCGTCATAGCTTTCGAACACCCGGTTTGAGAGCCAGTTGTCGCGCAGGTACTGCCAGACATTCTCGACCGGGTTCAGCTCGGGCGAGCGGGGCGGCAGCGGCAGGATCGTTATGTTGGTCGGGATGTCCAGCGCGCCGGAGAGATGCCAGCCTGCCTGGTCGAGGATCACGACGGCGTGGGCGCCCTCTGCAACCATGGCGCTGATCTCGGCAAGGTGGTCGGTCATCGCGGCGCTGTCGCAGTGGGGCATGATCAGGCCGGCACCTTTGCCAAGCTCTGGGCATATCGCACCGAAGATATAGGCGGATTGCGTGCGCTGATCGTTGGGCGCCGTTGGTCGCGTGCCACGCCGCGCCCACCTTCGGGTGATCTTGTTCTTTTGACCGATCCGGGCCTCGTCCTGGAACCAGAGCTCTATGCCGGTGCCGGGCGGAAGCGCCGCGCGGACGTCGTCCAGGCGGGCGGGGAAGTCTTTTTAAAAGCGTCGATCGCGCCTTCGTCCTGAGCATGATGGCGCGGCCGGGCCGAGAGCTTGGCAAAGCCCAAGGCGCCGAGTTGGCGGCTGAGCGTCGACTCGCTGATCTCGATGCCGAAGGTGTCAAAGACCCAACCGGCCAGGTCGCTCAGGCGCCACCGGACAACCCCATCAACCTCCGGGTCCGGCCCGGCCTCGACGACACGAACGAGCGCTGCGCGCTGCGCATCGTTGAGCTTCGACGGCGCACCCGGCGCCTTGCGGGTCACAAGCCCGTCAGGCCCCTCGGCATTGAAGCGTTCCACCCAGTCACGAATGATCTGCCGCCCGACACCGCCGGTCTCTGCCGCCGCGGCGCGACTGCCGCCGCCATAGATAACCGCCAAGGCAAGGAGCCGACGCGTCTGATCTGCATCTCGGCTCGCCCGCGCCAGCTGCCTTAAATCCGGCCCGGTGAAATCCTTTCGAAGAGCCAATGCTCGCCCCATGTCCGTCTCCCGCCTGTTTACCGCAGAGAGTCAGAAAACAAGACCGAGGGGAATCCCCAAAACGAGAGTCAGCGCCAGCGCAAGTTGGTAT
>JARRPL010000248.1:0-7222 GCA_037382905.1 Gemmatimonadota bacterium | reverse complement strand
GCTGGTCCGCGTCCTCGCCCAGGCGCTTCTTCTTGTCCTCCTCGTACTCCTGGAAGTTGCCGGGATACCAGTGGACCTGGCTGTCCCCCTCGAAGGCCAGGATGTGGGTCGCCACCCGGTCCAGGAACCAGCGGTCGTGGGAGATGACCAGGACGCAGCCGGCGAACTGGAGGATGGCGTCCTCCAGGGCCCGTAGGGTGTCCACGTCCAGGTCGTTGGTGGGCTCGTCCAGGAGGAGGACGTTGCCCCCCTCCTTGAGGAGCTTGGCCAGGTGGAGCCGGTTCCGCTCCCCGCCGGAGAGGACGCCCACCTTCTTCTGCTGGTCGGCGCCCCGGAAGTTGAACCAGGACAGGTAGGCCCGGCCGTTCACCTCGGCCCGGCCGAAGTGGAGGACGTCGGCGCCGCCGGTGACCTCCTCGAAGACGCTCTTGTCCGGGTCCAGCGCCTCCCGGCTCTGGTCCACGTAGGCGAGCTGCACCGTGTCGCCCACGGCCAGGTTGCCGTCGTCGGGCTCGTCCTTCCCGGTGATCATGCGGAAGAGGGTCGTCTTACCGGCTCCGTTCGCCCCGATGATCCCCACGATGGCCCCGGGGGGGACGTCGAAGCTGAGGTCGTCGATGAGGAGCTTGTCGTCGAAGCCCTTCTGCAGGTGATCGGCCCGGATGACGACGTCGCCCAGACGAGGACCCTTGGGGATGAGGATCTCGGCGGTGCGGATCTGCTCCCGCTCGTCGGCGGCCAGAAGCTCCTCGTAGGCGCTGAGGCGGGCCTTCCCCTTGGACTGCCGGGCTCGGGGCGCCATCCGGGCCCATTCGAGCTCCCGCTCCAGCGTCTTGGCCCGGGCGCTGGTCTGCTTCTCCTCGATGCGCAGCCGCTCCCGCTTCTGCTCGAGCCAGGAAGAGTAGTTCCCCTTCCACGGGATCCCCTTGCCCCGGTCCAGCTCCAGGATCCACTCCGCCACGTTGTCCAGGAAGTAGCGGTCGTGGGTGATGGCCACGACGGTCCCTGGGAACTGGGCGTCCAGGAGGAGCATGTCGGGTTCTTCCAGGAGGACCTTGCAGAGGGCCACCCGGCGCTTCTCACCGCCCGAGAGAGGCCCGACCTCGGCGTCTCCCGGCGGCAGGCGCAGGGCGTCCATGGCGATCTCCACCTTCCGGTCCAGCTCCCAGGCGCCTGCGGCCTCGATCCGGTCCTGGAGCCTGGCCTGCTCCTCGATGAGGGCGTTCATCTCCTCGTCGGTGGAGACCTCCCCGAACTTCATGCTCACCTCCTCGAACTGCTTCAGGAGGTCCTTCGTCTCCTTCACCGCCAGCTCGACGTTCCCCTTCACGTCCAGCGACTCGTCGAGCTCCGGCTCCTGGGGCAGGTACCCGATGCGGGTCCCCTTCATGGCCCAGGCCTCGCCCAGGAAGTCGGTGTCGACGCCCGCCATGATCTTCAGCAGGGAGGACTTCCCGGATCCGTTGGGCCCCACCACCCCGATCTTGGCCCCGGGGAAGAAGGAGAGGCTGATGTCCTCCAGGATCTTCCGCTTGGGCGGGACGATCTTGGAGAGCCGGTGCATGTGGTAGATGAACTTCTGCTCGGCCATGTCGCGTCGGGGTCTGTGGTGGGCGGTGGGTCGGCGAGGAGCCGGGAGCCCCGCGGTTTCGCAGTCGGCGAATATAACGCCCGGATCGGCCCACCCTCCATCGGCTGGGCCTGGCCGACCGCTCCCCGGGGGAGCTCCAGCAAAAGAAACGCCCGGCGGGACCGAAGTCCCGCCGGGCGCGGATTGCTCGAGGGTCAGCCCGAGATCCGATAACCTGCGGAGAAGGTCCAGTACGGGCGTTCGATCCCGTTGGCCTCGAAGCCGTAGTTGTAGCGGGCCGACAAGGTGAAGGCCGACCCACGTCCCTGGCGGAGCGCCAGCCCGGCCTCGCCCATGAGGCCGAAGTGCCAGTTGTCGTCGTCGATGGCGAACACACCGGCCTCGGTGCGGTTCTGGATCCAGTACGTCCCGACTCCGGCCCCCACGAAGGGCTGCAGGGCCCCGGACCCCCCGAAGGAGTAGTCCGCGGTGGCGAGGATCGGGAAGGAATTCACCGAGCGGAAGGCGGTGCCGGTGATGCTCCCCTGGTCCAGAACCAGCGTGCCGGAGGTCTCCTCGTTGAGGACGTGCCAACCGGTGGAGATCCCTACGCTGAGGCCCGGCCGAAGGACCCGCTGGGCGTCTACGGTGACCCCTCGCCAGGAAAAGCCATCGGCGAAGTCCTTGGTGTCGCCCGCGCCCAGCACGGTGGAGTACTGGAGGTTCCACATCCAGTCACCGGGCTGCTGCGCCGTCACCGGGCGGGCTAGGGCTCCGCTCGCCATCAGGGCCGCAACCAGGAGGAGCATCACGTTCATCTTCCTCATCATCATCACTCCTCTACTCGGATGCGGACGGGGTGCCGTCCAGATAGGGCGACTGCTCGAAGACCTGGTCGATCAGGTCGAGGACCCGGGTGGCGGTGGTTTGATTGCTGCTGGACAGCAGTCCGTTGATGGCTCCGCCCCAGACTCCGATGAGCTCCTCGCCCTGGGAGGGAATGGACGGGTCGATCATGCCGATGAAGAGCGTTCCGGTGCTGTAGCTCCCTCCGTAGCCGGGGTACCAGGGATACCCGGGACCGTAGCCCGGACCCCACCCGGGATACCACGCGCCCCAACCCGGATACCAACCCCATCCGCCCCACCAGCCCCCCGGGACCCACCAGTTGTACGTGCTGGAACTGGCCCCTACGAAGACCACGACGTCCGGCGGGATCGCGGATTCCTCGAAGACGCGCAGGTAGCCCAGCGCCTCGAACTGGGCAGCCACGGCGTCCAGGATCTCCTGGTCGTACGACCGGTCGATATCGTCCTCCTCCCCGTCGCCCGCCCGGACGATGGAGTCGGGGAGTGCGAAGGTGCCCGGCGAAAAGGCATAGGCCGTATCGTACGCGGTGATGACCAGGTCCGCCTCGTCGACGCTGCTGATCTCTCCCGGGTGGCAGGCCGCCACACCGCCGAACACCAGGGTTGCCGCCGCCGTGAGTCCGGCAAGGCGGGTCTTCGTTCCCGTTCGTCCCATCTCTCCCCTCCGATCCATGCTTGCGAATAAGATTCACCGCCGCGTGTCAACCGGATCCGCGACGAGGTGCCAGGCGTTGCCCACAGTGCCGGGGCGCCGACCCCCTAAGTTATCCGCACTGGACTCCCGGGACTACGACCGGCACCGGCCGGCGCCTCAGTCCGGTGTGGTCTGCCCCGGCTTGAGAATCAGCGCCGCCAGGAGGGCGGTTACCACCAGAATGACCGCGTTGATCCGTTCCGCCGATTGGAAGCCCGCCGAGAATTCCGCGCCGCCCACGTCGGCCATCCCCGAGATCCCGGCGAGGAGGGGCAACAGGGGCACCGAGAGGAGCTGGGCGGACCGGGCCACGGCGTTGTTCACGCCCGCCGCGACGCCGGAGTAGACGTCCTCCACCGCCGAGAGGGCGGCGCTGGTGAGAGGGGCCACCGTGAGGGAGAGTCCGGTGCCGTAGACCACTACCCCCGGCAGGATCCGGGTCCAGTAGTCGTCGGCTCCCACCCCCACCCGCGACAGGAGGAGAGCCCCCACGGCGCCCACCAGGGGCCCGGCCACCAGCAGGGGCTTCTGTCCCCAACGGCCGCTCCATCGGCCGGCCAGGGGCGACACGACCAGCATGATGGCGGTGATGGGGGAAAGGGCCAGGCCCGCGCCCAGGGCCGTATAGCCCAGCACCCGCTGCATCTGGATGGTGAGAAGGAAGAAGTTTCCCGACAGGGTGAAGTACATTCCCACCGTCACCAGATTCGCGCCCACGAAGCCTCGGCGCCGGAAGAAGCGGAGGGGGAGCATGGGGCGGGCGTGATTCCGTTCCACGTCCACGAAGCCCACCAGCGCCATCAACCCGAGGGCCCCCGCCACCAGGACGCCCGGGTGCGTCCACCCCCACTCGGGCCCCTGGGTGAGGGCGAAGACGATCCCCCCGAGCATGGCCGCCGCCAGCACGGCCCCCACCGAGTCCATGGGCCGGGTGTCCCGGGCGGAGCGGGGAACGGCGCGTGCCGCCACGGCGACGGTCAGCAATCCCAGGGGAAGGTTGAGCCAGAACACGCCACGCCAGCTCCACGCGTCCACGAGCCATCCCCCTAGCAGGGGCCCCACCAGCGTCGAGAGGCCCGTGAGCCCGGACCAGAGCCCCAGCGCTCGTCCCCGCTGCTCCGGGACGAAGGAGGTCTGGACCAGGGAGAGGCTCGCGGGGATCAGGAGGGCGGCGGAGACCCCCTGCAGCGCCCGGGCGCCGATGAGCGTTCCCGAGTCCGGGGCGATCCCGCAGAGCACCGAGGTCAGGGCGAAGGCCACGGCGCCCCCGAGGAAGGCCCGCCGTCGTCCCCACCGGTCCGTCAGCGCCCCTCCCGGGAGCACCAGGGCGGACAGTGCGATGAGATAGGCGTTCAGGATCCACTGGAAGCCGGCGAAGCTGGTGCCCATCTCCCGGGCCATGGCGGGGAGCGCCACATTCACCGCCGTCCCGTCCAGGAAGGGCATGGCCGACCCCAGGATCGCCGCCAGGAGCGTCAGCCGGCCCTCGGGAGAGTCCAGGGAGAGGCGGCGCGGGAGATCGACGGAGGCGCCGGCGGCAGGGAGGGAAGGAGGCAAGGGATCCCGGATGGACGGACGGAGGGGAACTGGACCGCTCTGGGACCTCCGTGAGCGCTGCGGGTTCCAGCGAGCCGGAGGACCCTGCGTCAGATCTCTCCTCGCCGGGCGAATTCGGCGATGTGCTCGCCGGCCCGGAAGGCCAGCGCCTGGATGGTCATGGTGGGCTGTCCACGCCCCGAGGTCACCAGGCTGCTCCCGTCGCAGATGAAGAGGTTCGGGACGTCGTGGCTCCGGTGATGACGATCCACCACCGACGCCGTCGGGTCGTCGCCCATGCGACAGGTGCCCAGGAAGTGGGCGGCCACGGTGGAGACCCCCACCGGGGAGGTGAGGACCTCCTGGGCGCCTGCGGCCTCCAACAGCTCCATGGAGCGGGCCTGCAGGAACCGCATGAGCGCCAGGTCGTCGGGGTGGTCCTCGTAGGTCACCCGGATGGCGGGTCGACCCCAGGCGTCCCGGAGCTCCGGATCCAGGGTGATGTTGTTGCGCTCCATGGGGAGCGATGTGCCGTGCCCGGCGAAGTTGGCGTGACGCGTATAGGTGCGGGCCATGCGGGCCTTGAACTCGGGACCCCAGGAGGGCTCGTCCGGGTGGAGGCCTTCGAACATGGCGAAGAAGAGGTGGCCCAGCGTGGAGCGGGCATCGATCCCTCCCCCGCCGTAGAAGCCCCGCCGGGGGTCGGTCTCGTAGAAGTCCATCGTGACCCGGGTGGCCATGATCCCCTTGTACTCGTTCAGGGGCTCGGGAAAGACGCCGATGGCGGTGGTGTTGGTGTTGAACATGAGGTTCCGGCCCACCATCCCGCTGGAGTTGGCGAGCCCGTCCGGAAAGCGACTCGACTCGGACAGGAGGAGCAGGCGGGGCGTCTCGGCCCCGTTGGCGCAGAGCACCACGGCCCTGGCGCGCTGACGGTGCTCGACGCCTTCCCCATCCCAGTAGACGACCCCGGTCGCCCGCCCCGTGTCGTCGGTCTCGACCCGGTGGACCGTGCTGAGCGTCCGGATCTCACACCGGCCCGTCGCCTCCGCCTGGGGGATCATCGCCACCAGCGTCGACGACTTGGCCCCGACCTCGCACCCGAAGCCCCAGCAGAACCCGCAGTGGGTATAGTACGGCTCGAGTTCTTCGTAGGTGATGGGCCAGTCGGCCAGGTCCGCACCCTCGATGGGCCCGACCAGGCTTCGCTCCCGGAAGTCGACCTCTCGAAAGCGCCAGTAGTTGGCCGCGAAGTGGACGCTGCTGCCACCCACGTTGTGGGCGTAGCTCAGGACATCGGAACGCTCGGCCGTGTCGTCCTCGGTGCGCCGGAACGTCTGTGGATGACCCTGCCGAGCCCCCCAGGTCAGCTCGCCGTTGTACTTGTAGCGCCACTCGTCGTGCTGGAACTCCGCCGACTCGATACGGGGGCCCTGTTCCAGTACGACGACCGTGAGCCCGGCCACGGCGAGTTCCCGGGCCATCACGCCCCCGGCTGCCCCGGACCCCACGATCACGACGTCGACCGTCTCCGAAGTCTGGAGAACGGCGCTCCCCCTGCTCAGGCTCCCCTCTCCATGTAGTCCGCGTCGTAGTGGCCGAAGGGGGGCCGTGTGGGACCCTGTGCGTCGAAGCCGATGAGCGTCCAGCCGGCCTCGCCCCGGTTCCCGCCGTAGGACGGATGCGAGAACATCCCGGCGAGCGTCAGGTGGCGAACCGTGCCGAAGAACTCGCTACCCTCGAGGTCCCGCAGCATCGCGATCTGCGCGTCCTCTCCCAGGGCGGGGAAGGTGACGTCGCCGTGCTCCCCCCGGACCCTCGCCCGGAGATCCTCCAGTCCCTGCCGAACGGACTCCAATGACTCGGACGCGGGCCCCGCCAGGGCCGCGTCGATGAAGTGGATGACCCCCGCTTCGACCGCACCGGGGGAATCGCCGGAGGGCAGGATGCAGGAGGCGATCGCCTCGAGGTCGGCGGCGTCCGAGAGGCCGAGGACGCGGAAGGGAGCGCCCTCATCCCGGGTGGTGCAGGCCGACGCCCAGGTGGCGACAGCCGCCGGGAGGCTCATGGCGATCCGCGACCCGGCGAGAGCCGTGCCGGTGCGGGTCAGGAAGATTCTGCGTTTCAGTGGCGGACGTCCTGCAATCGGGGATCGGACGGTACAATACGGGCCCGCCGGTCCACGCCGCAAAGACGTCCAGATACCACGTCCACGGACCGACCCTCGACCGGGCCCCGACGGCCCACCCCCGCACGCACGCCAATCCGAGCCCGCGCGATGGGCGGGTGAAGACCCGGGCGGGTTCGGGGCCCCGTCGGTAGGGCCGGGTGAGGCGATGGCGACCCAAGGCTGTCTCTGGCGGAGGCGCCTCAGGCGGACCCGGTGCCGTCGTCGCCGGGCAAGGTCTGGTCGAAGAGATCGCGGTCCGGGGCCGAGGCTTTAGGACCGAGGTCGAAGGGGGCGGGAGGATCGACCGAGAGGATCTCGTGATGGGGCGGTCACCGAGCGGCGGCGAGGGGCAGGGGCCGGACGGGGAGGTCGAGGTGCCGGAG
>JARRPL010000247.1:915-5881 GCA_037382905.1 Gemmatimonadota bacterium | reverse complement strand
GCGACGGACCGCATCTCTCCCAGGATGTCGTCGGGTCGCTCGCCGCGCCCGATCCGGAAGCCCACGGTCCGGTTCCGGCTCAGGTCGCCGGTGCAGGTGAGCACCAGGTCCCCCATCCCCGCCAGCCCTGAGAACGTCTCGCGACGGGCCCCCATGGCGACGCCGAGACGCGTCATCTCCGCCAGCCCACGGGTGATCAGCGCCGCCAGGGTGTTGTGGCCGAAGCCGAGTCCGGCAGCGACCCCGGCGGCCAGAGCCATCACGTTCTTGAGGGCGCCCCCCAGCTCCACGCCCACCACATCGGTGTTGGTGTAGACGCGGAAGTAGTCGTTCAAGAAGAGTTCCTGGACCCGCTCCGCGGCGGTGCGGTCCCGGCTGGCGGCCACCACCAGGGTGGGCGCCCGGTCCGCCACCTCCCGGGCGAAGCTCGGGCCCGAGAGGACGGTGAACCTCGCCATGACCGACGCCGGGAGGAGGTCACCCAGCACCTCGTCCATCCGCTCCAGCGTCCGGGTCTCGATCCCCTTGGACGCGCTCACCACCAGGGCGTCGTCCGACACCGCCCCGGCCACCGGACCCCAGACGCTCCGTACGTGCTGCGAGGGGACCACGTTGATCAGGACCTCCCCCGAGCCGACGGCTCCCGCCAGGTCATCCGTAGCCCGAAGCCCCGGGGGAAGCTCGACGTCCGGAAGGAAGAGTTCGTTTCGGCGGCGCTGGTTGATCCCCTGCACCACTTCCGCCTCCCGGGCCCAGAGGACTACCTCGTGGCCGTTGTCCGCCAGGACCGAGCCCAGCGCCGTGCCCCAGGCTCCACCCCCGACCACCCGCACCGCCGTCACGCCGCCCCCTCGTCGGCGGATCGCCCGAACCGGTTCTCCTCGCCTCGGAGCAGCCGCTGGATGTTGGAGCGGTGGGCCCAGATGACGAAGACGGCGAGCGCGGCGGCGAAGATCACCGTCCCCGTCCCCCCACGGTGGGGCGTCAGCGCCACCGCCACCGGAAGCACTGCCGCCGCTGCCATGGAGGACAGGGAGACGATCCGGGTCCCGAAGGCCAGGGAAAAGAAGACCACTGCGGACACCAGCGCCGCCCAGGGCGCCAGACCGATGAAGACCCCGGCGCTGGTGGCCACCCCCTTCCCTCCCTTGAAGCCGGCCCACACCGGAAAGACGTGGCCGACGATGGCCGCCGCCCCGAAGGCCAGCGTCCACCCCAGCCCCGAGGACCCGGACCAGGCGGGGAAGGCCACCACCGGGAGCCATCCCTTGAAGATGTCGAAGGCGACCACCGGGAGCGCCGCACGCCAACCCAGGACCCGGAAGGTGTTCGTGGCTCCCAGATTCCCGCTCCCCTGCGTCCTCAGATCCACACCGTGGAAGCTCCGTCCTACCCAAAGGCTCGTGGGGACGGCCCCGAGGAGGTAGGCAGCCAGGAGGAGGAGGTAGGGGGTCACGACGACGACGAACTCCGGATGTGGACGCGGATATCGGTCCCGTGGAAGCCCCAGGCCTCACGGAAGCCGTTGAGGATGTACCGAAGGTAGTGGGCGGGAACGCCCTTCGGAAAGTTGCTGAACAGCACGAACCGCGGGGGTGCCACACCGGTCTGGGTGGCGTACTTGAAGCGAACCTCCCGGCCCCGGAAGTGGGGCGGAGGCTGCCGATGGGCCAGGTGCTGCAACACCTGATTCACCTCCGCGGTGGCAATTCGACGATGCCGCTGCTCCTCCACCTCCAGGATGAGGTCCAGCGCCTTTCGCACACGCTGGCCCGTGAGGGCCGACACGAAGAGGAAGGGCACCCACTTCTGGAAGGGCGTCCGCTCCCGGGCCCGGCGCATGAACTCCGCCGTGGTGCCCGTCTCCTTCTCCACCAGGTCCCACTTGTTGACCAGGAGGCAGACGCCGGCTCCGGCCCGCCATGCCTGCTCCAGCACCCGCAGATCCTGGTGATGGATCTCCTCGGTTCCGTCCACCAACGCCAGGCAGACGTCCGCCTCCTCCACCACCCGGGCGGTCCGGACCGACGAATAATACTCGATGTCGTCATCGATCCGGGACTGGCGCCGAAGACCCGCCGTGTCCACGAAAACCAGCGTCTTCCCGTGATACTGCATCCGGGAGTCCACCGGGTCCCGGGTCGTTCCGGCCTCGTCGCTCACCACGACCCGCTCCTCCCCGAACAGGCGGTTCACGAGACTCGACTTGCCGACGTTGGGCTTGCCGATGACCGCCACCCGAATGGTGCCCGGGTCGTCCTCCGGGGTCTCGCCCGTGGGGAACTCGGCCACGATCCGATCCAGCAGGTCACCGGAGCCCTTCCCGGAGATGGCGGACACGGGCAGCGGCTCCCCCAGCCCGAGAGACCAGAATTCGTGATGGGCCGTGATGTCCGGCAGATTGTCCATCTTGTTCACCACCAGCAGGACCGGCTTCTCCGTCTTGCGGAGCCGATCCGCCAACTGTCCGTCCATGGGATGGACGCCCTCCTTGCCGTCCACGAGGAGGACGATCACGTCCGCCTCGTCGACGGCACGGAGCGCCTGCACCCGGACCAGGTCGTCCAGGGGCCGGTCGCTGGCCTCGAGGATGCCGCCGGTATCCACGAGAATGAACGGGTGCCCCGCCCAGTCGACCTTGGCGAAATTCCGATCCCGGGTCACGCCCGGCCGATCGTCGACGATGGCGAGACGCCGCCCCAGCACCCGGTTGAAGAAGGTGGATTTCCCCACGTTCGGGCGCCCCACCACCGCCACCACCGGCAGGCTCATGGGACTGGGGGGGTGACGGCCCGGTGAAGCAGCTCCACCAGGTCGTGTCCCGGCTCGACCCGGGCGGGGGCGAGAGCCTCCCGGAGCTCGCTCAGGGGGAGGCTGTCGATGAACAGCTCGTCGCCGTTGAGGGCCTCCGCCGGGAGGAGGACGATGTCCCGGGCCTCCACGCTTCCCTGGAGGTGTGCCAGGATGTCCCGGCCCGCCAACAGCCCCGCCGTCGTGACGATGTCGCCGTAGAAGCGATTCTCCACCACCTCCACCGTCACCTCGGCACCGGTAGCGGCAGCCAGGGCATCCGTGCGCTGCTTCAGAAATGGACCCATGGAGGCTCCGGTCACCAGCCGCAGCCGCTGCCCGTGGAACTCCGGGAGGCCCGCGAGGCCCCCGTCCACCGAGTCCAGGAAGTGCCGGACCGCACCGACTCCGTTCTCCAGCAGCGCCGCATCGTCGTAATAGCCGGGACCCGGCACGGGCCGCTCCGCGATGAGGAACATCTCGTCCCCCACGTAGCACCACCCCCGCCCCCGCTCCGCCAACCCTCGCTGCCGAGCCGCCTCGACCTGGTCGATGGCCCGTCCCGCCTCCGCCGGCGTAAGGAGGCGAACCGGCCGGTCCACGTTGTATCGCGTCAGGCCCACGGGAACCACCGAAAGGGAGAGGATCGCCTCACCCAGCGACCAGAGATCGTCGATGGTCCGTTCCAGGTGGACCCCGTCGTTCCAACCCGGGCACAGGACCACCTGGGTGTGGACCTCGAGTCCGTTGTCGGCGAAGTACCGAAGGTGATCCATGATGAGCCCGGCCCGCTCGTTCTTCAGCAGTTCGATCCGCACCTGGGGCTCGGTGGCGTGGACACTCACGTACAGAGGCGAGAGCCGCTGCTCCACCAGGCGCTCCAGGCCGCGGGGTCCCAGGTTCGTCAGGGTGACGTAGCTCCCGTACGTGAAGGAAAGACGGAAGTCGTCGTCTCTGAGCCAGAGGGAGGACCGGACGTCCGGCGGATTCCCGTCGATGAAGCAGAAGACGCACTCGTTGGCGCACTCCCGGATCGTGTCCGGTGCCGGGACAATCCCCACAGACTCACCAGGCTCCTTGGCGATGTCGTAGATGACCGCCTCCCCTCGGGGCGTCGAAACCTCGACCTCCAGCTCGTCGTCCGACAGGAGGAAGGTGAGATCGATGTTGTCCCGGACCCGGGCGCCATTGATCCGGATGATCCGGGACCCGATCTCCAACTCGAGCTCGTCGGCGATGCTGCCGGACTGGACTTCTGCGATTCGAACCATCGACGGGGGCTTGAGAGGGCAGCAGGATAGCCCGTAAAGCTAATCAGCAGGGAAACGCGGCCCAAGGCGAACCGGTCCCATCGGATGCGCGATACGGGAACGTGTCAACCGTTCCCGCGTACCCGACAAGATGCATCGGGATCTCAACAAGAGGTACGGAATGTCCGCAGGTCGTCTCACCACGCTCCTACTGGGGGGCGCGTTGGCGCTTGGCCTCCAGGGCTGCGAGAAGGTCGAGCAGTACGCGGACCAGCATCGGCCCGCCACTCCCCACGAAGCCTACCTCCTGGGACTGCACGAGGCGGGGCTCGCGGGCTCGGCCCTCTCCCAGGCCTGGATCATGGAGGCGGGAGAGGCGGTCCGGGATCCCCGGCTGGTCCAGCTTCCCTTCCGGGAGGAGGGCTACATCGCCCCGGAAGTCCCGGACGCCGTGGGCTACCGCTTCCGGTTGGACCGGGGACAGACGCTCCGGGTCCACCTCGAGGTCTCCTCCGAGACCCAGGCCCGGGTCTTCCTCGATCTCCTTCGGCTCCCGGAGAATCCCCAGGATCCGCCTCGCCCCGTCGCCGCCGATACCACGCCCGACGGCCTGGTCTACGAGCCGTATCGGGCGGGTGAATTCCTGGTCCGGGTACAGCCGGAGCTCCTGGCCGGCGGCCAGTACACCGTCCAGCTGGCGCTGGAGCCGGCGCTGGCGTTCCCGGTAGCGGGCCTCTCCGCCCGAGCGATCCAGAGCGTGTGGGGTGATCCCCGGGAGGGAGGGCGCCGCAGCCATGAGGGTGTCGACATCTTCGCCCCTCGCGGGACCCCGGTGGTGGCCTCGGTCGATGGACGCGTCAGCCGGGCCAACATCACCAATCTCGGGGGCAAGGTCGTCTGGCTGCGGGACGACACGCGTCGCCGCA
>JARRPL010000247.1:0-891 GCA_037382905.1 Gemmatimonadota bacterium | reverse complement strand
CCTCGACTCCCAGGTGGTCCGTCGGGGTCAGCGGGTCCAGATCGGCGACACGCTGGGGTTCGTGGGAAACACGGGGAATGCCCGCACCACGCCCCCTCACCTCCACTACGGCGTCTACTATCGGGGACAGGGCGCGGTGGACCCGGCCCCCTTCCTGCGTTCGTACGAGCTCGCTTCCACCGCGGTGACGGTCGATCGATCCCTCTACGGTCAGTGGGTCCGGGTCCGGACCGAGGGCATCCGTCTGAGAGAGGGTCCCTCCCGGGGGGCCCCCATCACCGCGGAGCTGGACCGCTTCACCCCGGCCCGGGTGCTGGGCGGAGCCCGGGACTGGTATCGCGTGGCCCTGCCCGACGGAACCCAGGGCTACGTCGCGGCGCGGTTGACGGAGAGCCTCTCCGCCCTCGAGCCGCTGGTGGCCTCCCGGGCGCTTTCAGCCCGCAGCGCTCCCCGCCCCGACGCGCCACAGGCGGAGGTCCTGCTCGCAGGAGCCGAAGTGGACGTCACGGGTCGCTTCGGCGGTTTCATCCAGGTCAAGTCTCCCTCCGGTCGGCTCCTCTGGGTCCCGGAGCTTTCACCGCCGGCCGCCACCCGCGCGATCGATTCCCAGGAGCAGGAGCCCTAGCCAGCCTCTCCCGGCAGCCGAGACCGTTGGGCTGTGGCCAGGGTCCCCCGCTACCGACCCTTGGATGCGTGCGCACCGGCTACCCGGCGCCGCCGACGGGCGGCGAGGGCCGCTCGTCCCCCTCGATGTGCGGACCCGACGCCGCCGGGATCAGGTTCGTCGGAGAGGCCATCTCAAGATCCCCGTCCGGCCCCATGACCCCGTCGACATCCGGCGGATCCCCTGCATGGACCCTGGCCTGGGCCGCAACGAGGAAACCCGGACGG
>JARRPL010000246.1:0-4966 GCA_037382905.1 Gemmatimonadota bacterium | reverse complement strand
GCGCCCCGCTTGAGGGGGCCGAACAGCCCTCCCTTCGCCCGGCTCTCCTCGATGGCCACCGTGTTGCGATACATCCGGTTCATCAGCTTCGTGAACCGGGGATTGTCCAGGTCGATGGTCAGGGGAAAGACCTGCTTCGAGATCTCGCTCGTCTTCCGGAAGACCTCCATGTCGTACTCGGTGGCGTTCAGGCCCAGGTGGCCGTAGAACTCCTGCCGCAGATGGTCCCGAACCCACATCGTGGCGAAGACGGCCAGGAGGAAGAAGCGGATCCAGGACTTGTTCCGCCCCGTGATGAGCTCCGGGTTGGCGTGCATGAGGCAGGCGAAGGCCTCCCCGTGGCGGAACTCGTCGTTGCACCACTCCTCGAACCACTTGAAGATGGGGTGCACGATGTTCTCGGGGTGCTTCTCCAGCGCCCGGTAGATGGTGATGTAGCGGGCGTAGCCGATCTTCTCGCTGAGGTAGGTGGCATAGAAGATGAATTTCGGCTTGAAGAAGGTGTACTTCTTCTCCCGGGTCAGGAAGGAGAGGTCCACCCCCAGGCCGAGATCCCGGAGGCTGGAGTTGATGAACCCGGCGTGGCGCCCCTCGTCCCGGCTCATGTAGCCGAAGAGGTCCTTCATGTCCTGGTTCTCCACCCGCTTCTTGATCTCGGAGTAGAGAAGGCAGCCGCTGAATTCGGCGGTGATGGAAGACACGAGGAAATCGACGAACTGATCCCGGTCCGGGATGTCGGACCAGTCTCCGTCGAACTCCTCGGTGCGTCGGAAGTGGCCGAAGTTCGGGTCGCTCTTGAACTCCTCCATGAGGGCATCCCATTCGTCCCGGATGCTCTCCACCGACATCTTGTCCATCGCCTCGAAGTCGGTGGTGTAGAAGCGGGGGCTCAGCGTCGCATTCTCGAGCCCCATCTGGGTCGTAAGGTTGACCGGGGGCGTTCCCGTGATCTCGTGCATGCCCTCAGCCCTCGAACCCGACTTCGAACAGCTCCTTGAACTCGAATCCGCCCGTCAGCCGCGTCCAGGTCCGTCGGAGCCAGCTGGCCCGGTGGACCACGGCGGTGCTCCGGTGATGGAGACGCTCACCCAGGGGCACGTCGGAGAAATCCGACGGCGCCTGTTCCATGCGTACGCCGTCTCCCGGCTCCGGAAGGAACCCCTCCAGTTCGAGGATGGCGTGGAGGTGTTCGTGACTGGATTCGAGGTCGAGCGTACAGGGGACGCGGTCGGTCCGACGCCAGAAGAACCAGGCGACGAGGACGGCGACTCCCGCGGCGACCCACAACAAGGTCATCATGGACGATCCTCCATGGACGGGGGTGTGGTCATCAGGGGTGGAATCGAGGGCGCGGGCCCTCCGGTGATCAACGCTTCGAAGATAGCGGCACTGGTGCCCCCGAAGGCGGCGAGGTCCACTCTCAGGTCCGACTGGGGATCCTCCAGCACCATGCGGCCTTCCGCGGTGCGCCGGAGGACGTATGGCTCGTCCAGGGAGGCGTCACGCCGATTCCGTTCCCGTTCCAGGGGCCGGACGATCCCCCAGAGGAGTCCGCCGGTGGCTGCGGTCACGGTCCGCAGCGTCTCGCCGGTGCCGGCGTGTTCCACCCGAACCTGTCCGTCGTCGAGTTCGACGAACCGGACCTCCATGGTCCGGGGGGCGACGGTCCGGGCCGGGCCCTCGGCGAGAGACCGGGGCGGCGTCTCCAACCCGGGGCGCAGTACGAGCCCCAGGAAGAGGGCGAGGGGGAGGACGACCCCGATCGCCAAGGCGACGCCCTTTGGATTCAAATGCATCAGGCCCTCTGCTGCTCCCGCTCCGGGCGACGGTTGGACAGGATCTCGATCCCGTCGTCGTCCATCACCGAGTACACCACGCCTCGCCGCTCCGTCTTCGGTTCCGCACCGACCCGGGCGGCGCGCACCGCCTGACGGATGATCTCGCCGGCGGTCTCGACCTCTCCGAGGCCCCGCAACATCGGCTGCGGATCCCGGAAGCGCCAGGGACGCACGTGGGGCCAGAGGAACAGCATACCGATGCGGTCGCTGCCCTCCAGCTGGAAGGCGACGTCACCGCTGCCGTCTCCGTAGGCCCGGATCCACGCATCACCCACCAGGTCCAGGGGAAGGTTGAAGACCGAGGGGAAGGCGACGCCGATCTTCATGACCAGGCGTTTGTCCGTCAGTGCGTAGACGGAGCTCCGGGCCACGAGGTGGGCCCAGAGGGTGACGAACCCGTAGACCACGCCTCCCAGAACCACCAGCCACAGGGCACGGGCGAGCCCGGTCCCCGCCGCTCCGGTGAATGCGGCCAGCCCCGCCAGAACCGCGAAGTAGGCCACAACCCAGCGACGCTTGAAGGCATGACGGGCCAGAGCCCGGGCGTCGGGCGAACCCTCCCAGAGGAGCGTCTCGTTCTCCGGGAGGGGTTCGTCCACCCCGCGGATATAGGTCTTGTCCATATCAGAGCAAGGGTTCGTTGCGGGAGGGCTCCGCATACCGGTACCCGCCGGCGTAGTACGCCACGATCCGGTCCTCCTCCAGGAGGGTGATCCGGTCCGGCACGCGCAGACCCGGCACGTCGGGGAAGTGATGTCCGAAGATCGCCTTGACCCGGACCTCTCCGGACCGCTTGATCCTGGCGAACCCCATGGGAAGGAGGACGCGGCCGCCCCCGGTGAGGTCCACGGTGAGATACCGAGGCTGAGGCTCCGCAAGGTCGATCCAGACGTCCGAGACCGTGCCGACCTCCACACCGTCCCCCGCCACCACCGTCATCCCTCGGGGGTCGGGATCCCGGGAATCCAGATGGTAGCCCTCCAGGACCGAAAGGGGACGGATCCGGGGGCGCCCGTCCACGGTGAGATCATAGCGATCCGCCCGGTCGGCCCAGGCAGCGGCGCCGACGCCGTCCTTCATGGGATCGCCGGTAGGCTCCAGGGCCGCGCCGGGATGCGGTTGAGTGGGCTTCAGGGTCATGCGTCCTCCTCGTTGTCTTCATCGTGCTCCGTCACTTCGACCTGCTGGACGACGATGGTCTCGTCCTCGGTCTTGATGACCTCGGTCCTCCGGACGACGGTCTCGTCCTCGGTTTCCATGACATCGGTGTAGACCGTGTCGGAAATCACGTGGCTCCCACCGGCTCCCGGCGTTCCCGCCTGGGGGTTCGCCACCAGTGCCGGGTGCTTCACCCGAGCCGCCCTCGGCTCCGGCATGGCCGGGAATCCCTGCACCGATACGCCCTGACGATCCGAGTCGAGAGGGTAGCCCTCCCGCTTGTCCTCACGCCGGATGTAGAGGATCAGGAATGCGAATCCCAGCCAGAAGGCCCAGATGAGGATGGTCGGGCCGTCGATGTAGTTGGCCTCCATGTTGTTTCTCCATTTGAAGAGCTCAGCCCGGCAACTCTGCCAGACCGAAGGCGGGGGCCTCCTCCTCCCGTTTCCGGGCGGGGAGGCCACGAGGGCTCACCAGGGGTCCCAGCACGACCATGGCCAGGAAGAGGGCCAGGATCTCCAGGTGATACACGATCACATATCCGGTCTCCGGTCCGTGGAGAGCCGGACCCAGCAGGTCCATGCTGCTCAGGCGCGCCACCAGGTCCCGGAGGAGGCCTCCGAGGCCCACGGCCACACCCGCCGCGGTGGTCTGGACGGCGCCCCACGCGCCGACGGCCAGGCCGCTCCCGGTCTTCTGAAGCCCCATGGCCGCCATGAGCGTCCCCACCGCGAAGAGGCCGCCACCGAATCCGATGAACAGGGCGCCGATCCGGAGCAGGGCAGGGGAGACCAGCGGGGCTGCCAACACGACCAGCGCAAAGGCGAAGACGCCCGCCACCGTGCCCCAGGCCGCGATCCGAAGGGGATCGACGCCCTGGGCGAGGCTGCGGGCGGCGAAGGCGAAGGCGATGAGCGCACCGGCCGCCGACAGGGCGGTGAGGAGACTCGTGGCCCCGACCCCCAGCGACATGACCTGGCCGCCGTAGGGCTCCAGCAGGACGTCCTGCATGGCGAAGCCTGCCGAACCGAGACCCACCGCCACCAGGAGGCGTCCCGTGCGATCCGTCCGGACCAGCTCACGCCAGGCCTGGGAGAAGGGAGGTGGGCCTTCCGCGTCCGGATCCGGCATGAAGGCCTCCTGCCGGGCCTCCTGCTTCCACAAGGCGATCCCGTTCAGGACCAGGGTGAGGACTGCCGCTCCCTGGATCACCTGGATCAGGCGGAGCGGGCTGAAGTCCCGGAGGAGGGCGCTGAAGACAAGCCCGCCCAGGAGGAGACCCACCAGGAAGAGGACGTAGACCAGCGCCACGACCTGAGGTCGGCGTTCCCGGGTGCTGAGATCCGTAGCCAGGGCCAGCCCGGCGGTCTGCACCGTATGGGCCCCGGCCCCCAGGAGGAGGAAGGCCACACCGGCCCCGCCCATCCCGAAGGCCCGTTGCACGGCGGAGTGGTCCGCGGTGCCGTCCAGGAGGATCAGGGCGAAGGGGAGGATGGCGAAGCCGCCGAACTGGAGGAGGGTGCCGAACCAGAGGTAGGGGACCCGACGCCAGCCCAGGACCGACACGTGATGATCCGATCGGAAACCAAGGACGGCCCGAAGGGGCGCCAGGAGCATGGGTACCGCCAGGAAGGCGCCCACCATCCAGGCGCTCAGGGCCAGCTCGACGATCATCACCCGGTTCAGGGTCCCGGCCAGGAGGGCCAGCGTCATCCCCACGGTGATCTGGAAGAGGCCCAGGCGCAGCAGGCGGCTGAGGGGCAGATCGTCGGAAACCGCGTCGGCGAACGGGAGCCACTCGGGGCTGAGGCGGGCGAAGAGACGGCCGGTGTTCATGCCAGTCGACCTCGCCTCCGGAGCTCCAGGGCCCGGGAGATGTAGAAGCCCCGGTGGACGGTGGCGTTCCGGTCCAGCGTCAGGGAGGCGGGGCCTCGGGGCCCCGAGACCTCCCGGCGGAGCTTCCGGTCACG
>JARRPL010000245.1:0-5003 GCA_037382905.1 Gemmatimonadota bacterium | reverse complement strand
GTCCAGTGCGAAAGCGATGATTGACGGCTCACCGATTCGGCGTGCGCTCTCGTAATCGTGCTCTAGAGCCTTCACCACCGAAGCTACATCGCGGCCGGCTTCAAGTTCGGCTAATTGCTGGCGGACCGAGTGGCGAAGTGATTCGAGGTCGTCATGAGCTGCTGCGTAGCTCACCCGCGCCTTCTCATACGCATCGACGGACTTCTGGAACTCGCCCATTCCGAAGTAGAGCCGGCCGAGATCGCCTCCCAGGTCCGGGTTGTATTCATCTGCGGAGGCGATGCTCTTCTCCAGTAGCGCGATGGCCTCGGCGTAGGCGGTCTGGTCCTGAGCGCTCTCCGCCGCCTGGCGGAACCAGATGGCCGCCTCGCTGGGTCGGCCGGCCGCCAGGCGGTGATGACCCAGGGTCGCGAAGTCCTTTGATCCGGTCTCCTCGAGCAGGTCCGCGATCCGCAGATGGGTCTGCTGACGCAGCGAAGTCGGTAATTCTCGCATGATGAAGTCCCGGAGGAGGCCGGGAACGACGGCGGCGTCGTCGGCCTCCATGCGCAGGAGTCCTCCGGCTTCGAGAGCCCGGGCATGCCCCACGGCGGTCAGGATTCCCACCTCCAGGAGATCCGCCAGTATCGGGATGGGCAGACGACCCTGATTGACTGCGAGCAGGACCAGGACCTCCTGTTCGGACGGATCCAGCTGCCGGACCCGCCGCCGGAGGAGCACATCGAGCGTGGGTCCCCCGCCTTTGGGAAGGCCGCCGCCTCCAAGAGCCTCGATCACCTCGACGATGCGACCGGGGCGGCCACCGGCCACCCGTGCGATTTCGTCCGAGTGGACCTCCGTCAGCCCTGGGTCCACCGTCCGAGCGAAGTGTGATGCCACCGATAGATCCAGGTCGCCCAGGCGGACGAGTTCGGCTCGAAGGCTCTGGATCCGGAAGAGAAGCTTGTTGTCCGACTCGGGATCCTCTGTGCACCATGTGCCCAGTAGACGGGCCGTACCATCTCGTAGCAGGAATGTGATGACCTCCAGGGTCGACGCATCGATCTCGTCCATATCGTCGACGCAGAGGAGGACTTCGGCGGCACCGAAGGCTCGTCGGAAGAGCGACTCGAGCGCTCGCGCTACCCGAAGGTACGAACCGGGGCCGCCGATTTCGGCGAGGTGGTGCGGCCCTCTGGACTTGAACCGCACCGGAAGGGCGCGGCTGAGAACCTCGTGGTCCGGCTGGCCGAGCTCATCGTGGGCCTGCTGCAGTGTTTCGTCGGAAAGCAACTGGGTGAGACCACCGAAGGCCCGCTCCCTCTCGGTGGCGTGTCCACGGGCACTCAGGAGGACCAGGTCTTCTTCCTCGGTGAGGAGCGTGGCTAGCGCGTGTCCCAGAAAGCGACTCCGGCCGACGCCGTGCACGCCGGTGATGAGGATCGACGGGGCATTCTGGACCAGAAGAGCGCTCAGACGCTTCAACTCGACCTCCCTCCCCATCAGGGGCATGGTCTTCTCACCCCCGGCGGCAGCGGCGGTGAGGAGTTGATCCGCTGCAAGAGCGGCGAGCCGGCGGCCGAGCGTCAGGCCCTCGGGAGGCAACCGGCCTCCGAAGAACCGCCTCAATTCGAACTCGGCCTCACGGATCCGCCCGGTGCGGAGGAGTGCCCAGAGGGCATCGCGCCACGCCCCGGGTGCCGCTTGGTGGCGCTGGAGCGCCCGCAGTAGCTCCTGGGGTGCGTCAGTGAGGCGAGCCGCTTCCAACTCCTGGATCACCTCCCGCGCCGCCTGCCGGTGGCGAGCCGTCCGCATGTCTTCGATCCGGTCGGCGAATCGGGGGGTAGGGGCGGGAAAGACCTCCCAGGCAGGGTCCGTTCCCCACTGGACCGTCACCCCGTCGGCGAGCCGTACCACAGCGCCGTCGGTTTCCACCACGGGCGCCCCCGCCCTCTGCTTCAGCACGTAGTTGAGTTGCCGGAGCCGATGTCGTGCGGCATCGCTGTCGCCTTCCCCCCACAGCAGCTGGAAGACCTCCTCACGGGAGACGCCTCGGGCCCCACCCTGCTGCAGGAGAAGAAGATACGCCTGAGCCAGGGGCGAGACCTGGACGGGACGCTTCCCGGAGGCGAGCTCCACGGTCCGATCGATCCGGAGACAGATCTCCGGGCTCGGCTTCCGGTCGTCAGGCACGCTTCTCCACACCCGAGTCCCCGGATGTGCCGATGATCGGAGCGTCCTCGGGATCCGATCCACCTCTCCTGGAGAGGGCCCGGACGAGACCGGGGCTGAACCCGCCCTCCTCGATCTCCCGCTGGATCCAACACTCCACGGCCCACTCCCACCCCAGCCGAGAACTGGCGTGGTTCGGTCGCACCCCGAGAAGCCTCTTCATCTGATTGCTCAGTGAGAACCCGTCGCTGTACCCGAGGTCGAAGGCCACGCCCATGAGCGTCGACTCGGGCCGCTGCAGTCGGAGGGCCGCCCGAAGCACCCTTCCGAACTGCAACCAATGGGAGGGCACCGGAAGTCCCTCCTTCATGAACCGTCGGCCCAGGGCCCGGCGGGACATGTAGAGGCTCCGGGCGACCCCGGTCACGGTTCTGAGCTCTGCGGAGAGCTCGAGAACCCGTCGGATCGTCCGGCGCAGTCCCAGATCCAGCACGAGGCCCCGCCAGGCAAGATAGTCGACGACGGCGCCGGGGAGATCGTCCGGCTCCTCTCCAAGGAGCGTGCGTAGGTCCATGGGATTGGGGGCCTGGTGGTGCGGCAGGAGGCTATGGGGCCGGCACTGGTCCACGAGCTCCAGAAGCGCCGGCGGGCGACGCACCTCCTCGGCCCGGGGAAGGACGGCCACCAGGGCAACGCCGCCGGGCCTCCTCCGCAGAGCGCGCACCAGATCGGAATCGGTGTCCGCGCCCATACACCAGATCAGCGCCGCACCCTCGCGGCCGTGTTTCGGCTGCAGCGAATCCGGGCCATTGACCGGCACGAGCAGGCGGAAGGGCGGACGAAAGACATAGAACTGATCGGGGCGTCGCGTTGCCGACATGGGGACCTCCTGGTGGGGTTTGAAACGGAGGCCACGGATAAGGCGACGGTGTCACTGTGATATCATCATCAACCGGGAACAGGCAAGGGAGAGGAGCTCTCGGGCGGGGCCTTGCGCGACCGCGCCCGAGAACGGATATAGAAGCAGAATTTGGTTTTACTTCTGCGGACGACCTCGGTATGACAGCGAACGGACTGGTCCCACCAAAGCAGGATCGCAGCCGAAAGACCCTCGAGCGGATCGAGCAGGCCACCCTCGCGCTCATTGCGGAGCAGGGGGTCGAGGCGACGACGGTGCAGGATATCGTCCGCCGAGCCCGGTCGTCGGTGGGCTCGTTCTATGCCCGCTTTCCCGGGAAGGAGGATCTCCTCCGGCATCTGGAGGACCGGGTGTGGCGTCGGGCCCGGGAGCGATTCGACGAGGAGCTGGAACAGCGCGACGTGGAGGGACTCTCCCTGACGGGGATTCTCGAGCCCCTGGTGGAGTTGGTGCTCCAGTCGGTGAGGGAGGACGGTCGGCAGCGGCGGGTGCTGGATCTGAGGAGCGGGTCCGAAGACCGAGGAGCCGGCATGCGGGCATTCCACGCCTACATCCTCTCCCGAATCCGTCCCTTGCTCCTGGCTCGGGATTCGGAGATCCTGCACCCGATTCCCGAGCGGGCCGTGGACCTCGGTTTTGCCGCGGTTGTAGGAGCCATTCGTGTCCTCGAGGAGGGCACCCTCGAGGAAGGTGCCCGGGCGTCTCTCACCGACGAGTCGGTGGTCCACGAAATGGCGCGCCTGTACCGGTCGTATCTCGGAGGCGGGCGTCCCGAGGGGGAAGCCCCTCCACAGATGGAGTTCTTCGACATTTGGGAATGAAGCGATGAAGACCCCGGTTCAGCGGATCCTGAGAGCAGCGCTCCTCCTCCTGGCGGCGGTTGCCGGCGGTGCGGGGGCCCAGGAACCCACCGGCGTGGTGGAGGGGACGGTCTTCGACTCCACCACCATGTCTCCACTACAGGGCGCTCGGGTGGCTCTGGTGGGCACGACCTCGATGACCCAGTCGGACGCGGAGGGTCGCGTCCGTCTCGATGGAGTGCCGCTGGGCAATCACCCGGTCACCTTCTACCACAACCGGCTTCAGGAGCTGGGGATCAGCGCGTCCGGCGCCAGCGTGACCGTCGACGCCGGGGGCCTGGCCCGTGTCGCCCTGGCGGTGCCCTCTTCCACGACGATCCTCCGGGCCTGGTGTGCTGCCGAGTCCCCTCGACCCGACTACTCCCCGATGGCGGGATTCGTCCGGGATTCGCTGACCGGGGTGGTGCTTCCCCGCGCCAACGTCACGCTGGCCGTTCTCGACGCCAGCGGAAGGATCGAGAGCTCGGTGACGGGCCGGGCGGACGACGAGGGGTACTACCGTCTCTGCAACGTTCCTTCGGATCGCACCGTGAGGGTGGTGGCGACCTTCGGCACCAGCGGTTCCGCACCGACCGTTCTGGAGACCCCGTCCCGCTCCGCCTCCTTCGAGGATCTGGAGCTGACGCTGGCCTCCATCGGCGAGATCCGGGGGCAGGTCCGGGACTACGCCACCCGAGAGCCCCTGAGTGGCGCGCGGGTGTCGGTCCTGGGCACCGACTCCGAGATCCTCACCGACGCCGAGGGGGAGTTCGTTCTCGACGGCCTCCCCCCGGGACTGCACCTCATCGAGACCGAGTACCTGGGCTACGCGACACGCACCGACTCGGTGACGATCCGGAGTGATGAAGCGGTCCTGGTGGAGGTGCCCCTGGCCGCCAACGCCATCGAGATCGCGGGGATGACTGTGACCGCCCGGGGCCGCCGCGGGGATCCCCTCACGGATCTGGGCCGTCGGACCGACTTCATCGGCCGACCGGAAGTGGACGCCATGTTGCCCCGGTCCCAGAACGTGGCCCAGCTCATCCAGGGAGCCAACTTCCCGGGCCTTTCGGTTCGAGACGTCCAGGTGCGGG
>JARRPL010000244.1:8516-11660 GCA_037382905.1 Gemmatimonadota bacterium | reverse complement strand
CCCCCTCTTCGTCATCTACACCTCGGGGTCGACGGGCAAGCCCAAGGGGGTGGTCCACACCCACGGCGGCTGGCTCTCGGGGATCAGCCACACCATGCGCATGGTCTTCGACGCGGGACCGAACGACCGCTTCTACACCATCGCCGACCCCGGGTGGATCACCGGGCAGTCCTACCTGATCGGGGCCCCCCTGGCCACGGGCGTTCCCTCGATCATCGCCGAAGGCTCGCCGCTCTTTCCCCACGCCGGACGATTCAGCTCGATCATCGAGCGCCACGGCGCGACGATCTTCAAGGCGGGCTCCACCTTCCTCAAGGCGGTGATGACGGACCCCGCCTCCACGGAAGACATGACGGCCCACGACATGTCCGGGCTCAAGGTGGCCACCTTCTGTGCCGAGCCGGTATCCCCCGCCGTGCAGCACTTCGCCATGGAGACGGTGTGCCGGCGCTACATCAACTCCTACTGGGCCACGGAGCACGGCGGTATCGTCTTTTCGTGTCCGTGGGGGACGGAGCCCGAGCTCGAGGCCGACGCCCGGACCTGGCCCCTTCCCTGGATCCAGGCCGAGGTGCGCGTGGCCATCGAGACCGACGCCTCCGGACGGGCCGTGGAGTGGCGGGTGGCGGAGCTGGGAGAGAAGGGGGAGCTGGTGGTGACGGCTCCGTATCCGTACCTGGCCCGGACCGTGTGGGGCGACCCGGAGCGGCTCGGGACCCCCGAATGGCGCGGGGACCTGGAGCGGTTCAAGTCGGTCTACTTCGACCGATGGAGCGGTGGACTCGCCTACACCCAGGGCGACTACGCCCGGCTCCACCCCGAAGGAGGCTTCACCCTTCACGGACGGTCCGACGACGTGATCAACGTCTCCGGACACCGCATCGGTACCGAGGAGATCGAGGGGGCGCTGCTGAGGGACAAGATCCTCCGTTCCGACTCTCCGGTAGGGAACGCGGTCGTGGTGGGGGCACCCCACGACGAGAAGGGAGAGACGCCGGTGGCCTTTCTGATTCCAGCCCCCGGCGCACGGATCCAGCACGACGACGTGGAGCGCCTCAAAGGCCTGGTACGGAGCGAGAAGGGGGTGACCGCGGTGCCGTCGGACTTCCTGGTGGTGTCGGCCTTTCCCGAGACCCGTTCCGGCAAGTACATGCGGCGCACCCTCCGGGCCCTGCTCCTGGACGAACCCCTGGGGGACCTGTCCACCCTGCGGAATCCCGAGTCGGTCGAGGAGATCCGCCGCACGGTGGAGGAGTGGAGGGACATGGCGCGGCTGGGCGAGGCCCGGCGCATCGTGGAGCGGTACCGCTACCTGCGCGTGGAGAACCACGAGCTGGCTCCGGGCCGGCAGGTGGCGGTGGTCTTCGTGGACAATCCGCCGGTGAACTCCCTCAACGAGCGCTCCCTGGACGAGCTGAACACGGTCCTCCAGCACCTGGGACAGCGGGATGAGACCCAGGCGGTGGTGGTCACCGGTGCCCGGAGTACCTTCGTGGCCGGTGCCGACGTCAAGGAACTCCTGGAGATCGGGGAAGCCGGGGACCGGGACAGCGCCCGCACCCCGCCGAATGCGGCCCAGGCGGCCTTCGCCGCGCTGGAGGCGTTGGGCAAACCCGTGGTGGCGGCGGTGAACGGGGCGGCCCTGGGCGGCGGCAACGAGCTGGTCCTGGCCTGCACCTGGGTGGTGGCGGACCGCCATGCCCGGTTCGGGCAGCCCGAGATCAACCTGAACCTCCTTCCGGGCTATGGCGGCACCCAGCGTCTGCCCCGGAAGCTGGTGCGCCGTCGGGGCGAGGACGGGCTGGTGGACGCCCTGCGGCTCATCGTGGGCGGTCGGTCGATGGAGGCGGGGGAGGCTCTGCGGATCGGATTGGTGGATCAGGTCGTGGGCGAGGAGGGCGTGGGGCCGGTGGCGGCGGCGGTGGAGCTGTGCCGCCGGTATCTGTCCTGGCCCAGGCCCGGGCCGGCGGACGGGGCAAGGCGGTGGACCGGATCCTGGACGCGGTGACCACCGGGGCGCGCAACGGCCGGACCGCCGGCCTGGAGCGGGAGGCGGAGCTGTTCGCCGAGGCGGTATGCGACCCCGAGTCGGGGCCCCCGGGCATCCGGGCCTTCCTCGAGCGCCGGAGCGCCCCGCTTCCCCTGAAGCCCGTGGAGGTGCCGCCGGACGCCGACGCCGATACGCGGGCCCGGCTGGAGGCGGAGGGCCGCCTCCTCCCGGTGGACGCGGCCTTCTACCCCGGCGTGACGCCGATTCCCGAGTACCACTACGGGATGGGGGTCGGCAAGGACGCCGGAGACGGGTCCCCGGCCCACGGGGATCCCGCCCGGGCGGAGCGCCTCCTGGTGGTGCCCACGCCCAGGCCCGGTCCCAACGAGGCGCTGGTCTACATGCTGGCGTCGGAGGTGAACTTCAACGACATCTGGGCCATCACGGGGATCCCCGTCTCCCCCCTGGAGAGCCGGGACGCCGATGTGCAGATCACCGGCTCCGGCGGCGTAGGGCTCGTGGCGGCGCTGGGGGAGGAGCTGGTGCGGGAGGGCCGTCTGTCGGTGGGCCAGCTGGTCACCCTGTACTCGGGCCAGAGCGAGCTGGTCTCGCCGGACCAGGGGCTCGACCCCATGGCGGCGGACTTCCGAATCCAGGGCTACGAACGGGACGACGGGAGTCACGCCCAGTTCCTGGTGGCCCAGGGGCCGCAGCTCCACCCCAAACTCCCGGGGCTGACGCTGGAGGAGGCGGGCTCCTACGGACTCACCCAGGGGACCATCCACCGGGCCCTCTTCACGACCCTCGGGATCCGGCCCGGTCGGCGGCTCTTCGTGGAAGGGGCGGCCACCGGGACCGGAATGGAGTGTCTACGGACCGCACGACAGACGGGCCTCTCGGTGGTGGGGATGGTGTCCACGGAGGAGCGGGCGGAACGGGTTCGGCTCCAGGGGGGTGAGGCGGTGAACCGGAAGGACGACCGTTGGGCCGACATCTTCACCCCGGTTCCCGACGACCCCTCGGAGTGGGCCGATTGGGAGAAGGCGGGTCACGAATTCGTCGCGGAGGTGGAAGGGCTGGCCGGTGGCCCGGTGGACTACGTGGTCTCCCACGCAGGGGAGCGGGCCTTTTCACGTTCCTTCCAGCTCCTGGGC
>JARRPL010000244.1:5071-8499 GCA_037382905.1 Gemmatimonadota bacterium | reverse complement strand
TGGGCAAGTCCGGCAGAGAGACGCCGGAGGCCATGTTGGACCGGGCCCGACTCCGGGCCGGGAAGTCGCTCCTGGTGGTCTACGGCCCCGGCGCCGACGACGGAATTCTCGACGAGGTGGGCATCCAGGCCATCGAGGTGGGGTGCGCCCGGGGTGCCCGGGTGGCGGTCCTGACGGATACCGTGTCCCAGCGGGAGTTCGTCACCTCCCTGGGCTTCGGCACCGCCCTCACGGGTGTGGTGAGCCTGGAGGAGCTGCAGCGCAGGTTCGGCGACGAGTTCGACCCCCCGGGGCCCCTGGAGCCCATGCCGAATCCCTTCACGGAGACGGCGGACTTCAAGGAGGCGGTTCGGCGCTTCTCGGACCGGACCCTCAAGCCCGTGGGCTCGGCCCTGGGGCCGCTGCTCCGGACGACCCTGGACCGGCGAGGCCTTCCGGACGTGATCTTCGAGCGTCGCGGACGGGACGGGCTCACCCTCGCGACTTCACTGGTGAAGCCCAACACCGGCGTGGTGGTGTATGCCGAGTCCCTCCAGGGCCGTCGCATGAGCTTCTACGCCCCGCAGGTGTGGATGCGACAGCGACGCGTCCTCATGCCCGGAGCCGAGATCCGGGGCACCCACCTCAACACCGCCCGGGAGTTCGCCGAGATGCAGGAGCGGATTGCCGCCGGTCGCATCGACGTGCTGGAGCCGGTGGCGGTGCCGCTCCAGGAGCTCCCGGATGCGCATCAGGCCATGTGGGAAAACCGCCACGCCGGAGCCACCTACGTGGCGGTCCACGGGCTGCCACGCCTGGGTCTCACCACCCGGGACGAACTGTATCGGGCCTGGGCCCTCAGAGATGCGGAGGCCCGGGGAGAGGAGATCCGCCCCTCGCCGGCCGGGTGGTGATCCTCACCGGCGCCGCCGGGAACATCGGCTCCCACATCACCCGTCACATGCTCCGGGAAGGGGCGCGGGTGGTGATGACGGGGAGGAACGGCGAGAAGCTGGCCCGATTCGTGGACGCGCTCGTGGCGGAAGGCTTCGACCGGGATGCCATGCTCCCGGTGGTGGGGGACTCCGCCGATCCCGAGGCGTGCCGACGGGTCGTGCATGCCACCCTGAAACGCTTCAAGCAGCTGGACGTCCTGGTGAACAACGCCGGCGGTGCCGGGCCCAAGCGCATGCTCCGGGAGATCCCCTTCACGGAAGGGGAGCGGGACGCCCTGGGCGATGCCGAGACCATGACCGAGGCGGCCATGAATCTCCTGGGAGGGCCCTGGAACATGGCCCGGGCCGCCGTCCCCCACCTCTCGGTGGGCGGCTCCATCATCAACGTGTCCACCATCTTCTCCCGGACGCCGTACTTCGGTCGCATCCCCTACGTGGTCCCGAAGTCGGGGCTGAACGCCCTCTCGCTGGGGTTGGCCCGGGAGCTGGGGACGGGGCCCAAGGCCATCCGGGTGAATACGGTCTTTCCCGGGCCCATCGAGTCGGAGCGCATCGACTCGGTCTTCGCCGCCATGGACGAGCTGCAGGATCGGAGGTCCGGCTCCACCTCGCGTCAGTTCCGCAACCTCATGACCCATCGCCGGGCCGACGGCGAGGGGGAGCTGGAATACCGGTACCCCAAGCCCGGGGACGTGGCCGCCACCATCGTCTTCCTGTCCTCCTCCGAGTCCGCCGCCTTCTCGGGGCACTCCTTCGAAGTGACCAACGGGATGCGGGTGCCGGCACAGAGCCGGGCCAAGCTCGTCTCCTGGCCCGACGACCGGCTGGTGGATCTCCGGGACCAGGTGGTCCTGATCCTCGGCGGCGGCGACGTGGAGGAATCGCTGGTCTTCGCCCGTCGGAACGCCGGGCGCGGGGCCCGGGTGGTCATGGCCTTCAGGACGCTCCAGGCGGTGGGACAGGCTCGGGCTCGCATGCACGGCGAGGGTTTGGATCCGGTCCATCTGGAACATGTGGATCCCCTCCGGCGGGAATCGCTGGATCAGCTCTTCACCATGATCGACGACCGCTTCGGACGTCTGGACGGCGTGATCGTCATGCCCAACACGCCCAACGGGCAGCACGGGTATGCCCTGAGCATGGCCGGCGACGCCGACGTACGGGGCTTCGTGGAACAGGAGCTGGTGGCGCCGGTGGCCTTCGCCTCGGCGTTGGCGCGGCATCTGGCGAGCTGGAAGGGGCTCGACCGGGCTCCCGCCGTCACCTTCGTCACAAACCCCGACGACGGCCACGGAAACCGTCTGAACGAGATCAAGCGGGCCGCCGTGGAGGAGCTCATCCGGGTCTGGCGGTGCGAGGACGAGCACGCCGAGTCCAGGGGAGAGCTCCCGTGGAGCGTGCTCCCGAACCAGCTGGTGCGCTTTGCCAACAACGAGCCCGACAACCTGACCTTCGCCGCCGACTGGACCGCCACCCTGAACAACCGGGTGCGGAAGATGGACCTGATCAATCTGTGGGTACCGGACCACATCCGACGGGCCACCGGAAAGAGCTTGATGCCCATGTCCATCCAGCGGGTGCTGCCGGGTCTCCATCGGGGCCGGTCGGCCGTCATCACCGGCGGCAGCCTGGGGATCGGTATGGAGCTCGGACGCTACCTCGCCATGGCCGGGGCCCGGGTCCTCCTGAGTGCCCGGGGACGGGGCAAGCTCGAGGCGGCCCGGGAGGAGATCATGCAGGAGCTCCGGGGGATGGGGTACGGGCGTCCCGAGGAGCGGGTCTTCATCCTGGACGGCATCGATGTGGGGGACGAGGCGGCGCTGCAGCGTCTCCACGACCACGCCATCCAGCTCTTCGGCGAGGTGGACTACCTCATCAACAATGCCGGGATCTCCGGCGCCGAGGAGATGGTGGTGGACATGTCGCTGGAGGCGTGGAACCGGACCATGGAAGCGAACCTGATCTCCAACTGGTCGCTGATCCGGAAGTTCGCGCCGGAGATGAAGCGTCGGGGTGAGGGTCAGATCCTGAACGTCTCCAGCTACTTCGGGGGGGAGAAGTACCTGGCGGTCGCCTATCCGAACCGTGCCGATTACGCCGTCTCCAAGGCAGGGCAGCGCATCCTGGCCGAGATCCTCTCCCGGCACCTGGGCCCCGAGATCCGCATCAACGCCATGGCGCCGGGACCCGTGGACGGCGCACGCCTCCGGGGGCTGGGGGGTGCGCCGGGCCTCTTCGCCCGCCGGGGACTCCTCATCCTGGAGAACAAGCGTCTGGCCCTGGTGCACGAGGCGGTGCTGGCGGCGCTGGACGAGGGGGTCGAGCCGGCGGCCCTCCTGTCCCTGGCCCGGAATCAGGTGGCGCAGCTGGAGAAGTGGGAGGAGGCGCCCACCCCGCTTCGGCAGCTCCTGGGCAAGGTTGGGGCGGGCTCCGCCGAGGCCAACGCCCGGCGATACCTCCTCAACGAGTCCATCGCCCGGCGGCTTCTGGATC
>JARRPL010000244.1:0-5040 GCA_037382905.1 Gemmatimonadota bacterium | reverse complement strand
GGTGGGTGGCGGACGCATCACCACCGACGACGCCGACGCCTTCCTGGACGCCTTCCAGGACGCTCCGGATCCCTTCTTCAGCCAGGAGGAGGTGGACGACACGGCGGAGAAGATCGAGACGAGCATCCTGAACCTCCTCCACCTCCACCGGATGCCCACCGACGGACAGGTGGCCCTGTCCACCGTCTTCAGTCTGGCGGACGACGTGGTGAGCGGCGAGACCTTCCACCCCTCCGGCGGGCTCAAATTCGACCGGTCCGTCACCGAAGGGGAGCTTCTCCTCAAGCCCGGGGAGCGCGACCTGCGTCGGCTCGGAGGAAAGCACGTGGTGATCTTCGGCGACGCCCTCCGCAAGGAGGTCGCGGCCATGGTCCGGGGGTTCGTCCGGCATGGCGTGGCCAGCGTGGACGTCCTCCTTCGGGGCGAGGAGGCGGTCCGGGCGGTGACGGAGCTCGTAGGCTCCGACACCGGGTCCGTGGACGTGCGCATCGAGGCCGTGGGCGACGGGGTCGAGGGGTCGCTGGAGGCGGTCCTGGGGACGAGGGGGCGGGTGGACGTGGTGGTGAGCACCCCGCTGGCGCCCCTCCCCATCAAGCCGCTGGCTGCCGGCCCCGACGAGGAGTGGGAGCGGGTTCTCAGCCGGGACGACTTTGCGGATCTGGTACGGGACCAGCTCACGCACCACTTCCGCATCGCCCGCAGGGCCGCCCTCTACCGGGAGTGTCAGATCGTACTGGTCACCCCCGAGACGTCCCGGGCGTCGACCCGGGAGGAGTTCGCCCTGGCCCTCTTCGTGAAGAGCGCCCTCCACGCCTTGACCGTCACCCTGGGCGTGGAGAGCGAGCGTCTACCCACCATGCCCGCGGTGAACCAGGTGCAGCTCACCCGCCGGGCCCGGGCCGAGGAGCCGGGGAGTCCCGAGGAGATGGAGGAGGAGGTGGACCGGATGGTGGCGGCCGTCCTCCTCTGTTCCGTCCCGGCGCCCAGCCCCCAGGAGAGCCGTTACCTGTCCCGCATCTTCCGGGGGAACGCCGTGACGGTCTGAGGCCCCGGCGCCGCCCGGGGCCCGGGGGGTCGGGCCGAGTGCGGGCCGTTTCCATGCCCCGGCGGTGGGCGGGTGGAAACGCTCGCGCGTTTGGGCTGTACGAGTAGTCTGGGCGTATGCTGTTCCACTTTCGGGAGTCGTCATGCTGAGTCAAGCCGAACTGGTCGATCTCTACCGGTCCCTTCAAGAGAAGAACGTGCTGAGTGTCTACCTGGACACCGACCAGCACGATCCTGCAGATCGCGGGGCCTGGCGGACCGTCCTCGAAGGGGAGGTGAGCAAGGTCGCCCGATCCCTCAACGGGGATGAGGCTGGATTCAAGGAGGCCTGGTCGAGAATCGAGCGGGAGCTCCGGAGTGCCGAAACGGGCTTCATGCCGGGCCGGGGGCTGGTGGCGTTCGCCACCGCCGACGATCTGGCCTACGTCGAACAGCTTCCCATCTCGACCCGAACGCTGGTGCGCTGGGAGCAGGGCATCCGTGCGGCGCCCTACATCCGGGCCCTCAAGCAGCAGCGCCCCATCACGGTGGCCCTCGTGGACAAGGTCCACGCCAGGCTCTTCACGTACCAGGGGGCCGAGCTCGTGGAGGACGAGGGCACCGAGGCGGACACGGATCTCGGTGATCTCAGCGACGTGGGGGTCCGGAAGTCTCCGAGCCGGAATTCCGGTGTGCGGGGCGAGACCTCCACGGACCAGGCGCAGCGGGTCCTGGACGAGAGCACCGACCGCATGCTCAAAGGCCTGGTGAGTGAGCTCGAGTCCCGGGTGTCGGACGACGGCATCCTCATCCTCGGGGGCACCCCGGAGGTGGTGCGGAACCTGGGCCAGATGCTGCCCAAGCGGATGAAGGATCGGACCACGGAGCAGCCCTCGCTCCACCTGCGCATCTCGTTGAACGAGCTCAAGGACGCGGTACGCCAGGTTGCGTCGGATTTCACCGCCGCCCGCCAGAGCGAGATGGTGGACGAGGTTCTGGACGCCGCCCGGTCCGGCGGAAATGGAGCCTGCGGCCTGGAGGAGACGGAGCGGGCGCTCCTGGAGATGCGGGTGGATACCCTGCTCCTCTCCCGGGACTTCGTGTGGGACCGGTCGGACTACGCGGACCGTTGCGTGGGGACGGCCTTCGCCCAGGGCGCCAACGTGGTGGAGGTGGGCGGCCCCGCAGGGGAGCGCCTCCAGGAGGAGGCCGGCGGGATGGCCGCCCGCCTGCGCTACCGTATCCGCGCGGACGACGGCGCCGGGGAGCAGGGCTGAGACGGAGCGGCACCGGCCCTCGGAGTCCAACGGCCCCGGGGGCGGTCCGCACTCGACTCAGAAGATGAATGTGTGGGTGTACTTCACCGTCAGCGTCCGGGCGTCCTCCAAGGGGAGCCGGGGCAGCCCCACCACGTCCCGGTCCAGGTTCAGGCCCTCGTTCCAGACGAACCAGAGGTCCTGACCCTCCCGGAACTGATACCGGAAGCGGGCGTTGGTGGAGAGTCCACCCGTGAGGGAGTTGTACTGGACGAAGGCGTTCAGGGAGAGCCTGGTGTTGGCCGCCGCCTGGGCCGACACGCGCATGAGGTGGGCGTGGAAGAGCTCGTTCCGGTCCTCGAAGTTGATGCGGTTCCATTCCCACCCTCCCTCGAGCTCGAGGTACCGGCTCATGGGCCAGTTGAAGCTGGTCTCCACGCCGAACCGGTTGCCGTCGAAGAACTCACCCCCCCGGACGGTGAGATTGGGCCGGATCGCCCATCCCCGGGGTGCCCGGAACTCCACCGCCCCTTCGGTGGCCCAGTAGCTCCCCGCCGGTACCATGGTGTCGTCCGAGAGGTCGAAGTCGGCGAGGACGTCCTCGTAGCTGGTGGTGGCCGAGACCTTGAACGTGGCGCCCGGCTTGGTCTCCAGCTGGAGGAACGGGCTCACCTGGAGGGTCTCCCAGGCGTCGTCCAGGTGTCGCTGGTAGGCCAGCGAGGTCACGCCGGCCCAGACCAGGCGGAAGGCCGACGCCTCTCCAGGCACCCAGCGGTAGTTCCAGTCGCTCTGAAGCCGGGTGAAGTCCTGCCGGGGCTCGAACCCCATCTCGGGGGCGTAGCCCGGTCCGGACCAGACGATGGCGTGCTGGTAGTTCAGGCCCTGGAAGTTCCGGCGGGTCCAGTCCACGTAGAAGCGGCCTGCGTCGAGGCCGGTGGGCGCAGCGTCCCGGTCCGGATTCCCGCCCTGGAAGGTCTGGAGCCACTTCACCGTCAGGTATTCGTCGCCCACGACCCGGAGCAGGCCGTCCAGCCCGTAGGTCACGTTGTAGAGGCCCCCCACCCCGATCCGGCTCGTGGTCATGGCCCCTACGAACGAGTTGGGGTTCAGCACCCGCCGTCGCAGCCGGAGTACGCCGAAGTTCTCCGACGGCGTGGCGTCGTACTCCTCGGTCTGCATATCGATGAATCCCAGGTCCCAACCCCCCAGACGGCCCACCATGCGGGCCCCGCCGTAGATCCGGACCGGCTCCCCCTCGGCGAGGCCGATCCGCCGGGAGTAGAAGAGGGTGCCCCGCTCCGTACCGGTGGCGAAGTCGAAGATCCCGGCCCGCTCCTGGAAGAAGGGTCGCTTCTCGTCGAAGAAGAGGGAGAACCGGGTCAGGTTCACCTGCTGCTGGTCCGCCTCCACGGCGGCGAAGTCGGTGTTCACCGTCAGGTCCAGCGTGAGATTCCGGGTGGGGTTGAGCTTCACCTCCCCTCCCACCTCCCAGCTCCGTGATTCGGGGGTGAGCCAGAGCTCCTCCGTCGGGTTCAACTCGGCAGCCCGATTCGCGCTCGCCAGGGCATAGGGACTCACCAGGACCGGGCTGCGGGCCTGGAGGCCCTGGAACCGGACGTCCTGGAAGGCGGACACCTGGGTGTAGGTCTTGGTGGGGGGGATGGCGGGAAAGGTCCAACGCTGTTCCTCTCCCGGCTCGTAGGCGTAGACCATCATCCCCATGACCACGGAGCCGTCGTCCGCCGTTTCGAAGCGGAGGCTCTCGAAGGGGACCCGCATCTCCCCGTACCACCCCTCCTCGGTGATCTGGGTCTCCAGATCCCAGAAGGTGTTCCAGGAGATCCCGCGGGGGCCGGCGCTGCCCGTGTTGAAGTTCTGCCCGTCGCCGGTGATGCTCATGTCCATCCGGGTGCCCAGGGGCATCCCCACGAACCGGACGGCGTTCTCGTTGTCGTTGAAGGTGTCCAGGAAGAGGCCGAACCCGTCGTCTCCGCTCCAGGTGTCCCGGGTGAGGGAGAAGGCCCGGATGTCGGAGGGATCGTCGTGATAGAAGCGGGCCGCCACGTAGAGGGCTTCGTCGTCGTAGCCCACCAACACCTGGATCTCCCGCCCGCTCTCGCCTCGGAAGACCGGCTGGTACATCGTCAGGTTCAGGGGTTCGATCCCCTCCCAGGCCGCTTCGTCGATGAAGCCGTCCAGGGTGACGGGGCCGGAAAGGCGCTGGAGATCGACGATCCCTCCCGCCTCGGGGGCGCTCCTCCCCACGTCCACGGAGACCCGTTCCCCATTGTCGTCGTCCCCAACGGTGCCGGTTTCCTGTGCCGCCAGGGGAAGGGGGAGGAGGATCAGGAGGAGGGCCGCCCTCCACAGGATCGCATCGCGGGACCCGGGGGCTCGGCGTCGGGGGCGGGACAGCGGTGTGCCCGGGCCGGCGGGGCATGGGGGACGGTGGCGTGGTGGGGCGGACATCGTCGCCAAGAAAGGCCCAGCGGTGCCTGCGCGCCAGTCCCCCGTCGCCCGGGTACCGAGGGAACCCGGAGCCACGCCCCCGTGGTTCAAGAGCATGCCTCGAACGTCCGTCGGGTCCGCTTGTGTCACCTTTCGGCCTGCGTCATAGTTCGGCGCTCCATCGACTCCATCCCCTGGGAATCACCATGCCTTCTGGTCCACGCCCGATCTTCCGCCTCCGTGGGGGGACCCTCCTCACGACACTTGCCCTCCCGTTCCTGCTGACGGCGTGCGGCGGCGGGGCACCGCCGGC
>JARRPL010000243.1:0-6601 GCA_037382905.1 Gemmatimonadota bacterium | reverse complement strand
GGTGGGGAACACGGTGGATCCCACCGACGCGAGCTACACCAACGACATCGGCGCTCCCGAGCTCTCGGTGGTCTGGCAGGACCCGGACTTCGATGCGAGTCAGCACGCCTTCTACTACGTGCGGGTGCTTCAGATTCCGACGCCCCGCTGGTCCACTTACGACGCCGTGGCGCTGGGTCAGGAACCGAGGGACGACCTCCCGGTCTCGATCCAGGAGCGAGCGTGGACGAGCCCGATCTGGTACACGCCGGAAAGCTGACCGTGGAGGCGACCCGGGGCGGCCGGACGGCGGCCCCCGGTGCCACGGTCTCGAGATCCACCACCAAAGGGAGAAGAACTGTGTCAGCCCATCTCACTGCAACGTTGCTCCTGGCCACTGCACTGCTCGGGGGCACGCCCGTCATGCTGGCCGCTCAGGAGGAGGAAACCGGGGAGGAGACGGGGCACAGCTTCGACATGACGATCGACCCGGCGGAGATTCGCGAGACGGCGCGGCTCGGCCCGCGCAGCTTCTCGCCCTACGCCAACCGGTCGTTCCCGACGCGGCCGCTCTGGGGCGACCAGCACGTCCATTCCGGATGGTCCTTCGACGCGGGCTTCATCAACGCACTCTCTCCCGAGGACGCGTTGCGCTTCGCCCGCGGCGAGCAGGTGGAGACGACCTACGGCGTGCCGATCCAGCTGTCACGGCCCCTCGACTGGCTGGTGATGACCGACCACTCCGACCTGATCGGTCTGCCGCCGGCGCTGCGCGAAGGCGATCCGGCGCTGACCGAGGCCGACGAGACGCTGGCCAACTGGAGCGCGGTCATGCAGGAGGGCAACCTGGAGGAGCGCACGGACGTCGCGATGGAGGCGATCCAGGCCCAGGGCAACGGCACGCTGCCCGAGGCGGCGCAGAGCGAGGATTTCTTCCGCTCCGCGTGGCACGACTACACGGAGATCATCGAGGGCTTCAACGAGCCGGGCCGGTTCACCGCCTTGATCGGCTACGAATGGACGCCCAACCCCGGCCCCGGCAACAACATGCATCGCAACGTGGTCTACCGGGGCGGTAAGGACGCGGCCGACCAGATGCTCCCCTACACCACGTTCCAGAGCGTCGATCCCGAGGACCTCTGGAGCTGGATGGAGACGTTCGAGGAGGAGACCGGCATCCCGCTCCTGGCCATTCCGCACAACGGCAACCTGTCGAACGGATTGATGTTCGCCTTCGAGACGTACGAAACGAAGGAGCCGCTCGATGCGGACTACGCGCAGCGGCGCCAGCGGTACGAGCCGATCTACGAGGTCACGCAGATCAAGGGCGATGGCGAGGCCCACCCGTCGCTCTCGCCCGACGACGAATTCGCCGACTACGAGACCTGGGACGAGGGCAACCTGAACCTCACGCCCAAGGAGCCGGGGATGCTCGAGCACGAGTACTACCGCGAGGCGCTGAAGAACGGGATGATGCTGGAGCAGGAGATCGGCGAGAATCCGTTCAAGATCGGTGCGGCGGGCGGGACCGACGCGCACACCGCGCTGTCGGCGGTCGAGGAGGACAACTTCTTCGGCAAGCATTCCGGCGTGGAGCCGTCGCCGACCCGTTGGGAGCACGTCGTGCTGTCCTTCGACGGCCGCGAGATCCTGGGCTGGCGGCAGGCGTCGTCCGGCTACACCGCGGTATGGGCGACGGAGAACACGCGAGAGGCGATCTGGGACGCCATGATGCGGAGGGAAACCTACGCCTCGACCGGGCCGCGGATGTCGGTGCGGTTCTTCGGCGGCTGGGACTTCGTGCCCGAGGATGCGGGCGCCCGCGAGCCGGGTTGGGTCGGCTACGACAAGGGCGTGCCGATGGGCGGCGACCTGGAACCGGGTCCGGACGGCGCGAGTCCGACCTTCCTCGTCGCCGCGCTGCGCGACCCGATCGGCGGCAACCTCGACCGTATCCAGATCGTCAAGGGCTGGGTCGACGAGGGCGGCGAGACGCAGGAGCGGGTCTACGACGTCGTCTGGTCGGGCGACCGCGAGCCGAACGCGGACGGCACGCTCCCGCCCGTCGGCAACACGGTCGACGTCGAGAACGCGACCTGGGTCAATTCCATCGGGGCGCCGGAGCTGATCGCGGTGTGGGAGGATCCGGACTTCGACCCGTCGCTGAAGGCGATGTACTACGCCCGCGTGATCCAGATCCCGACGCCGCGCTGGACCGCCTACGAGGCGCAGCGCTTCAACCTCGACCTGCCCGACGAGGTGCCGATGACGACGCAGGAGCGCGCCTACACGTCGCCGATCTGGTACACGCCGTCCCCGTGACACCGAAGCGCCTTGCCCGTCCACGGACCCCCTCGCCCGGGACCTGTCCCGGCGGGCACCGCCACCTGTGGAAAGAGCGATCGTGGCCCACCTGAAACAACGTCTCTCCCGCGTCCTGATCCCCGGGCTGGTCTCGGGAGCCCTCGTGCTATCGGCGTGTGGTGCCGAGCCGGACGACCCCGCGGACCTCGTCATCCGCGGCGGTCCGATCCTGACGATGGCGGGAGACGCACCGGAGTACGTCGAGGCGGTCGCCGTGGATGACGGAGTGATCGTCTATGCGGGCGCCGAGGCGGGGCTTTCCGAGTTCGTCGGATCCGACACCGAGGAGAAGGACCTGGGCGGGAGCACCATGCTGCCCGGTTTCGTCGATCCCCACGGCCACGTCATGGTGGGCGGCCTGCAGGCGCTGACGGCCAACCTGCTGGCGCCCCCGGACGGCGAGGTGACGGACATCGCGAGCCTGGTGCAGACGCTCCGGGACTGGGCCGAGGAGAACCAGGAGGCCGTCGAAGCGTCCAACGTCATCATCGGCTTCGGCTACGACAATGCCCAGCTGGCGGAGGTGCGGCACCCCACGAAGGAGGATCTCGACCAGGTCTCCGAGGACATCCCGGTCCTGATCGTCCACCAGTCGGGCCACCTCGCGGCGCTCAACAGCGCCGCGCTGGAGCTGACCGGGATCGACGCCAGCTCGCAGGACCCTGCGGGCGGCGTGATCCAGCGCGTTGCCGGCTCCGACGAGCCGAACGGGGTCCTGGAGGAGACCGCCTTCTTCTTGGCCATGGGAACCGTGCTGCAAGGGGTCGGGCCGGAGGGCCTGGCGGAGTTCGCCCGGGCCGGCGCGGAGAACTGGGCGAGGTTCGGCTATACCACCGGCCAGGAGGGCCGGTCTTCGCCCGGGACGTCCGAGATCATGCGGGAGGTCGCCGACGAAGGGGGGTTCGCCATCGATGTGCTCACCTATCCCGACGTCCTGGTCGATCGCGACTACATCCTCGCCAACCAGAGCGACGAGTACGTGAACCGTTTCCGGGTCGCCGGGGCCAAGCTCACCATCGACGGGAGCCCCCAGGGGTTCACGGCCTGGCGCGACCGGCCGTACTACGACCCGGTGGGCGACTATCCGGAAGGCTATTCGGGCTATGCGGCCGCGAGCGAAGAGCGGGTGCGGGGCGCGGTCGACTGGGCCTACCAGAACGGCCTCCAGATCATCACCCACGCCAACGGGGAAGCCGCATCGGACCTGTTGATCTCGGCCCTCACGGAGGCACAGCAGGAGTATGGCACCGCGAGTCCGCGACCCGTGCTCATCCACGGCCAGTTCCTGCGGGAGGAGCAGGTGGACGCCTATCGGGATCTCGAGGTCATCCCGTCGCTCTTCCCCATGCACACCTTCTACTGGGGAGACTGGCACTGCGACCACACCGTCGGGCCGGAGCTTTGCCCGAACATCTCGCCGACGGGCTGGGCCCGCGAGCGCGGGATGATCTTCACCACCCACCACGACGCCCCGGTGGCCCTGCCGAATTCGTCGCGCGTGCTCGATGCCACGGTCACGCGACGGAGCCGGTCGGGCGAGATCGTCGGCCCGGATCAGCGGGTCGATCCCTACACGGCCCTGCGCGCCATGACGATCTGGCCCGCCTTCCAGATCTTCGAGGAAGACCGCAAGGGATCGATCGAGGTCGGCAAGCTCGGCGATTTCGTGATCCTCTCGGACAACCCGCTGGAGGTCGATCCGAACACGCTGGCCGACCTGAACGTCCTCGAGACGATCAAGGAAGGCACCACGGTGTGGAGCGAAGGCGACTGAGGCCGTGGGTCCGGGGCCGCAGGGCCGCCCGCGGCGCATGGGGAGTCGCCCGCGGTACCGGGCAGAGCCCGCGCCCGGGGGCGCCCGGCGGCTCCTGATCGAGGAGGGTGGCAGGACCCGAAGCCGTGTGCCGTGCAGGTCCCGAAACGCTACACGAACCCACACGGACGCCTGTCCTCGGGGTCGATCGGCCGGTATAGTTGACTGATGAGCGTCCTGGCGGATCGCTTCGTGGCCGGTTTGGAGGGCCGCTACGCCATCGGGCCGTTGCTCGGGGCCGGGGGCATGGCCACGGTGTACCGTGCCCGCGACGAGAAACACGGGCGTGAGGTGGCCCTCAAGGTGCTCCACGCCGAGCTCGCGCAGGCGCTGGGGCGGGAGCGTTTCCTGCGCGAGATCCGGCTGGCCGCCAGCCTCACCCACCCGCACATCCTGCCGCTCCACGACTCGGGTGATTGCGACGGAGTGCTCTGGTTCACCATGCCGCTCATGGAGGGCGACAGCCTGCGCGATCGGCTCGACCGCGAGCCCCGCCTGCCCCCGGACGAGGCGTTGCGGCTGCTCGGGGAGGTGGCCGACGCCCTCGACTACGCCCATCGACGCGGCGTCGTGCACCGGGACATCAAGCCGGACAACATCCTCCTCCACGAGGGGCACGCCATGGTCGCCGACTTCGGCATCGGCAAGGCGGTGGAGGCGGCGACGTCCGAATCGGGTGCGTTCACCCAGGTCGGGGTGATGGTGGGGACGCCTGCGTACATGAGTCCGGAACAGGCTGCCGGGGAGCCCGTGGACGGGAGGAGCGACCTGTTCTCGCTGGGCTGCCTCGGGTTCGAGATGCTCACCGGAACAGGCTGCCGGGGAGCCCGTGGACGGGAGGAGCGACCTCTTCTCGCTGGGCTGCCTCGGGGTCGAGATGCTCACCGGCGAGGTCGCTTTTTCGGGTCCGACCGTGCAGGCCACCATCGCCCGTCGGTTCGTGCACACGCCGCCACCCGTTTCCTCCCTGCGTTCCGACGTGCCGGTCGCGGTCTCCCGCCTGCTGGAAGGACTGATGGCCAGGGCGGTCGACCAGCGGACCGGGAGCGGCGGCCAGGTGGTCGCCGCGCTGCGCTCCGGAGCCGTGGCGACGGTCGGTCGGGCGGGGCCCACCCCCCATACGGAACGCTCCGTGGTGGTGCTGCCCTTCGCGAACCTCAGCCCCGATCCGGAGAACGAGTACTTCAGCGACGGCCTGAGCGAGGAGATCATCACGGCGCTTTCGCGGGTGGACGCGCTCCGGGTCGTGCCGCGCACGTCGGCCATGCAGTACAAGGGCTCGACGAAGCCACTGCGGGAGATCGGCGATGGGCTCGGCGTGCGCTGGGCTCTGACCGGGAGCGTGCGAAAGGCACGGAGCGCACTGCGCATCAGCGCGCAGCTGGTGGACGTCCGCACCGACGCGTCGGCGTGGGCGGAGACCTTCAGCGGCACCGTGGACGACGTATTCGACGTCCAGGAGCGGGTGGCCCGCTCCATCGTCGCCGCCCTCGACGTCGCTCTCTCTCCGAGTGAGAGCGCCCGGCTGGAGGAACGGCCGATTCAGGACGTGCGCGCGTTCGAGCTCTACCTCAAGGCACGGGATGCCCTCGCCGGCTACGACCTGGAACGGGCCACGCCTCTCATCGACCGTGCCGTGGAGCTCGAGGGGGAGGTGCCCGCCCTCCGTGCACTGCGCGCCATGACCTCGATCATGCTGCTGCGCACGGGCGCGTCGCACGACGCGCGCTTGATGGCCGAGATCGAAGGGGAGGCCCGGGCGCTCATCGAGCGGGCGCCCGACCAGGCCTATGGCCACGCCATCCTGGGGTTCCTGGCGTATGAGCGCGGCGATCACGTGCCGGCCGTGCGCTCGCTGCGCAGGGCCATGGCGCTCGACCCGGGCGACGGGGACGTACGGTTCTTCCACGGCATCGCCCTCCAGGCGGCCGGCCACACGGATCCGCGGGCGGGGTTGGAATGGGTCGCCCGTGACCCCCTGTCGCCCCTCGCCCACCTCCTGGTCGGCGCGAGCACATGGTTCGTGGGCCGGGCGCCGGAGGGTCTTGCGGCCATGGAGGAGGCTGTGCGGCTGGCCTCGACGGGGCCGATCTTCCACTGGGCGCTGGGCTACCACTACGCCCTGCTCGGGCGGTTCCTCGACGCGGGGCGGGAGGCGGCCTGGCTGACGGAGAACGCGGCGGAGCTGCCCTATACGACCCAGCTTCGTGCGCTGCTGGCGGGGGTCGACGGTCGGCACACCGACGCGCTGGAGCTGCTTTCCTCGGTGGACGAGCTTGCCCTGGACGCCCACCACACCTTCCACATCAGCGAGTCCTACGCGGTGGCCGGCGCGAAGGAGCGGGCGGTGGCGCTCCTCGATCGAGCCGTGACGCACGGGTTCTACCCGGCGCACTACTTCGCGCGGTGGTGCCCGTTCTACGCAGGGCTGAGAGGGCGGGAGGA
>JARRPL010000242.1:0-5054 GCA_037382905.1 Gemmatimonadota bacterium | reverse complement strand
TCCCCTTGCACGCCGCCCATGTCCTCTTCAAGACAGCGTACGCTAGGGTCGGAGGTGACCGTCGACGGCGTCGGCGTTCACTCCGGCGAATCCAGCACTCTGACCTTCCGCCCCGCAAAGCCCGGGACCGGCATTCGTTTTCGGCGTATCGACCTGCCTGGAGAACCGGAGGTGCCGGCGGATCTCGACCATGTGGCCGGGACCGAGCTTGGAACGAGCCTGGTCGCGGGTGAGACCCGCGTCCTCACGGTGGAGCACGTCCTGGCGGCTCTGGCGGCCCACTACGTCGACAACGCCGTGCTGGACCTCTCCGGTCCCGAGCCGCCCATCCGGGACGGGAGCTTCCGGGACTTCGTGCTGGCGGTGGAGGAGGCGGGCGTGGTCGAGCAGGAGGAGGAGGCGCGCGTTCTCGTGGTGCGGAGTCCGGTGCACGTGGATGGCGGCAAGGGGGTGTCGTACGTGTGTGCGCCCCATGACGGCTACCGGATCTCGGCCACCATCGACTTCGAGCACGCCGCCATCGGCCGACAGTTCGGATCCTGGGATTTCGGCGGCGGCGCCTTCGTCACCGAGATCGCTCCGGCTCGGACCTTCGGATTCAAGGCCCAGGCGGAGGCGCTCCAGGCCCGAGGTCTGGCTCGGGGAGCCTCGCTGGAGAACACGGTGGTCCTGGACGACGCCGGGATCATGAACGGGGAGCTGCGATTCCCGGACGAGTTCGTGCGTCACAAGGTGGGTGACATGATCGGGGATCTCTCGCTCCTGGGGTCCCGGATCCAGGGACACGTGGTGGCGCAGCGGCCCAGCCACGACGGGAACGTGCGCCTCGCTCGGGCCCTCCGGGAGCATGCCCACTTCGAAGGTGCGCCTCGCCTGGAGGCGTCCGACATCATGCAGTACCTCCCCCACCGCTACCCCATGCTCCTGGTGGACCGGATCGTGGCCTTCGAGTCCGGGCGTCGAATCGTGGGGATCAAGAACGTCACGATCAACGAACCCTTCTTCCAGGGGCACTACCCGGACCATCCCGTCATGCCCGGCGTCCTCATCATCGAAGCCATGGCCCAGGTGGGCGGACTCCTCCTCATCGACCACGTCGACGATCCGGAGGGGAAGGTGGTGTACTTCATGACGCTGGACGACGTGAAGTGGCGTCGGCCCGTGCTTCCGGGGGATCAGATCATCTTCGAGCTGGACCTCCTCCAGTTCCGTCGGGGAGTATGCCGCATGAAGGGGGTGGGCCGGGTGGACGGGAACGTGGTCGCGGAGGCGACGCTCATGGCTCGGGTGGTGGATCGGTGAGCCGGGGCGAGACGACGATCCACCCCTCCGCCCAGGTGGATCCCGGCGCCGAGCTGGGCACCGACGTGGTGGTGGGGCCGTATTCCATCTTGGGGCCTGGAGTCCGGATCGGGGAGGGGACCCGGATCGGCTCCCACGTCCTGATCGAGCGGGATACGCTGGTGGGTGCCGGCTGTCGGATCTTCCAGGGTGCGGTGCTGGGCACCGATCCGCAGGACCTCAAGTACGACGGCGAGCGCACCCATCTCCACGTGGGTGAGCGAACCACGATCCGGGAATACGCGACGCTCAATCGAGGCACCAGCGCCTCGGGCCGCACGGTGGTGGGGAGCGACTGCCTTCTCATGGCCTACACCCACGTCGCCCACGACTGCGTACTGGGGGACCATGTCATCCTTTCCAATGCGGTGAACATGGCGGGCCATGTCAGCATCGGAGACTGGGCGATCGTGGGGGGCGTGACGCCGATCCACCAGTTCGTCCGTATCGGCGACCACGCCTTCGTGGGCGGAGGCTCCCGGATCTCCCAGGACGTCCCGCCCTACTGCCGGGCGGCGGGGAACCCGCCGAAGCTCTATGGCCTCAACTCGGTGGGGCTGGAACGTCGGGGCTTCAGCCCCGAGGTGCGGAAGGAGCTGAAGCAGGCGTACCGGTTCGTCTTCATGTCGGGCCTGACCGTTTCCAAGGGAATGGAGAAGGCCGCCGCCGAGTTGGACGTGGCGTCCATGGAGGAGGTGAGCCGGCTCCTGGACTTCATCCGCACCTCGGAGCGAGGAGTGACGATATGATCCGGGTCGGGGTCGTGGGTACGGGTTCTCTGGGCTTTCATCACGCGCGGATCCTCCGGGACGTGGGCGGCGTCACCATGTCCGGGATCTTCGAGGCGCGGGAGGACCGGGCACGGGAGGTCTCGGAGGAGCTGGGGATCCGGGCCTGGGATTCCCTGGATGCACTTCTGTCGGATAGCGATGCGGTGGTGGTAGCGGTGCCGACGGTCTCCCACGAGTCTGTGGCGACCGAGGCGTTGAAGCGAGGGGTCCACGTGCTCATCGAGAAGCCCATGGCCGCCTCCCTGGACGAGGCGGATCGGATTCTCGACGCGGCGGAGCCCACCGGCTGTGTGGTCCAGATCGGGCACGTGGAGCGCTTCAACCAGGCCATCCGCGCCGCCGAGCCCCATCTGGACCGCCCCCTCTTCATCGAGTCCCATCGGATGGCGCCCTTCTCGCCCCGGAGCACCGATGTGGCGGTGGTGCTGGTCCTGATGATCCATGACGTCGACCTGGTGCAGAGTCTGGTGGGCCGTCCCATCACCGAGATCGCCGCCTCGGGGATGCCGGTGCTCACCCCCACCATCGATATCGCCAACGCCCGCATCACCTTCGAAGGCGGTGCCGTGGCGAACCTCACGGCGAGCCGCGTTTCGCTGGAGAAGATGAGGAAGCTCCGGATCTTCCAGCCCAGTGGCTACCTGAGTCTGGACCTGGCGGGGGGCACGGGAGAGTTCCTGCGCTTGAAGCAGGATCTCCCCCTCTTCTCACCCGACGCCGAGCTCCCGGCCTTCCCGCCGGAGGGTGGGTTGGCGGCGTTGGTGGAGCGCGTCCCGCTGAAGGGGGACGGGGCAGAACCGCTCCGCAAGGAGCTGGAGAACTTCAGAGACGCGATCACGGGAGCCGGCGCCCCCGCCGTTTCGGGCCACCAGGGCCGACGAGCACTGGAGGTCACCCTCTCCATCGAAGAACGGATCCGGAGTCATGTCGCTCATACGAATCCGGCGTAGGCGCAAGAAGGAGTGGATCGACGTCAAGCGGGGCAAGCCCCCGGGGAAGCTGATCCTCCTCCTGGTCTTCGTCGCCGTCCTGTTCTGGTTCCTCGGTCGATTTTAGGGGCCCGGCCTCTGATCTCCGGGACGGGCGTCCCCCTGCGTGCCGGGTCCGCGCCATGACGTCGCGGGTGCTGGTCCTGGCCGGGGAGGCCTCGGGGGACCACCATGCCGCCCGGGTCGTGTCCGCGCTTCGGGACCGGCGCCCGGGGCTGGAGTTCGTCGGGTTGGGTGGGCCCGACCTGGCGGCGGAGGGCGTGGAGCTTCTGGCAGGGCTCGACGAGCTCGCGGTCATGGGCTTCGTGGAGGTGCTGCGGCACCTCCGGTTCTTTCGCGATCTGGAGCGCCGGGTCGTCGAGCTCCTGGACGAGGGGGACATCGGGCTGGTCCTGGCGGTGGACTACCCCGGGTTCAACCTCAGGATCGTGCGCCAGGCCCACCGACGGGGGATTCCCGTGCTCTACTACATCGGGCCCCAGGTATGGGCCTGGAAGGCGCGGCGCGCCAGGACGCTGGCCCGGGAGGCGGACCACATCGCCCTCATCCTGCCCTTCGAGCCCGAGATCTACCGGCGTGAGGGCGGCGTGGCCTCGTTCGTGGGGCACCCCCTGATGGAGCTCGACCCCCCGGGCGAGGAGGCCCTCAGAACGCTCCGGACGGAGCTGGGAGTCCCGGAGACCGCTCCCGTCCTCGCCCTCCTCCCCGGCTCCCGGCGCCAGGAGCTGGACCGGCATCTGGAGTTGTTCGTGGAGGCGGCGGAGCAGGTGAGGGCTCGGCGGCCGGATGTGGCTCCGGTGCTTGCGGCGGCGCCGGGGGTGGACGCCCCCGGGCTGGAGCGGACCGGGCTGCCGGTGACCCGCCGTACCCGTGCGCTGCTCCGCACGGCACGGGTCGGATTGGTCAAGTCCGGGACGTCCACCCTGGAGGCTGCCGTCGCCGGGCTGCCCTTCGTCATGGCCTACCGCACCTCCCGGCTCACGTATGCCCTGGCGAGCCGGCTGGTACAGGTCCCCCACATCGCCCTGGCGAACCTCGTGGCAGGAGAGGAGGTGGTACCGGAGTTCCTCCAGGATGACGCCACGCCCGCGGCGTTGGCCGGTGCACTGCTCCCCCTTCTGGTCGACGGCTCGCCCCGAAACGAGATGCTCCAGGGGCTTGCCCGGGTACGGGCGGAGCTCGGGGAGCCGGGTGCCGCCGCTCGGGTGGCGGAGCTGGCGCTGACGCTCCTGGACGGGGATCGGGGATGAACGAGTGGAAGTTCCGATCCGTGGGCATCCTGGGCCAAGGGATGATCGCCGGGCTCTTCACCACCACGCGCCTCACCCGGGTGGGGGCTGAACACTATCAGAGTCGCCGGGCCCGGGGAGAGCACCAGATCTTCGCGCTGTGGCACGGGATGCTCCTCCCCCTGACCTACTATCACCAGGGCGAGGGCGCGGTGGTGCTGGTGAGCGAACATGCCGACGGAGAGTACATCTCCCGTGTGCTGCATCGCATGGGCTACCAGACCGCCCGCGGTTCCTCCACCCGGGGCGGTACCAAGGGGCTGCGGGGTCTCGTCCGCGCCGCTCGAGAGGGTCGGGACCTGGCTGTGACGCCGGATGGGCCCCGGGGCCCGGCCCGGATCTTCAAGCCCGGCGTGCTGGTGGCGGCTCAACTCACGGGCCTCCCCATCATTCCCGTGGGCGTGGGCGTCAGCTCGTCCTGGCACGCCAACTCCTGGGACCGCTTTACCGTGCCCAGACCTCTGGCCCGAATCCGGATCCACTACGGGGAGCCGGTAGAGATCCCCCGACGGCTGGATGAGAAGGAGCTGGACTCCTGGGCGGAGGTGATGGAACGCCGCATGAACGAGCTGCAGGACCTGGCCCAGTCGCTGGCCCGGGGAGAGCTCGCCGATGCCGACGGGGCGGGAGGGGAGGCGTGAATC
>JARRPL010000241.1:0-6923 GCA_037382905.1 Gemmatimonadota bacterium | reverse complement strand
CCCCGATGCGCTCCGTGTCCCCGTATCCCAGGCGGCCGGCCACACCCAGGCCCCAGCAGCGTACCGCTCCGGTGTCGAGGCGAGCGCAGGTATGACCGACGCCGGCGCTCACCCGGCTCACCCCCCCACCGACATCGACGAAGCCCGCGCTGGCCGGTACCTCGTCGTCCCCGATGGTCCGGTCGTCTCCGTACCCCAGCTGCCCATTGGACGACGAGCCCCAGCATGAGACGCGCCCAACCGCCAGCACGGCACAGGTGTGCTCGAAGCCGCCGGCCAGACTCGGCAGGGGTCGGCTTCCCGGGGTCGCCACGGAGGTCGTTCCAGGGACGACGCCGGTCGGGTTCGGCCCCGGCACCCCGCAGAAGGCCACCAGCCCGAAAGCCAGGAGCCCCGCGAGGAGGAGGGTCACCAGGGCTCGAACACGCATGGGCGGGATCCTGTTCAGCGCGGTGCGCAGGGAGATCGCAGTCTACGCTCCATCCCGCCGCGTCACCACCTTCCCCTTCCCTCCCCCGCCACCCGGACCTCGCTTCGACCGTTGCCCACGGCCCGGACCTCGATGCGCGCCTCGATCCGCTCCTTGAGCCCCACCACGTGGCTGATGATGCCGATCTGACGGCCGGAGGCCTGGAGCTGCTGGAGGGCCGCCAGAGCCGTGTCGAGGGTCTCGGGGTCGAGGGTGCCGAACCCCTCGTCCAGGAGGAGCGTCTCCACCGGCATGGAGCCGGTGCGCAGATCCGAGAGGCCCAGAGCCAACGCCAGGGACACCAGGAAGCTCTCGCCCCCGGACAAGGTCTTGATGGAGCGGGGAGCGCCGGGCCGAAGCTGGTCCTCGATCTCGAAGTCCAGGGTGGGGAAGCGGGGCGTGTCGTCCTCGTCGTCGGATCCGCTCCAGATCTGGCGCAGGCGATACCGGTCCCGGAGCTTCGAGAGCTGCCGGTTGGCGTGGAGGAGGAGCCGCCGGAGGTTCAGGGCCTGGGCGAACTCCTTGAACTGCTGCCCGTCCCGAACGCCGATGAGCCGGTGGAGGCGATGCCAGACCTCCCCCTCCTGGCGGGCCCGGTCCAGGCGCTCTCCCGCCGCCCGCGCCTTCTCCCGGTCCTGGTTCAGCTTCAGAAGCTCGGCGCTCTGGCCGTTGAAGGTCTCCTGGGCAGCGCGGTCGGTGGCCCTCGCCGCCTCCAGAGCCTCCGCCAGCGCTGCGTCGGGAGCCTCCACCTCCGGGTCCTCCGGCTTCTCGGCCTCGTGGCGGGTCAGGGCGTCGGTTCGGGCCTGGCAGGCTCCCTCCGCCTCCTTGACCGCACCGGTGGCCGCCTCGACCCGCTCCCGGATCTCCCGGACTCGTCCATCGGGGAGACGCCGTGCCCGGACCGCCTCCTCCGAGTCGATCCCCAGCTCGGCCAGCGCCGTCCGCAGGGCGGCATCCGCCTCCTCCGCCTGGGCACGGGACTCGTCTTCCGCCTTCTCCAGCCGGCGGATCTCGGCCTCGCACGCCTCCTTCCGCCCCCGTGCCTGCTCGAGCTGCCGGCGGGCCTCGTCCCGGGCGGTCTCCAGCGAATCGACCCGGGTCCGCTGATAGGCGTCCAGGGCCGACTCGCCCGCGTCGAGCCCGGGACGATCCCGGGATTCGTCGGGGCGCGGGCCGGCGTCCCACACCGTGGACAGCGCCCGCCGCGCCTCGTCCAACACGGCCTGCCGGCGCTCGACCTCCTCCCGGCGTTGTCCGACCTCCGACTCTGCCCCCTCCCTGCGCCTCCGGATCGCCGTGAGCGCCGCGTGCCGCTCGGTGAGGCGGGCGGTATGGGATTCGAGCCGCCCCAGGGCGGTGTCACACCGGTCGAGCCATTCCACCGCCGCCTCCGACAGCGCAGCCCGGGATTCCAGCTCGTCGACGTCCAACGCCGGATCCAACGCCGCCTCCCGGCAGGCCTGCTCCAGATCGTCGCTGGCCCTGGATGCCCCTTCGGCCAACGACGCCACCCGGTCGGCCGCAACCGCGATGGCTTCGGTCCGCTGGTCCAGCTCCCCGCGGATCCGGTCCCTCCGGCTCCTGGCCGACTGCAAGGCCGCCGTCGCCTCGTCGAGCCCGGTCTTCGCCGAGTCGAAGGCTTCCCCGGGCTCCGGCGGCGTCTCGTGGGCCCAAGGATGTTCCTGGCTTCCACAGAGGGGGCACGGATCTCCCGGTTCCAGCGCGGACCGGTACTGGAACAGGCTGTGACGGAGCTGGAGGGCCTCGAAGTCGGCCCGGGCGACGGCCTCGGCCTTCTCCGCCGCTTCGACGGCGAGGGCGACACGGTCCAGCTCCTCCCGAAGCTTCGTGACCTTCTCCTCCTGGTCCTTCTCCCCGGCCCGGGCCTCTTCCAGATCCGTCCTCAGCCGGTCCGCCGTTCTCCGAAGCTCCAGCACACGGGCCACCTGGCGTCCGGTCCTCCGGCAGCGACTCCGTTCCTGGTCCGCCGCCTCCCGGGCGGCGGTGAAGTCCGCCGGACCCACGGCGCCGGAGTCTTCCTCGTCTACGCTCCCGGGGCTGTCCAGCACCCGGGTCGGGGCCCACCGCTCCCGCAGCCGCCCCTGAAGCGTCTCCGGCACCGCGTCGGTGCCGTCCAGGAGACTCGCCAGCGCCACCCTCGCCTCCCGGGTCTCCTCCCGGGCCCGGCCGAGCCCTGCGACCCCCGTCTCCTCCTCCTCCGCCGCCGTCGTGGCCTGGGCCTTCGCCGTCTCGAGGGCGGTGGTGGCCTGCCGCAGCGCAGAGGCGGCCTCCGTCACGCGGCTCAGGGGCTCCCGGAGCCGATCCCGCAACGTCTTGGCCTGCCGGTAGCCGTCCTCGGCCTCCTGAAGGGCGGCTTCGGCGACCTGGAAGGCCTCGGTCCGCGCCGGGAGCACCTCCCGCTGCTCCGCCAGCGTCGCGGCCTCCTTCTCCCGGGCCTCCCGGATCCGATCCAGCGCGTCGAGGCGTTCCAGCGCCGGACGTGCCTCGTCGAAAGCCCCGAGGGCCGCCCGCTCCTCCGACAGTTCCTCCAGCGCCGCCGTGGCCCGGAGCTGGCGCTCCCGGGCCTCCTTCAATTCCTCCCGCTTCCGGGCCAGGTCCTGGCGCCACCGTTGCACCGCCTCCAGCCCGTTCACCCGGGCCCGGGCCGCCGCCAGGGCGGCCCGGGCCTCCTCCACCCGCTTTTCGGCGGCCTCCAACTCCCCCGGATCCACCGACCCGATGGCCTGCACCTCGGCCTCGAGGCGTTGGATCCGCCCCTTCCAGGCGCTGTGGAGCCGGGCCGCGCGGGCGCCGATCTCCCGGTATCGCTCGGTGCTGGTGAGCCGTTCCAGGATCGAGGCCCGCTCCTCGGGCCTGGCGTGGAGCATGGCGTCGAACTGGCCCTGGGCCAGGAGCATGGAGCGTCGGAAGTCCTCCGGGGTGAAGCCCTCGAGCACACGGGTGAAGGCGGGATCCACCTCCTTGGAGCGATGGTCGGACACCAGGAGCGTCCACTCGTCCCCGTCGAGCCGCTCCAAGGAACGGACCGTGGCCTGGACCCGCCCGTCCGCCCGCTCCCGGGCCCGCCGGGCGATCCACCGGGCCCGGTAGCGGCGCCGAACCCCGGAGCCGGGCTCGAGCTTGCTGAAGACCAGCTGGGCGCTGCACTCCCCGGTCCCCCGGGACATGATCTGCTCGGCGATCTCCCGGTCCGACCGGACGTCCTTCATCCGCGGGGTGGTGGCGAAGAGGGCCAGGCTCACCGCGTCCATCAGCGTGGACTTGCCCGAGCCCGTGGGGCCCTCGATCAGAAAGAGGCTGGACCCGGCCAACGCCCCGTCGAAGTCGACGCTGTGGCGGCCGTAGAGGCTGTTGAGGTTCTCGACGGTGATCTCGTGCAGCTTCATCCCTGGCCCTCCTCCAGGCGACGCACCCGGTCCTCGACATCGTCCTCGGTCATCCCCAGCACCTCCCGAAAGGCCGCAGCCAGAGGCTCGTCGAGGTCCAGCCCGCTGCCTCGAACCAGGGTCTCGAAGACCTCCACGGGCTCCAGCTCCTCCAGGTCCCGCACCTCCTCCGGCTCCAGCCGCTCCAGCGGCGTCACCCGGAGCTGCCGGGTCTCCACCACGGCGGGCCGGGCCCCCTCGGGGTGGCTGGCGACGGCCTCCCGGACCCGGGTGGAGAAGTCGCCCGGCAGCGCATCGGCCCGGGCGTGGAGGAAGAGGAGCGGCGGGAGGGGCTCCTCCCAGGTGAGTCCACGGATCTTCCCCGGGAGGTCGGCTGCGTCGGCTTCGAGCTTCAGGAGGCGCCGGCTCGTGGGGATGTCCACGGGGGTGACGTGGGCGGGCTGCCCGGGGTCCCTCGGGATCTCGACCTGGAGGACGCGCCGGGGCGTGGCGGCCTCAGGAAGGGAGATGGGAATGGGGCTCCCGCTGTACCAGATGCGCTTCCGGTCGTCGGGAGGATAGCTCCGGTGGATGTGCCCCAGCGCCACGTACCGGATCCGGGGATCGAAGAGGTCGGTGGGGAGGGCGTCGATGAAGCCCACCTGGTGGATCTCCTGTCCGTAGTCCTCGCTGCGGACGTCCTTGCCCACCGTCAGGTGCCCGGTGGCCAGAAGGGGGAGGCCCGGATGCCGCTCCGCAGCCTGGTCCGCCAGCTCCGCGTAGACGTCCCGGAAGGCCTCGGTGAAGCGTCGGTGGACCTCGTGCCGGTCCGAATCCGTGGTCCGGACACCGAGCCGGAACTCGTGCACGTAGGGCACCGCCAGGACCACCGCCTCCGCCTCGCCGGAGCCACCGGTGAGGGGGATCACGTGGCTCCCGGCCTCGACGCTGTCCCGGGTGAGCCCACCCACGACGTGCACGTCCAGAGCCCGCAGGACCGGGGCCGGGGCGTCGAGCCGGGACGCCGAGTCGTGGTTGCCGCCGACCAGCACCACCTGGCGCACCCCCGTGCCGGCGACCCGGGCCAGGAATCGGAAGAGCCGCTCACTCACCTCGGCGGAGGGCTGGTAGGCGTCGTAGATGTCGCCGGCCACGATCAGAGCGTCGACCTCCCGCGACGCCAGCTCGTCCAGGAGCCAGTCCAGGTAGAGAGCGACCACGGCCCGGCGGTAGGCCTCGATCTGGGGGCGGTAGTGCTCGACCCGTTCCTCCAGCGCCGCCGAGTCCCCCGCCGCAACCCGGTCGGTCTTGTAGTCCAGGACGGCGGCCGAGGTCACCCGGCCCCCTTCCCGGGTCAGGACGAGGCGGTCGATGAAGCCCTCCACCAGGGCATCGCCCTCCCGAACCACGAAGGGGACCTCGGCGAGCACCTCGAGGCCCGCGTCGGCGCCGTCGGGAGCCGGGGGGCGGGAGAGGACGGCCCGCACCGCCGGCGCCTCCAGCCTGCGCCGGAGCCAGTCCCGGTGCTCCCGCACCCGGGCCTCGGAGAGCTCGGGGGCGGCCCGTTCCGCCAGGGCGAGCAGCGCCGCCTCCCGGGGAAGCCCCTCGTCGATCCACTCCAACGCTTCGAGCCAGGCGTGGACCAGCGTGCCCCGGGCCCGGGCGTCCCCCCCGGGGTCCGTCAGGCCCAGCAGGAAGGGAACGTCCACCCGGGTGCCCCCCTCCCTGGACGAGGGGGAGGTGCGCTCCAGCGATCGCCTGCGGGGTCCGTCGCCGGCCAGGACGATCCGCTCCGGGAGGGCGACGGGTGGAGGGCCGTGGCGCTCGTCCTGCCGCACGAGCCCCGTCCACCACTCCGGGCCTTCGGGCGGGTCCGGGGACTCCCATACCTGCTCGCCCTCCTCGAGGCGGCGCTCTCCCGGGCCCGCACCGAAGCACTCCCGAACCAGCCGCGCGTGGGTTCGGGCGTTGCCGGGCGTTCTCCCCCCGTCCTCCGGCGGATCCGCGGGAACGATCAGCTCGAGGGCGTAGCGGGCCCGGGTCATGGCCACGTAGAGCATGCCCAGGGAGTCCCGCACCTCGGCGGCCCGGGCCTGGCGTCGTCCCCGGGCCAGCTCCGGGACCTCGCTCTCGAACAGCGCCGCCTCGTCCCGGGACATGGGGGGAAAGAGGTGGGTGACCCGCTCGGTGGGGCCCGGGCGGTACGCGATGGGTCGGGCGCCCCTGCGGCCTCCGGGGATCTTGCCGCCGTGGAGCTCCGGAAGGACCACCACGTCGAACTCCAGCCCCTTGGACTGGTGGACGGTCATGACCCGGATGGGCTCCCCGCCCGCCGTCTCCACCGACTCGGCCAGGGCCCGATCCAGGAAGTCCGACACCCGGACGCTCCCGCCTGCGGACGAGCGGTCCCAGCGGTAGCCGAGCTCCACCAGATGCTGGAGGCGCAGCCCTTCCCGTGCGTCACACGCTGGCTCCAGATCCGCCGCCAGGCTCGAGAGAGTGGGTCCGTACCCCTCCTCCAGGAGGTCTCGACGCAGGGCGTGGCTCACCCGGCGGGCCGCCTGGACGTCGCCTTCGTCGTCGAGGCCCACCAGGGGACCCAGCGGCGTCCGGGCCACGTGGTAGCGCGCGAGGCTGTCGGCGGGGTGGTCCGCCAGGCGCAAGAGGGCGAAGACCGAGGCCACCGCCGGGGAATCCCCCAGGGGCGTGCCCCCCTCCTGGCTGGCGGGAACCCCCAGCCCCGCCAGCTCCAGGATGATGCGGCCCACGCTCTGGTTGAGCCGGGTCAGGACACCGATGGAGAGCCCGGGCATCTCCCGGTGGAGGCGTGCCACGTGCCCGGCCACCCAGTGGAAGTAGGCAGGCTGGGCGTTTGCCCGGGAGACGAGCTCGGGGCCCGCCCACATCCGAACCCGGCCCGGCAGGGGGCCCTCCCGGCGCTTCGCCGCCACGTGGGTCTGGAAGGCCCGGACCCATTCGGCGGCGGTGTCGGCGTCCTCCGGTTCTTCCTGCAGCACATCTCGCTGGTGGAGGTCGGTGAAGACCCGGTTCACCGCGTCCAGCACCAC
>JARRPL010000240.1:0-5145 GCA_037382905.1 Gemmatimonadota bacterium | reverse complement strand
GTCCTCCAACACTTCGCATCCCCGAGTCGCCTCCACCCATCCCGCCGGCCCGCAGCCCGCCCAGAACCGAACGGCTGGTGGTCGCTCCACCACCCTTCGTCCCACCGAACCGAACCCGGTCAGCGAACCGCCGCAGCTCGGCGTTCCACGTTCCCACCTTCCCCGTTCAGCGAAGCCAGATGCCGGCTGAACTCGTTCATGACCCACGCGTGGACGGGTGCCTGACTGAGCTTGTAGATGTACCAGGGCAGGGACGGCATGAACTCGTTGATCGACGACAGTACGTACTTCCCTCCGGCCACGGATCTGAACTCCAACCAGCCGGTGTCGGTGGTCCGAGTGAGCAACCCGCCCACGATGTGGAACTTCACCCGATCCAGGTTGTGCTCCCCCTTGATCAGCTTCAATACGAGAAGCGGGTCGCCGACCCCGGTCACCACGAACTTGATCAGGTCTCCTTCCCTCTCCGCGCTGAGAAGCCCGTTCAGCTTCTCGGGGAGCCAGTGGAAGTACTCCTCGCAGATCTCCTCTTCGCTGAGAGGCTTCTCGGCCCGGCGATGGATGGACCTGACGGTGGTGTCCTTCGAAGATCTGCCCTTCCTCCCCTTCTTGAACTTCGCCTTGGGAATCTCGCCGAGCATGTCCTCGAATGATCTGAACTGAATGTGTGCCGACAGCTCCTCCGGGATCCCCGGGGATGGGAGGTCGCAGCGCAGGCTGTCGACGAGGGGGGAGACCAGCTCGTAGTCCGACTGCCCGAAGAGCGTGACCCACAGCTTCGAAAGGCCGAGATAGTTCACGGGGACGGACATGGATGCGATCTGCCGATCGAAGTGTTTCGCCGTCTGTTCGATCAGATCGGCATAGGTGATGTCCTCACCGTTCACGACGTCGATGGTCCGCCCCGCGAATCGATCCGACTCGATACACGCAGTCAGGACACGGACGAGATCATCGATGTAGAGGGTCTGGGTGGAGCTCTTCGTCCAATGAGGCAGGATCATCGCGGGGAGGTTGAGCACGAGATTCTTGAGAATCTCGAACGACGAACCGCCGTGTCCTACGATCATGCCAGCGCGGAGCACCGTCGTGGGAATCCCACTGGCCGCGAAGACCTCTTCCACCTCTTTGCGACTCTCCAGATGGGTGCTGATCTTCCCGTCGGGAATCAGTCCTCCCAGGTAGATGATCCTCTTCACCCCCGTGGCGACGCAGGCCCGGGAGAAGTTGTCCGCCAGAAGGAGGTCGGTATCCTGGAACGAACCCTGGAACAATCGAGTCGAGGGGAGCATCGAGTGGACCAGGTAGACCGCGACGTCCACGCCCTCGAGCGCCTTGAGGGTGCTCTGATACGAGAAGAGATCCGTACCGACCCACTCGATGCCGGCTTCGGATTCCCGCTCGCTCCTGGACAGGGCCCGGATCCGAGCACCGGAGGGCCTGGAATTCAGGAGATTCCGCCCCACGAATCCCGATGCGCCGGCGACGCCGACCACTTAGTCGGGGGCTCGATCCAGCGGCCTCGAACCTCCCTCGATCTCCCGATCGAATTCCACATCGAACGTCACGGCCCGGCCACCGCGGGAGTCCGAATGCACACCGTGCCGGCGAGCCCCCACGGCGCCTCCTCCGGGTCAGTCCCCACATTCGACGGCGCGCCGACCTCGAACTCGTCCCGTCCGTAGGTGATCTCCGTCTTCCGTCCCGTGGACCTGCCGTACCGCCCGATCCCGGGATGCGCCCAGGTCTCCGTGTCGTCCATGTCTGCTCCCGGTTGTACGCGATCAGGAGGGAGCGGGTACGCCGATGTGCATGGTTTGTTGCACTTGCTGTTCGACAAACGTACGGCAACCCTCGAGAGGGGCCGCGGCTCGGTGGCGACGGGTCAGATGAGATGCCGGCGACGGCGATGGTTTCGCGGTGCGGCCGTGGGTGCTCTCGGTGCCCAGGCGCATGCGGCCCACACTGGCCCGTATCCCGCGTACCCCGGCTACCGCCGTCTCATGCCCCGCTACGCCAGGTCTCGGCGGCGGGTCCGAGCTGCCGCCAGGCCTCCCGGGACAGCTCGGCCTCGAGGGCGGCCCAGAGTCGCGCCCATTCGGCCTCCAGCCGGGCCTGATCGTCCTGCTGGAGCCGGGGCGGATCCAGGGCCCGGTCCGGGTCTGCACCGGTCCGGCGATCCACCACCTGGTCCACCCGCAGGGACGCCTCCCGCACCCGCCGGGTGATGATCTCCCGGTCCCGCTCCCCTGCCCCGGCCGCCCGGACGAGGAGCGTCTGGTAATATTCCGCCCCCGAGCCCCCCAGGGAGAGGGCTCTGGCCACCCCGGCATCCACCGCCTCCGGGGGCCGAAGGCCCGCCTTGAGGTACGGCAGGGTCCAGTTGTTCTGGGCCAGCAACCCGTCGGGGTTGGGCGCCCAGAGCCAGGCGTGGACCATGCTGAGCCGTGGCCTCCCCTCTCCGGATCCGCCTTCGGGGAGCCCGACGGGGCCCTGGTGGGCGGCGCTCGCATGCTGATGGGTCCGGGGGCTGTCCAGAAGGAGGGCCTCCTCGTCCAGCGTGCCTGAGTGATCGTGCCAGACCCGGTCCCCCAGGGGGTTGGGCGGGGGCCGCTCACCGGGAAAGAGGGGAACGGTCCAGGCGACACCGGTCAGGACCGGCTCGCCCCCTACCGCGACGTAGCTCAAGACCGGCGGCTCCTCCGCCACCACCTTCCCGGAGACGACCCGGCCGGGATGCACCCAGTGCTCCCCCATTCCCGGGAAGTCCGGACCCAGCCTTCGGTACCCCTCCCGGATGGCCACCCGGCGGTCCCGGAAGCGCGCTCCGGCGGCTCGGGCTCGGGCCAGGAAGGCCTCACGGGACTCCGGGGCGGCGGCGGCTCCGCTCCCGCTCTCCCTCCCGGGGCCGGCCCTGACCATGGTCGGTTCGCCCAACCCGGCGACCAGGGCCTCCATGCGTTCCCGGGACAGGGGCTCGGGATAACGGGCCCATCGACCGATGAACTCCAGGTCCTCCTGCTTGCTCGCGTCCAGGGAACGCCCCCGTGCACTCGGTTCGTCGCCCTGCTCGCGGATGTCCGCCAGACGGAGGGCCGACTCGTCCAGGAGGAGCAGTCGGTTCCGGTCCACCCCGGTCATGCCACTGGTGGCAAGCTCAACCCGGAAGAGGAGACCGTCGGGCTGCATGCTCACCGCTTCGCCCCGCAGCGAGCCGCCGGCGGTGGCTCCCAGGCCCGTCAGGCGAGACATGGCCTCCGCCTCGAACTCCAGGTGCAGGCGGATCCCGGACGGGGGGGCGTGGTAGCGGGGCTGGTCGCCGCGGCCCAGGGTGCAGGATCCCAGCAGGATCATCAGGCAGAGAGCGGCAGGTCTCCCGCCGTAGGAGCGACTCATCGTTCGGCCCTCCGGTCGGTGCTCAGACGGGAGTCGTGGAAGCGAGCCTCGAACCAGGGCCGGACCTCGTGCCAGCGCTCCAGCACCTGAAGGAGCCCCGCGTCGCCGGGCACGAAGTCGTCGGGAGGTCCGCTCCCGGGCCGGATCCAGTCCGGGCGGATCCACTCGGTGTAGTAGCCCTGGGCGGCGATGAGGAAGGCTCGTTCTGTGTCCGCTTGCTCCTCCCCCACCTCGAAGTCCACCCAGAGGGCCGTCCCGGGCCGGGTCTCCAGGTAGTCCTCGTCGGGATCCCTCAGGGCCCGGACCGCGTCGTCGAGGAGACGGCCGTCCGCACCTTGTACCGCGGTCACAGGGTGGGCCACCACTTCGGGTCGCCGGACCTCGCCGGCGAGCCGGACCTGGTCGATACGCCACTGGTCCGCCACGAAGCGGAGCCGGTACCGGAGCGGTCCGGCGCCGGCCGGGACGGGCAACATCACCGCCGCTTCCTTCCAGGCGATGGGGCCGGTGTCGGGGATCCGGTCCACCTGGATCCACCGACCCTCCCGCCACACATCCACGTGCAGTCCCATGCGGCGCTGGTACCACCCGCCGAACGCCGCCGCGCTCCCCACCTCCTGCAGGGTGTGGCCCAGCCAGTCGAGGCCCCGGAGGTCGTCTCCCGAGAGCATGAAGTCGTAGAGGAAGACGGAGTTCAGGAGGCTGTTCCGGAGGCGCAGGACGATGGCCACCGAATCGGTGGCGGGCCGCCTGGGCACCTCGATCTCGATCCAGTCCTCCAACGCGGCCAGCGTGGCACCGGTGACGAAGGCCTCCGGGGTGCGGTAGGTCCCGCTCCCGCTTCGGGCCAGGGCGTCGCCCTGGTCTCGACCGGCCCGGTCGGTGAAGCGGGCGCCCTCCATCCACCCGGAGACGGCCAGGGGCTGATCTTCTCCCGTGGGTACCACGGTCTCACCGGGTCGGTGCCGTACCTCCAGCAACTCCAGATGGTTGATGAAGTGGGTCTCCAGCGCCTCGTTGCGGAAGTCGAGGCGGAGCCGTCCCTCCTCCGGTCCCCCAGGATACAGGTCCACGTCCCGGGCCTCCAGGAGAGGAGCCACGCTGTACGAGAAGAGTTCTGCCACCGGCGCTTCGTCGCCAGGGACCGGGGCCGGGACGTACACCGTGGGGCACGAGCCGAAGATCGCCACGGCGAGGCCTCCGACCGCCGCGACCGCGAGCGCCGTTCCGGCGGCGCTCGCCAGCACGGTCATCGGTACATTCAACTGTCGCCCCTGGAGCACTTCGAGCCCCACCACCGAATCCAGGGGAAGGGCGGTGACGGTACCCACCGCCTCCATTCCCACGGTGTAGCGGGTCCCCGAACCCTCGATCCGGTCCCCGACCCGGCGGGCCCCCGTTTCGAACCGTACGATCTCTCCGTTGGTCAGGTAGGCCTGAAGGGGCAGGTCGGTGGCTGCATCCGCCACCTCCATCTCCGCCGCCGGGCGTCGGGTGGCGCTGTGGTAGACGGCGCAGCCACCAAGGAGCAGCACCGCCAGGAGAGCGACGAGAGGAAGGCGGATCCGATGCATGACGTAGCTCCTGGATGCGGAGGCGTGAATTCCTGTCAGACTGGGCCTTCCGCGACGGGAACGCGATACGTAGGTCTACGCAGAGGGCATGGGGGACCGGGAGGGGCTCGTTTCCGGCTCCGCCAGATCAGCCGCTCGATCCTGCTCTCCCCGGATCGCCTCCTGGCTTGGCGCC
>JARRPL010000239.1:0-5153 GCA_037382905.1 Gemmatimonadota bacterium | reverse complement strand
CGGACGAGCCGTTGATAGGCTCCCAGCGTCCCACCGGCAGCGGAAAGGAGGACGAGGGGGGGCGCGAGAGGGCTTCGTCCCGTCTTGAGCACCACGAGCCCCGGGCTCGCATGATCCTCCGGAACGTGCCCCTCCCGCTCCCGGGAGAGCCGCCGGGCCAACGCTTCGATGGTGGGATTCGCCAGGATATGGGTCACGTCGAGCTCCGCCGGGTCCAGGGCGAAGCGGTCCCGGACCTCCCGGAGGAGTGCGAAGGCGGAGAGGGAACTGCCCCCGGCCTCGAAGAAGCTCGTGTCGTGGGAGAACTCCCCGTGACCCAGGATCCGACCCCAGATCCCGGCCAGCGCCCGCTCCTCGTCGGAACGCCCGGCATCGGACCATCGCTGCTCCCCGGAAAGTCCCTCCTGGGCCAGGCGGCGCCGGTCCACCTTCCCGCTGGAGGTCCTGGGGAACTCGTCCACGGCGCGGAGCAAGGACGGCACCGCGTGCTCCGGGAGGACGTCCCGAAGCTGACGGAGGAGTTCCTCCGGGTCCGGGTCCGAGGGTGTGACGTAGGTGTGGAGAACCAGGGCACCGCCTCCCGCCGGCGCCGGTGCCGCCACGGCCACTGCGTCCGACACCCCCGGGAGACCCCGCAGGTGTCGCTCCACCTCGTCCAGATCCACGCGGAATCCACGGATCTTGACCGTGTGGTCGGTGCGTCCGACGAAGCGAAGGGAGCCGTCGGGGTGGATTCGAACGTCGTCCCGGGTGTCGAACCAGCGCTCCCCGTCCACCCGGCGCACCACGCTCGCCGTGAGCTCTTCGTCCCCCAGGTACTCGTCGAAGAGGGCCGGACCGCGGATGTGGAGTCGCCCGGTCTCACCCCGGGCAACCGGGCGGCCGTCGGTGCCCAGCACCTGGGTCGTGATGTCGGCGGAGAGGGGCTCTCCCAGCGGGAGTCCCGACTCCTCCCGGGCCGCCCGTCGGAGGTCGACGGCCAGGAGTGAGCTCGCTTCCGTGGAGCCGTAGATGGAATAGAGTGGGGTCGAGGGGGGAAAGGCCTCCACGGCGCTCCGGGCCAGGCCCGGCGGCACCGCCTCGCCCATGAGGATCAGGGCCCGGATCGGCGGAGGCGTGAAGGCGGCCTCCTCCAGTGTGGCCCGTAGCATGGAGGGAACCAGGAGGAGGCGGGTCACCCCGGCGCTCCGCACCTCGCTCCAGAAGGCCTCGAGATCCCGGACGGTGGCGTCGGGGACGATGAGGGAGGGGATCCCCCGCAACAACGGCTCGAAGAGCTCGTATACGGCGTGGGTGGTGGTCTGATGAGCCTTCTGGCAGCCCACCTCACCGTCCCGGAAGGGAAGGGTGCGCCAGGTCCACTCCAACCGGTGGAAGAAGGACCGGTGGCTTCGGACGATCAGCTTGGGGCGCCCGGTGGTGCCGGAGGAGCTCATGACGAAGGCGGGGCTCGCTCCCGGAGGCCCGTCCTCGACGCGCTCCGGGAGTGCTCCGACCGCGCCGGCGCCGGGTGACAGGTCCAGGACCGGAGCGTCCAGCTCCGCCGGGACCGGCGTGGCCTCGTCGGCGAGGACGATGGCGGGCTCGGCCCCCGCCACGATCGCCCGGCGCCGCTCCAGCGGGTAGGAGGGGGGCAGCGGAAGGACGGCGGCGCCCGTGCTCAGCGCTCCCAGAGTCGCCGCGACCCAGGAGTGACCACGCTCCAGGTGGAGTCCCACGATGGCGCCGTCCCCTACGTCCCGGGCCTGGAGAAGTCCGGCGATGTGCCCCGCGGCTCCCTCCAGCTCGGCGTACGAGGTCACCCGCCCGGCCTCCACGAGGGCCGGGGCATCGGGGGTGGCCCTGGCCTGACGGGCGAAGGCGAGGTCGAGGGATCGGGGGGATGACGTCATCGGCGAGGCAGGGGGTTGGGATCGGACCGGCGCCGGAACGGGTCGGGAATCGGTTCGGTGGTCCGCCGCGGGACCGGACCGGGAGCGTCCGGACCGTCCCGGGATTCGAGGCTGGCGACGGGGCTGGTACTCCCTCCGCCTTCCTGGAAGTTGCCACTCTCCGACGGGCCGACGCCACCCGGAACGTTCGGGACTCAGGCCACCCGCTTCGAGAACTGACGGATCGCCAGGCTGAAGACCACGGCTCCGTAGACCACCAGGACGCCCAGCGGCAGCGCCACCGCCTCCCAGCCGCCCCCTCGGACCAGCACCGTCCGCATGATCTGGATGAAGTGCTTCACCGGGCTCAACTGTCCCAGCGCCTGAGCCCAGTCCGGCATGCTGCGGAACGGGGTGAAGAGGCCGCTCATGAGGAGGTAGATCATGTTCACGGAGAAGGCGATGAACATGGCCTGCTGCTGCGTCTCCACCACCGTGGAGATCCACAGCGCGATCCCCAGGGCCACGAAGAGGTAGGCCACCGCCGAGACCGCCACTACCAGGAGGCTTCCTTCGATGGGGATGGAGAAGACGAGGCGGGCCAGGACCAGGCCCAGGGCCAGGTCCACCAGGGCGATGATCCAGAAGGGGATCAGCTTGCTGGCGATGAACTGACCCTTCGTCACCGGCGTGACGCTGAGCTGCTCCAGCGTCCCGATCTCCTTCTCCCGCACGATGTTCATGGAGGCGATGGCCATGGCCACCACCGTCACCAGCACCACCAGGATGCCGGGCACCATGTAGTGGTAGTAGTCGAGCTCCGGGTTGTACCAGCCCCGGTGACGGAGCTGGAGCGCGGGAGCCGGGGCCGACGGGCCGGCGGGGAGGGGCCCGGAGCCCACGGCCCCGGTGAAGCGCGGCTGGAGACGGGTCCCCAGCGATCGGGCATGATCCTGGAGGATCGCCGTCAGGTAGGACTGGATCACCCCTGCCGCCGCCCCGTCCTCCGCGTCCAGCAGTACCTGCACCGGCGCCACCGCCCGGGTCCGCAGGTCGTGTTCGAAGTCCCGGGGGATCTGGAGCACCAGAGAGGCCTCCCGCTCCAACAGGGCTCGATGGGCCGGCTCGGCACTGACGGAGGAACCCGCCAGCTCGAACCGACCGGAGCCGGTCAATCGCTGGACGAGCCCCCGGGATGCGGAGGAGCCGTCCAGATCCACCACCCACATGCGGGCCTGCGTGACTTCGAAGGTGGCGGCGCTGGAGAGGACCAGGAGCTGGACCAGGGGCACCAGCAGCAACATCCGCAGCATGGTACGGTCCCGGAAGATCTGCCTGAACTCCTTCTCCAGGAGGAAGCGGACGGTGCGCACGGGTCAGTCCAGCCGGACGTTGAAGGCACGGATGGACGCCACGATGAGGCCCGCGGTCATGGCGGAGAGGATCGCCGTCTCCTGCCAGAGCTCCGCCAGCCCCACCCCCTTCAGCATGATCCCCCGGGCCACCAGGAGAAACCAGCGGCCCGGGACGACGTTGGAGAGGGCCTGAAGCCAGCCCGGCATGCTGGAGATGGGGAAGATCATCCCCGAGAGGAGGAGGGTGGGCAGCATGAGCCCCATGAGCGCCCCCACCATGGCGGTGCGCTGCGTGGAGGTCCGGGCGGCGATGAGGACGCCCAGCCCCATGGAGGCCAGGATGAAGAGGAGGGACTCCGCCACCAGAAGTGGGAGGCTTCCCCGGAAGGGCACCCCGAAGACCAGCCGGGCCGCCAGAAGGACGCTGGCCAGGTTCAGGAACCCCATCGTCATGTAAGGCAGCAGCTTGCCGGCGATGATCTGCCAGGGCCGCAGGGGCGACACCAGGAGCACCTCCAGCGTCCCCGTCTCCTTCTCCCGGGAGAGGGAGATGGCGGACATGAGGGCCGACACCACCGTCAAGAGCACGGCGATGAGGCCCGGCACGAAGAGGTTCACGCTCTCCAGGGTGGGGTTGAAGCGCATGCGCACCCGGGGCTCGATGCGCACTCCACCGGGAGTCGGCGGAACGGGTCCGGAGGCGTACCGGGCCGTCCCGCCGGCCCGGGGGAGGGCCCGTGAACGCCATCCCTCCACCACCCGGTCGGCGTACGCCCGCATGGTGCTTCCGGTGTTCGGATCGCTGGCGTCGGTGATCACCTGGACGGTGGCCCCGCCGGGTCTGCCCAGCGCCCGGGCGAAGTCCGGCGGGAAGACGAGGGCCTGGTCGATGGCACCCCGCTGGAACAGGGGCGGGAGCCGCTCCACCGAGCCCACCACCGCCACGACCTGGAAGAGGTCGGTGCCCTGGAAGACGGCCTGCAACGAGAGGCTGGCGGCGTCCGGCGAGGGATCCACCACCGCCACCCGGATCCCCCGGATGTCGGTACGGACGGCGAAACCGAAGAGGAGGACCTGGGCCAGCGGCAGAAGCAGGAGGATCGCCAGAGTCCGCCGGTCCCTGAGGATGTGCCGGAACTCCTTCGCCATGAACCCTCTCAGGGCTCTCGAGCGACCGCTCACACCGCCTCCCGGGGGCGTGCCAGCCGAACGAACGCCTCCTCGATGGAGGCGGCGCCGAAGCGGGCCTTGATCTCCGCCGGGGTGCCCAGCGCGGCGATGGCGCCGTCCACCATGATGGAGACCCGGTCACAGTACTCGGCCTCATCCATGTAGTGGGTGGTGACGAACACCGTGGTCCCGGCGGCGGCGGCCTCGTAGATCAGCTCCCAGAACTGGCGGCGGGTGATGGGGTCCACGCCGCCGGTGGGTTCGTCCAGGAAGACCACACCAGGCCGGTGCACCAGCGCCACCGAGAAGGCCATCTTCTGGCGCCAGCCCAGTGGGAGCGAAGCCACCAACTCGTCGGCCTGGGGAGCCAGCTCCAGCCGATGGAGGAGGGCGTCTCCCCGCTCCCGGATGGCGTCGTCGCCGAGCCCGTAGATTCCGGCGTAGAGGCGGATGTTCTCCCGGACGGTCAGGTCTTCGTACAGAGAGAATCGCTGGCTCATGTACCCGATGGCCCGTTTCACCGCCTCGGGCTCCGTGGCCACGTCGTGGCCCGCTACCCTGGCCCGGCCCTCGGAGGGCTCCAGGAGCCCGGTGAGCATCCGGATGGCGGTGGTCTTCCCGGCTCCGTTGGCGCCCAGAAAGCCGAAGACCTCCCCTGGCGCCACCGAGAAGGTGATGGCGTCCACGGCCGTGAAGTTCCCGAAGCGACGGGTCAGGCCCTCCACCTCCACCGCGGGCTCGTCCGGCGCCAGGCGGC
>JARRPL010000238.1:0-7968 GCA_037382905.1 Gemmatimonadota bacterium | reverse complement strand
TCCAGGAACGAGAGGAGAAGGGTCGCCGCAAGGAGAGGCTTCGAGGCGATGGGCCAGGTGGACGGACTGTGCATGGATGGCTCCTTGGGAGGACCGGGAGCGAATGTGGGTCCCGGTGGCGGGAGCGGCCAGACCCTGCCGGACCCTCAATCCGGCCCCGGGTCTCCCCCGATCTCACGTCCCGCCGCCCGGAGGCTTGCCCGGAACTCGGTGCGGCCCGGGCGCGACTCCACGGAGAGGTCGCCCCGGTACTGTCGGAGGATTCTCCGACAGATCTCCAACCCCAGACCGGTTCCCTCTCCCGGCGCCTTGGTGGTGAAGAAGGGGTCGAAGACGTGGGGGAGCACGTCCGGAGGGATTCCGGGTCCGTCGTCGACCACCCGAACCACCACCCGGTCCAGCTCCCGACCGACCCGGATCTCGACACGGCCGCCGGGATCCACGGCGTCGAGGGCATTGTCGATGAGGTTCAGCCACACCTGGTTCAGCTCACCGCCGGTGGCCAGCGCCCGGGGGGCGTCATCGTCGACCTCGAGGACGACCTGGGCGCTCTTGGCCCGCACACGGGACGTCAGCACGGCGATGGTGTCCCGGAGTCCAGCCTCGACATCGACGGCCTCGGGGCCTGTCAGACGGTCCATGTAGGTGAACCGCTTCACGGCGGCCACCAACTCGTGGATCCTCGTGGCGGCCCGTTTCACGTCCTGAGCCAGGGCACGGGTGGCACATCCGACGGAGTGGCGACGGAGGGCCGGCGCCAGGTGGTCGGGAGCCAGGGTGTCGGCCAGAGCGTCGAGCTGCTCCAGGGTCACGGCGGTCTCGGCCAGGGCCGTCGCGTCGGTGGGGTCGCAGTCGTGCCGGCCCAGCCACTCGGCGATGGCGTCCTCCCGGTCCGAAGCCTCGATGGGCGAAAGCACGCCCTGGGTCCGGGCGTCACCGCACGGGTCGAGAATCCGTTCCAAGGCCTCGTGTTCCCGGGCCGAGAGGCCCGCCTCACCCAGTTCGCGGGAGACCCGGTCCACTTCCTGGAGCCCCTCCATCAGCAGACTCGCGGAGCGGACCGTGGCCGACGCCGGGTTGTTCAACTCGTGGGCCAACCCTGCCGCCAGCTTTCCCAGCGACACCATCTTCTCGTCCTGCAGGTCGCTGGCGTTGAAGCGTCGAGCCCGGTCCAGCATGAGGTGGACCGTGTGGGCCGTGAACACCGGGCAGTGGACGATCAGGGCGGGGAAGAGGGTGTCGGGAATGGACAGCCACTCCGAAGCCTCCTCCAGAACGTTGTCGCCAGGCGGGCCCTTCATGCGGGAATAGGGCAGCATCCCGGTGACCTCTCCCGGCCCCCACACGATCACCCGCCGCGGACCCGCTCCCCGATCGACGCTCACCGACACCTTGCCCGATACGATCACCCAGAGGTCGGGGATGGGCCGGTGCGCGGGCCCGATGACGGCACCGGGAGGACCCGACCGGAGCTCCCCGTGAGCCACCAGCCAGACCAGCTCGTCCCGGGGGACCCATGAGAGTTCGGGAAGCCGGGAGAGCCGTTCGACCAGCTCGGGAGGGCCGGCGAGCGGGCGGTCTTCGTCCCGTGGATCGGTGTCGTGGGCGTTCATGTCCGCCTCGTCCATGCCGGATTCGTCCTCGGTGGGTGGAGGGCTACACGGTCCTGAGGTACTGGTGCACCAGGCCGATGGTGGCCGAACCCTCTCCGACCGCCGACGCCACACGCTTTCCCGAACCATGACGGACGTCTCCCGCGGCGAAGACCCCGGGGACGCTGGTCTCGTACGGCAGCGGGTCCCGGTCCTCGGTCCAGCCCCGGGGGCGTCGCCCGTCGACCATCACGTCCCGGCCGGTGAGGATGAACCCGTCCTCGTCGCGCTCCACCACCCCTGCGACGGCTTCGGTGCGCGGCCGGGCGCCGATGAAGATGAAGAGGGCATCGGCCGGGACCGCCTGGGATGCATCCGATCCCACCTCCCGGAGGACCACCTGTTGCACACGTCCGTCCCCTTGCACCCCGACCAGTTCGGTGCCGGTTCGCACGTGGACGTTGGGCGCCTCCTCGATCCGGTCCACCAGGTACTGAGACATGGCGTGAAGCCCCTCGCCCCTGACCAGCAGGGTGACGCTTCGCGCCGTTCGGGAGAAGAACATGGCTCCCTGTCCGGCGGAGTTCGCCCCACCCACCACGAACACATCCCGGTCCCGGTATGCGGCGGCCTCGGTGAGGGCGGCGCCGTAGTAGACTCCGGCCCCCAGGTGCTCCTCCACCCCTGGCGCCTCCAGAGGCCGGACTTCCATGCCCGGCGTGAACAGCACGGCGTAGCACCGGAGCTCCGAACCATCGGATAGTCGGACGATCCGGTAGGGGTCCTCCCGGGTGAGCTCCACCACCTCCTGGGTCATGAGCAGCTCGGCACCGAACCGCCGGGCCTGGGCGGATGCCCGATTGGCCAGGTCCGCACCGGTCAGGCCCGACGGGAAGCCCAGGTAGTTCTCGATCCTGGAGCTGGTTCCCGCTTGTCCTCCCAGGGCGGCCCGCTCCACCAGCACCACCCGTAGCCCCTCCGACGCGGCATAGACGGCGCCGGCCAACCCCGCCGGACCGCCCCCGACGATCACGAGATCGTAGAAGGGCTCCCGGGGGCGGGTCTGCATCCCGATGCGCTCGGCCAGCTCCCGGGGGTCGGGCTGGACCAGCGCCGTACCGTCCTCCAGGAAGACCACCGGCAGGCGGGGCGGGTCCCCAGCCACGGCTGCGACCATCTCCCGCACCTCGGCGCTGTCTTCGACGTCCATCCACTGGTAGGGCACCTGGTTCCCCGACAGGAACTCCCGCAGGCGGTAGCAGACGGAGGAGAGGCGCGTGCCGGCGACCCGGAGCCCGCTGGACTCGGGACGCGCCCGGGCGGCCCAGTCGAAGAGGAGGTCGTCCAGGACCGGATAGAGCCGCTCTTCCGGGGGCTGCCACGGCTTGAGGAGGTAGTGGTCGAGCCCCACGTCGTTGATGGCGGCGATGGCCGCGTCGGTGTCGGCGTACGCCGTGAGGAGAACACGGCGGCACGACGGATAGATCTTGAGAGCCTCCACCATGAACTCGGTGCCGTCGAGACCCGGCATCCGCTGATCCACCACCAGGAGCGCCAGCGGGAGGCCCCGCCGCTTGAGTTCCCGTACCGTCTCCAGCGCCTCCTCCCCGGAGGACGCCTTGAGCACCCGGTAGTCCTGGCCGTAGTGCCGGCGCAGATCCCGGACCACCGCGTTCAGGACCTCCGGCTCGTCGTCGACCGCCAGGATGATGGGGTTCTTCATGGATCGAGACTCCTCCGATCGAGAATCGGCATGTCGTGGCGCCGTCCAGGTTACCGGCCGATCACCGGCTCGAAGAGCGAGGGGATGGGATCCGTCCATCCCTCCTTGGACTCCTCCACCATCCGAAGGACCTCATGGATGAGAAGACGGTTGTCGAAGACGATTCCGTCCCTGATGGTCCAGCGGACGCCGCCCCGCCGGGTGAGCTCGCCGGTGCCGTCGGCCTCCAGCGCGCCGAAGGCGTAGAGGTAGCGGAGGTTCTCCAGGGGATTGCCGTCCACCACGATCAGGTCCGCCGTGGCGCCGGTGCGGATGAAGCCCAGGTCGGGGCGCTTGAGGGTCCGGGCGCTGTTGTACGTCGCCGCCCGGATCACCTCCAGCGGCTCGAGGCCCGCCTGGTGCATGAGCTCCAGCTCCCGGACGTTGCCGAGCCCCGAGGTGTTCCAGAGGTAGGGGTCGTCCACGGCGTAGGAGAGGTGGCCGCCCCGGTCGTGGAAGGCCCGGACCAGGTCGCCCCACTTCCGGAAGGCGTCGGACCAGCGCTGCTCGTCCTTGCTGGTCCAGTCCCAGTGATGCGCCGCGTGGACCTCGGCGGTGGGGAGGTACCAATCCATGAGCACCCGGTGGGTATAGCGGTCGTGCCAGGGCAGACCCACGGACCGGTTGAAGTCCCGGTTCACCTCGTAGGCGCTCATGGTGGGGATCAGGGCGACGCCGGAAGCCACCAGGCGGTTCGCCACCTCACCCACCAGGATCTCCCGGTCCGCCTCCTGCCACACCGCCCCGGCCTGCCGGAAGCGGTGGGCCTCGTCGTTGTAGTTGTAGTCCGGCGGGAGGGCCGGCAGTGCCCCCTCGCCCAGGGCCGCCTCTGCGTAGCCGTAGTGGTGCTCGATCATGGTGACGCCCAGCTCGGCGGCCCGGACGGCGTCGACCACCGAGAGATCCTCCGGAGGGAGATGGACGGTGGTGATCCCGCCGGCCTCGTCCACGGCCCGGGCCACGGCGGCGAAGAGGGAGTCGTTCCACGCCAGGCTCCCGATCCGGACCACGTGGGCCCTCCCCGGCCCCACCACCTGGTCGATGAGCTCCGGCACCCGGGCCGGGTCGTGCCAGGGGGCGATCTCCTCGGCCGGGGGCGCGTGCCCCGGGTCCCGGGAGCGGGGCGGGCCCCAGTCGGCGATGGGGTACATGCGGGGGGCGGTGATCCTTCCCTCCTCCGCCAGACGTTGCTGCTCCAGCGCCGCCTCCCACCCCCTGCCGGAGCCGTTCACCATGGTGGTGACGCCGTGGGCCAGCTTCAGGTTGTAGATGTACTGGAGGGGGAGCGGCTCGGTCCTGATGTGGGTGTGGAGATCGACGAGGCCCGGCATGACGTACATGCCGCTGGCGTCGATGACCCGGTCGGCACCGTGGTCGCCGGCGTCCGACGGCCGCCCCAGCACCCCGTTGTACGAGATGATCTGCCGGATCACCCCGTCCTCCACGAGGATGTCCGCCGGTCCGTACGCGGGTCCGCCGTGGCCCGGGATCACCATGGCGTTGAGGATGGCCAGGCGGTCGTAGGGACCCTGGCGGGCCTGGTCCGACAGGGTCTGGGCCTCGATCGGTGCGCCCGATAGGGACGAGAGCAGAAGGCTCAGCAGGAGGATGCGATACGGCCTCGGGGCCACGGGAGCCTTCGTCATGGTCGCGTCTCCGTCTTCGGGTGTGCCATCCTTGGTCGCGGGAGCGTGGGTGGTGGGAGCGTCGCCGTGCCTACCGCCAGATCTCTCCCAGCGCCCGGACGGCGTTTCGATAGCCCCGGCGGATCAACGCCTCCGTGAGGTCGAAGAGGCGCTTGGGATGGTCCAGGCCCGCGATGGTCTCCCGGTTCTCGTCGTTGAGGTGGATCCGGTAGCGGTCGAAGTTGGGCCGGTTGCTGAAGTCCGGCACGTCGTCGGGAGGCCGCCGGGGCGAGGCGTTGCCGAAGAGATCCATGTCCGATCCGATGGCCACGTGCTCCACCCCCACCAGCCGGGTCAGATAGTCCACGTGATCCACCACGTCGTCCACGGTCACGGGGGGCTCCTGCCTCACCATGAACCGGATGAAGTTGACCCCCGTCACTCCTCCGGTGGCGGCCATGGCCCGAAGCGCCTCGTCCGTCTTGTTGCGGAGGAGTCCAGGGGTGGCGCCCCGGGGATTGCCGTGGGAGAAGATCACGGGGCGGGTGGCGGCCTCCAGCGCGTCCATGGTGGTCCGGTCCCCGCAGTGGGACAGGTCCACCGCCATCCCCACCTCCTCCATGGCCTCCAGAATCCGGTGGCCGAAGACGGTGAGCCCTCCGTCCCGGTGCTCCAGGAAGCCGGCGCCCAGGAGATTCTGGTAGTTGTAGGTGAGCTGGGAGATGCGCTGACCCAGCTGATAGCAGGTCACCACGTCGTCGGGGCCCCGGAAATGGGCCGAGTCCTGGTAGCTGATGATCACCCCGAACTTTCCCGACTCCCGGGCCCGGGCGAAGTCGTCGGCGGAGTCGATCCGGGCGAATCGGTGACCGTTGGACGCCAGAAAGCCGTTCCAGCGGGCCAGGTGCCGGAGGGCACCGTCGAAGTCGGCGGGACCATGTCCCAGAGCCAGGGCGTCCACCCCCGATTCCCGGTAGACGGCCCAGTCGTCCTCGCTGAAGGCGTTCGGGTCGTCGAGCCAGAGTCTTTCCCGAGGCCGGTCTCCGTCCCGGTAATCGCCGAAGCGGAACTGGCTCAGCAGGTCCACCACGGTGGATTCCTGCATGAGCCGGATGCAGCGCTCCGAGTACTCGTCCTCGAAGCCCGGGAAGAGACGATAGCGGCGGCGGACGAACTCCGGGGCGCCCACCACTGCGGCGGCCATGGAGCGCAGGGCGGTGCGTCGGTCCACGAGACCTCGGGAGTCTGACCGAGCCGGGTCGCGGACCCGGCTATGACGAGCGGATCAGCCGCCCAGCCCGAAGCCGACGCCGCCGGAGATGTTCCACGCCCGGTTCTTGAGGTCGTCCACGAACTCGAGGTCGCTCGAGATATCGTTGAGACCGACGTTGTAGCGCGCGTCGATCCACAGCGAGAGCGAGCCCAGGTAGAAGGCCGCGTCCGCGCCGAACACCCCGGCCCACTCCGTGGAGCTGACGTCGTCGCAGAAGTCGGCGCCGAAGACCTGGTCCGGATCGTCACAGGATGTGTTGAAGCCCAGGGCGACACCGCCGAAGACGCTGGGCTTCACGATTCCCAGCGGAAGCCCGACCTTCACCACCGCGGGGATCTCCAGATAGGCCAGGTCCAGGTCGACGTTGTCGATCTCGGCCCCCTTCTGTGCGTACTGGGCCGCCACCTGGAAGCCGAAGAGAGTGGATTGGCCCCAGTCCAGGAAGACGCCGCCGACGAACCCGGTCCGATTGCTGTCGTCGAGCGTCTCCGAGACATCGAAGGACGCGCTGGAGACGGAGACCCCCCCGCGCACACCGAGGATGGTCTGGGCCTCCAGGGCGGGGGCGGAGGAGGCGAGGGCCGCGAGGCTCGCGACGAGGAGGGTGCGAACAGGAAGACGGTTCATGGCGTGACCTCTTGAGAAAGGGACCGGAAGAAATGGATGTTTACGCGACCAAATAGAATGGGATCTTCGAGTAATGCAAGATTTCTTCATACCGGTCCGTCCCTTGTCCGACGACGCGTACGACGGCCCTCCCAGGGCGACCGGCCAGGGCACGACCCCGATGCCCCGGCCGTGGCAAGGACCCCGCCGAGGGCGCTAGCGTAGACAAAGAAGATTTCCTCGTCCCGACCTTGGAGCCGACGCCCGTGCCCATCCCCGCGCCCACCCCCGTCGCCGTCCTGGGCGCCACCGGCCTCGTCGGTCGGCGGATCCTGGAACGGCTGGCCCGGCACCCGTGGTTCCGGATCCAGGAGGTCGCCGCCTCGGAGCGATCCGTGGGGCGCCGGCTGGAGGACCTGATCCCCTCGGAGTTGGCGGAACGCCTCGGCCCCGACGCCTCGGACCTACGGCTCCAACCCATGGCCGCCGGGTTCCGCTCGCCTCTGGTCCTGTCGGCCCTCCCGTCCGCCGCGGCCCGGGAGGTAGAGCCGCGGCTGGCGGATGCGGGCCACCGGGTCGTGAGCAACGCCTCGGCCTTCCGAGCCGATCCGGCGATCCCCCTGGTGATTCCCGAGATCAACCCGGACCACCTGGAACTCCTTTCGGCCGGGGAGGGGGGGATCGTCACCAACCCCAACTGCGCGGTGGCGCCCATGGCGCTGGCCCTGGCTCCGCTGCATCGCACCTTCGGCCTCCGGAGCGTGGTGGCCACCACCTTCCAGGCCGTCTCCGGCGCCGGTCGGGGTGGCCCCACCGTGCTGGAGCTGTCGGACAACGTCTTCCCCTCCATCCCCGGCGAGGAGGAGAAGGTGGAGCGGGAGCCCCAGAAGCTCCTGGGAACGCTACGGGACGGTCAGGTGGTGCCCGCCGACTTCGCGGTGAGCGCCACCACCACCCGGGTTCCGGTCCTCCACGGACACATGGTGGACCTGTCCGTCGCCCTGGAGCGCCGGGCCTCGGTGGACCAGATCCGATCCGCCATGGAGGAGTTCGCGGCGACGCCCGGGCTGCCCAGCCTCCCGGGTCCGCCCCTCTTCGTGAGCCGGGACA
>JARRPL010000237.1:0-5179 GCA_037382905.1 Gemmatimonadota bacterium | reverse complement strand
CACGCCACAACCGCCTGGGGCGTGAGGCGGACGTGGAGAGCGTCGCGCCGGCCACCGCCGACTTTCTCGCCCGGGCCGCCCAGGGGCGCGCCGACGATCTCCTGAGCACCACGCTCCTGGTCGCCCGTGTGCCCGTCCTCCTCTGCCCGGCCATGAACGACCGGATGTGGTCGCACCCCCAGGTCCAGGCCAACGCACGGCAGTGCGAATCGCTGGGCTACGGGATCCTGGGACCGGTGGACGGGCCCCTGGCCGTGGGGGAGGCGGAGGGACCGGGACGGCTGGTGGAGCCCGACGTCGTCGTGGACCACGTCGGTCGGCTCCTGACGGTGCCCGGCCCCCTCACCGGGGCTCGCGTCCTCCTCACCTCGGGGCCCACCCGGGATCCCCTCGACCCGGTCCGCAATCTGGGCAACCGCTCCTCGGGACGGATGGGATTCGCCCTGGCGGCGGCGGCCTGGCGCAGAGGCGCCGAGGTCACCGTGATCTCGGGGCCCACCTCGCTTGCGGCCCCTACCGGTGTGGAGCTCGTGCCGGTGGAGACGGCCCGGGAGATGACCCGTGCGGTGCAGGAGCGGATCGGCGACGCCCGCCTGGCCATCTTCGCAGCCGCCGTGGCGGATTTCCGTCCTGTTGCCGAGCCGGACGGATCCAAGCGGAAGCGGGATCGGGGGCGGTGGACGGTGGAGTTGACGGAGAATCCCGACGTGGCGGCGTCGACGATCCCTCGCCTGCCTGAGGGGGCCGTCTCCGTGGGCTTTGCCCTCGAGACGGACGACCTGGTGGAGAATGCCCGGGCCAAGCGCCGCGGGAAGGGCTTCGATCTGGTGGTGGCGAACCCCGCCGGGGAGGAGGGTGCCGGCTTCGGCACGGTCACGAACCGGGTGACGCTGGTGGGGGAAGGGGATCCCGAGCCCTTGCCCCTGTTGTCGAAGGACGAGGTGGCGGAGAGGATCCTGGACCGGGTCGAGGGGCTGCTGGACGCCCGGGCTCAGCCGACCCCGGAGGTGTCTGCGTGACCGGCTTGGACCCCCGACTGGTGGCCCGGCTCCTCAGGCAGAGGAGCGAGATGGGACTTCCGGCCCTGGTCCTGGAACGGACCCCTCGGGAGGCTCTGCTGGAAGCGGTGCGCCGAGCCGCGGCGGAGATGCCCCGGGGGGCCCCGGAAGTCGCTGCGACGCCCGCCGGCCGGCCGGAGTCGACTCCGCCGGAGCCCCGGAGGTCAACCCCGGCCTCCGTGACCCCCGTGGCGGCCAAGACCGAGGCATCCTCGTCCGCGGACGTCATCGCTCAGTCGCCGCAGGAGGCTCCGAAGGTCGACGGATTGGACTACGAGGCTCTCAAGGAGCTGGCTCTGGGATGTACCCGTTGCGGGCTGTCCGAGACCCGCACCCAGGTCGTGTTCTCCGACGGTCACCCCGATGCCCGCCTGGTGGTGGTGGGGGAGGCTCCCGGCGCCAACGAGGATCGGACCGGCCTTCCCTTCGTGGGCCAGGCGGGCAAGCTCCTGGATCTGATGCTGGCCAGCGTGGACCTGTCCAGGGAGGCCTCGGTCTACATCTGCAACGTCCTCAAATGTCGACCCCCGGGAAACCGGAATCCCCAGGCGGATGAGATCCGGTCGTGCTCGCCCTTCCTCCTGCGACAGTTGGAGTTGGTGGCGCCCCAGGCGCTGCTTGCCGTGGGGACCTTCGCCGCCCAGCTTCTCACCTCCACGGACGCTCCCCTGGGCAAGCTCCGGGGCACCGTCCACAGCTACCAGGGAATCCCTCTGGTGGTTACCTACCACCCTGCCGCCCTCCTTCGGAACTCCGGTTGGGTGAGGGCGGCGTGGGACGATCTGCAGCTCCTCCGTCAGGTGATGGATTGAACGTGTCCGACCCTTCCTCCCACGGCCCGGCCGCCCGTCGCGCGCCCCCCTACGCGCTGGAGGCGGAGGTCTCGGTGCTGGGCGGGATGATGCTGGATCGGGACGGGGTGGCTCGGGCCGTGGAGATCCTGGACGCCTCCATGTTCTACTCGGAGCGGCATCGGAGGATCTTCCGGGCCATGACCCGGTTGTTCGAGCGGGGCGACCCCCTCGACGCGGTGACCCTGAGCGGAGATCTGGAGCGGACCAACGAGCTGGAGTTCGTGGGAGGGCTGGACCAGCTGGCGGCGCTTGCCGACTACGTTCCCAACGCCGCCAACATCGAATACCACGCCCGCATCGTCCGGGAGAAGGCGCTCCTGCGCCGTCTGATCGAAGCCTCCGAGGAGACGATCCGCGACGCCTTCGATCAGGGCGAGCGGGAGGTGGAGGAGATCCTGGACCAGGCCGAGTCCCGCATCTTCCAGGTGGCCCAGAGTCACGAGCGGGAGGGGTTCGTCCGGGTCAAGGACCTGTTGTGGGACACCTTCGAGGAGATCGAGCAACTCCAGAAGTCGGGCTCCCCCGTGACCGGCGTACCCTCGGGATTCGTGGATCTCGACCGGATGACCACGGGGCTTCAGGCCGGTGACCTGGTGATCGTGGCCGCCCGGCCCTCCATGGGGAAGACCTCGTGGGTGCTGAACGTGGCGGCCACCGCCGCCATCGAGCATCGCCATCCCGTGGCCATCTTCTCCCTGGAGATGAGCAAGGAGCAGCTCCTCAAGCGCCTCCTCTCCGCCGAGGGCCGGATCGATGCCCAGCACCTCCGACGAGGGGGGATGACGGCGGAGGACCACAAGCGGTTGGCCCAGGCGGCGGGGCACATGAACACGGCACCCATCTGGATCGACGACTCGCCGGGCCTCTCGGTCCTGGAGATCCGCGCCAAGGCCCGCCGGCTCGTCTCGGACATCAAGGCGGAAGGCCAGGAGCTGGGGCTGGTGGTGATCGACTATCTGCAGCTCATGAGCGGCGACCGGGCCGAGAGTCGCGTTCAGGAGGTCAGTCAGATCTCCCGCGGTCTGAAGGCCCTGGCCAGGGAGCTGGACGTACCGGTGATCGCCCTCTCCCAGCTCTCCCGGGCCCCGGAGCAGCGCAACGACAAGCGGCCCATGCTCTCGGATCTCCGGGAGTCGGGGAGCATCGAGCAGGATGCCGATCTGGTCATGTTCCTGTTCCGTCCCGAATACTACTTTGGCCCCACGGATCAGGAGGGGAACAGCATCGAGGGGAAGGCGGAGCTGATCGTGGGCAAGCAACGGAACGGGCCTACCGGGACCGTGGATCTCTACTTCCACAAGGCCTATACCCGCTTCGACTCGGTGGCGCGGGACTTCCCGGGCGGCAACGGTGGCCCCGGGATGCCTGCGGCTTCAGGCCCCGGAGGTCCGGACGGCTTCGGGTCCGGCTGAGGAGTGAGCCGCCCGGGGGGAGTACGGGCCGGCCTGGCGGTGCCTGCAGCGGGGCACGGTCGCCGGATGGGGGGAGCGAAAAAGCCCTTCCTGGAGCTCGCGGGAGAGCCGCTCCTGGTCCATGCGCTGCGGCCCTTTCTCGAGGATCCCCGCGTTCGCGCGGTCGCGGTGGCCGTGAGCCCCGACGACGTGGAGGAGGCCCGACCCTGGGTCGAGGCGCTGGACCCGCGCATCCGGGTGGTGGGCGGGGGTGCGACCCGCTCCGACTCGGTGGCGGAGGCCGTCGCCGTCCTCCCGGCGGAGCTGGACGTGATCCTGGTGCACGATGCGGCCCGGCCGCTCGTGACGGGGGCGGTCGTGGACCGGTGCGTCGTGGAGGCCGCCGAGGGCCGAGGAGCCGTGGCGGGCTGGCCTGCCACGGACACGCTGAAGGAGGTGGACGGCGAGCGACGCGTTCTCCGGACGCCGGACCGGAGCCGCCTGTGGCACGCCCAGACGCCGCAGGCCTTCCCGGCGGGGGTCCTGCGTGCGGCGCTGGCGGATGCCGAGGCCCGGGCCCGGGCCACCGACGACGCGGCGCTCGTCGAGGCCAGGGGCATCCCGGTCCGCATGGTCGAGGGGACGGCGGACAACCTGAAGGTCACCCGTCCCGAGGACCTTCCGCTTGCGGAGTTGCTGCTGGAGCTGCGCAGACGGGAGTGACGCCGCCGGTTCGGCACACCCCTCGGACCTTCTCAAACCGGCAGCCTGCGTTGGCGTCCCGCCCTTTCCCGGACCGTCTCGACCGCTATCCTTCACAACGCTTTGCGGACAACCTTTCAGACCGACGATCCCACCCGCCTCTCCAACCTTCCCACTCTGCAGCCATGCGTGAACGCCCCTTTCGGATCCTCTTCGTCTGCACCGGCAACACCTGTCGGAGTCCTCTCGCGGAACGGATCGCGGCCCGGGAACTGAAGCAGAGGGGCTGGGACGAGGAGGTGCAGGTGGGCTCTGCCGGGATCCTGGCGCTGGACGGGCAACCGGCGTCGGAGGGCTCCCTCCAGGTGGCCCGGGAGGCGGGTCTGGCGCTGGAAGATCACCGCTCCCGGCTCCTCACGGAGGAGTTGGCCCGGGAGGCAGACCTCATCCTGGGCATGTCCGAGGGCCATGTGACACAGGTGGCAACCCTCACCGAGGGGGTCGCGGTGGCCCTCCTGGGGGACTTCGCCCGGGATTCCGTCGGTGTCGGCCCGGCGGTACCCGATCCCTTCGGCGGGCCCGTGGAAGTCTACCGGGAGACGCTGCGGACTCTCGAGACCCTGGTGCCGGAAGCGCTCGACCGGCTCCCGCGCCCCCTTGACGTGGGGGACGGCCGATGACCATCAGCGCACGTACCCGCCTCTTCGTCCTCCTGGGGGATCCCGTCGCCCACTCCCTATCTCCGCGGCTCCACAACGCCGCCAACGAGGCGGCGGGCGTGGACGGCATCTACGTCGCCCTGCGATGCGTTCGCGACGACCTTCCGGGTTTCCTCCGGGGACTCTCCCGGGGCGGAGGGGGCGGGAACGTGACCCTTCCCCACAAGGAGAAGGCCGCCTCGGTCCTGGACCGCCCCCTCCCGGCAGTCCGGCGGACCGGAGCCTGCAACACCTTCTGGTTCGAGGACGACCAGGTGGTGGGCGACAATACCGACGTGGAGGGCTTCCGTCGTGCCTTGAGGGACTTCCTGGGCCGGTCCCCCCAGGACGCCCGCGTCCTTCTGGTGGGTGCCGGCGGGGCGGCCCGCGCCGCCCTGGTGGCTCTCCTGGACGACGGCGTCGGCGAGGTCTCCGTGACCAATCGCACGATGGAACGAGCCCGGAATATGGTGCGC
>JARRPL010000236.1:0-5180 GCA_037382905.1 Gemmatimonadota bacterium | reverse complement strand
GCGGGGCCGCTACGAAGACGTAGATGCGGAGGTCGGTGGCGCTCACGTCCAACAGCGTGTTGGAGAAGGGTCCCGCGGTGGCCCACGCCCCCAGCAGGCCCAGGCCCACACCGACCATAACCAGCGTCATGCCCTGTCGCACGATCCGGCGCACCACTTGGAGGTTCTGCGCGCCCATGGCCATGCGGATGCTGATCTCCTTGGGGCGGTCCCCAACGGTGTACGAGACGATGCCGGAGGTGCCCGCGACGGCAAGGGGGATCGCGACCGTCGAGAAGGTGGCGATGAGCCATGACGTGGCCCGGACGGATAGGGAATCTAAACGGGGTCGGTCCCGGTGGGGATGAAGGTGGTGCGGTGCGTTTGCGCGGCGCCACGCCCGTACCTGGCCGCCTCCCGCCTCCACCTGGCGTTCGGGGCGAAGACGCCGCGATAACGGTACCGGTGGACTCGAGGCGGCGGGATCAGGCGGGCAAGTCAGTCAAGCAGTTCCAAGGGGCTGAGGCGGACCCGGGTGCGCCCGTCGTGAGGCGGGCCGGGGCAGCTCGTAGATCAGCCGTGCGCGGCGATCCGCACCGAGCCATCGAGACTGAAGCCGCCGGTTCCACGCCATGTGAGCATGTTCTCCGCGTCCGGCTCGGAGAGGGGCCCGCGTCGGACGAGCATTTGATACACCCACAGCACATGAGCGGCTCCCTTACGGATCTCCTATACGACCACCAACTGAACTGACCTGGGGTCTGGTGCAGGCGCGCCACCCCGGCCTGATCTCTGGGGTCGAGAGCACGTACATAGGGCGAGCAGGTCGGCCAAATCCCATAACTGAAGGTTGCCGCCTCCGTTCGCTGTCGCTCACTTCGGTGAATCACGGCGCGCGGGGCGCGCCGCGCCGGCAACCCCTGAACGTTGGAAGACACTCGGTATCGCACACTGCTCTGGTCACGGAAATAGTCCTCGGTCGCATCGCTATGATTCGTAAGATCTCGGAGTCGGCGTGGAGGGACTTCCGCGTGCTTCGTGAGGAGGCCTTGCGCCTCCTCTGCGAGAGGGCCTTAGAGGAAGTACGCGCCGCGACGGACGCTCCGGAGCGCTCAGAGCACGAGCGGTTCGGTGACGTCCTGGAGACGGTAACTCGGAGGAATAGGGATATCGCTCGGGCGTTCGACAATCCCCGGCGTTCACACGTGTTGCATCATCTTCTCGCGATGGCGGATTTGGAGTTGCTCCCCCCGGACCTGGTTGCAAAGAGCGGCGCGGAACTTCGAGGACTGATCTCTCAAGTGGAGAGGATGCGCTCGGATCGGTCGTAGGGGTGTGAGGCCACCCTTTGGACGGTGGAGGCCTGCTTGAGACTGTCCTTTCCACTGCTCGAAAACGGTACTGAGCAGTTTGATTGGGCCGGGCGGCGAAGGTAAAGAGCGCCGTGGCGGTAAGCAGTCCGACACCGGGCACCGTTTAGGAAATCCAACCGGGGTGGCGCTGAAGCGGACGGGCGTCGTGAGGCGATCAGGGGTAGATTCGTGAGGACCAATGCTTTGGGGGGAAACATGAGCCAAGCGGATCTTCTGAGCCGGATCACGATTGACCCGGAGCAGGGCTCAGCCGCCGCCTGCGCACCCGCCGCCCATCCACGCATCATCTCGTCGCTCGTGCGCATCCGCCCGTACCGGAGCGCGCTGCCGGTCCGACGCCGACCTCAGATCAAGGTCCTGCACGTGGCGGGAGTCTCCCCCGCGTCCTCTGCGTCTGCCTTCGACATCCGCGCGTCCGGGGTGCACCTGCGGCGGCCTGCGGCCGTCCTCGGTTGCCTTCGCCCGGCGGCTCCGGCTCGACTCCCGCCGCCTCCACTGTGGAACGGCTCGATCACCGATCCGGTGGTCGAGGCGTTCGTGCTTCAAGAGACCTGCAAGGGTGCGGCGGCGGGAGGCGGGTCGACCCCCCGCCGCCGATGGACCACGCGTGAGCCTACCTCGCGCTCTGGCTGAAGAGCGCGGTCATCATCGCGTCGAGGTCGAGATCGAAGCTCTCCTGTCGCGGTGGGTAGTCCGCGAGCGACTTCAGGAACTTGCCGACCTGCGCCGTGGCGGGGCCGAGGGTCCAGGACCGGTTCTCCTGCCACTCGTCGAATCCGCGGGCCTCGTGGAAGCGCTCGAAGGGATCCAGCTTCAGGTTCGTGATGAGGGGCGTCGTGAGATCCGCCTGGTGGCCGTTGAACCACTTGTCCTGGGACTTGAACAGGAACTTCCAGTCACCCCAGCGGAGCCCGTGCAGCGTAGTCTCTGTGAAGTAGTAGAACTCCTTCCGCTTGGACTCGCCCCCCTTCAGCAACTCCGTCTGGTCGATTCCATCGAGGTGCACCTTGTAGGTCCGGTTGCCGATCTTCTTGCCCTTCAGGAGCTTGTCCCTGAGGTCGGGCTGCCCCAGGAGCGACATGATCGTCGGGACCCAGTCCTCCATGATCATGAATTCGCCCGTGGTCGTGCCGGGTTCGATGACCCCGGGCCACTTCACCGCCATGGGCACCCGGAACCCGCCTTCGTACCCGCCGACGCCCTTCTCTGCCCGGAAGGGGTGATTGCCTCCGTCGGGCCAGCTGTTGCACGCGGCTCCGTTGTCCGTGGAGAACATCACCATGGTGTCGTCGGCGACCCCCAGCTCGTCCAGGAGGTCGAGGAGCTCGCCCACCGTGTTGTCCAGCTCCATCATCCCGTCGGCGTAGAGCCCGTACCCGCTCTTGCCCTCGTAGTCCGGCGAGAGGTTCGTGCGGTAGTGCATCCGGGTCGTGTTGTGCCACACGAAGAAGGGTTCGTCGCGCTTCACGGCGTCCCGGATGAAACGCTTCGATTCCGTGAGGAACTCCTGATCGAGGGTCCGCTGCCGCTCCTGACCGAACGGCCCCTTGTCCTCGACCTTCTGCTTCCCCCCAGGCTTGGCCCAGGAATGGATGACGCCCCGCTGCTCGAAGTGCTTCGCCACCTCGGGATCCGTCGGGAAATCGTACAGCTCCGGATACTCGCCGGCATTCAGGTGATACAGGATGCCGAAGAACTCGTCGAAGCCGTGCGCCGTCGGCAGGTGCTCGTCGCGATCCCCGAGGTGGTTCTTGCCGAACTGGCCGGTCGCGTAGCCGAGGGGCTTGAGCATCTCCGCCAGTGTGGGGTCCTCCTTCTGGATCCCCTGCTCGGCTCCCGGCAGCCCCACGGTGCTGAGCCCCGTCCGGATCGGGAACTGGCCCGTGATGAAGGCCGCCCGTCCGGCCGTGCACGAGGCCTGGCCGTAGTGGTCCATGAAGAGGAGCCCTTCGTCGGCGAGCCGGTCGATGTTGGGCGTGGAACCGCCCATCATCCCGCGATGATAGGCACTCAGGTTCCACATGCCGACGTCGTCGCCCCAGATCACCAGGATGTTGGGCTTCTTCTGTGCGGGGGTCTTCTTCGGCGTCTTCTTGTTCGTCGTCTTCTTCGTGGCCACGGCTTGATCTCCGTTGAGAGAGACTTCTCTTACGCGGCGGGCTTCCGGCTCGGGCGCAGCGCCGCAGCGTAGACGCAATCAGCGCTGGATTGTATAGGGCGCCATCCGCGGCAGCAAGGCGATCCCGAAGGCCAGGGGGCGAGGCGCCCCCGGTCGAGGGCCCGCACGGCGCGCGCGCCGACGAGACGGAAGGAGCAGGGCCAACTCCGCGCTCGCCGCCCCGTCGGCGCTGATCCAGGTATGATGGGACTCCGAGAGGAGGAGTTCTATGAGACGGAGTCGGTTCACGGAGGAGCAGATCATCGGCATCCTGCGGGAGGCCGAGGCGGGAGGGCAGGTTCGGGAGCTGGTGCGTCGTCACGGGATCACGGAGACGACGTTCTATCGGTGGCGGAAGAAGTACGACGGGATGGACGTCGCCGAGGCCCGCCGGCTGAAGCACTGGAGGATGAGGATCGGCGCCTGAAGCGGATCGTGGCGGATCAGGCGTTGAACCTCCAGGTGCTGCAGGATCTACTGGGAAACAAGTTGTGACGGCTCGGGAGCGGCGCCGGACCGTTGAGAAGGTGCAGGCCGCGGTGGGGATCTCCGAGCGGACCGGATGTCTTGAGGAAGTACTCGCCGCGCGTCGCGGCAGATGGGCCGCTGCGTCGGCCTGATGCGACGTTGGGCAGCACGCGTGCAGGCGGTGGCCGGGGCGCGAAGGGTAGAGGGCTGAGCGTTTCAGGCGCTCCTGGTCCTGTCGTCTCCGGGCAGGCTCTGATCGAAGGGGTCGTGGCCGGGCGTGGCGTGGTTCCCCTGACTCCCCTGATCCCATGGTGAGGGTGGGTCGACCGTGAGCAGTTCGGTCTGCGGCGGGGTCCGGGCCGGACTGATCGGGGGCGGATGCTCTGGGATCCGCAGGTGTCGCAGGATGGGGCGGACGACGCCGGGGTCGGTGAGGAAAGCGAGGATGCGCATCTCCCCGAGACCAACGCTTCGCGTCGGTGCCCGGCCGGGCACCGGAGGGGATGCACCTCGTAGACGCGGGTGAGGAGCTGCGCCCACCGGCGTCGGGGCCGCGGTCGGTTGCGTGAGGGCAGGTGGGGCCGCTGGTGTCGGGGACGCTCTGCGGTGGATTCGTTCCCGTCTCCTCGCGCCCGTAGCGGGTGGCTTCTCTTCGCCACTTCGCGTTGGGGGCGAACACCCCGTGGTAGCGGTGGCGGTGCACACGCGGCGGCGGAATCAGCCGCGCGAGCCGGTCGAGCAGCTCGAGGGGGCTCAGGCGGACCTGATCCACAGCCGCCGAGGAAGGCGAGGGCGAGCGCCACGGCGGCAGCGAGCCACGCCGGTCGGCTCGACGCGCCGGAACCGCTCGACGCCGGCCCAGGCCGTTCATGTCGACGCAGCGCGGTCCTCAGCTCTCACCGGGGCGTTGAGGAGGGCGGCCAAGGCTCCTATACTCACGCGTATGGTGCGAATCCAGCGCCGGCGGCATGCCAGGCTCGATCGCGATCACAGTCTTCTTGGGATGACGGAGAAGCAATCATGACTGAATTGGGCACCACCATCGTCACGCGCGACAACTTCACGATCGCTGAAACCGATAAATACATGGCCGAGCACACGGCCGAGCATCCGGTCAACACGATCCGTCATGCCCGCGAACCTTCAGGCCCCGACAACCAGTTCGTGATCACCGAAAACATGGACGTGCTCTACAGCCATGC
>JARRPL010000235.1:0-5217 GCA_037382905.1 Gemmatimonadota bacterium | reverse complement strand
CCGCCTGACCATCACGATCAAGCGGGGCTTCGCTGTTTCCAATGGGCCTGGGTAGACTCAGACCTCCGACCTCGCGCTTATCAGGCCCCAGTCAAAAGGGCCAAACCCCGGCATTTTGCCGTACTTTCACGGGTAGGACGCACGATCTGCCGTAGTTGCCCCCAAATCATGCCGGACTATGCCGGGATTTACCGGCCCAATGACGGGCCCAAAGGAAGAGGGTAGGTGGTGGACGGCGTCTCAGCCGATGGCCACCAACTCCGTCGGCTCGGATTTTCCGCGAAGCTTCACTGGCCCTAGGGCTTCGGTTCCCCACCCCTCCGGAACAACCAACCGATTGAAGAGTTCGGCGGAGGAGACGAGCCGCTTTCCCAATCGGCCACACTCTGCTTGAATCCTGGCACCTGTGTTGAGCACGTCACCGTTGAAGACAAGCCCCCTCTTCAAGTCGCCTATTTCAGCCGAAATGACCTCCCCAAGGTGAACTCCCGCTTTGAAACCTGGGACCACCCCAAACTGGTCGAGGTATCGCTGCTGCTTCCCCTCGATGATCCTCTCAATCTCAAAGAACACCCTGAGGCATCTCGCATCCTTTAGCCCCTTCTCTTCCTTCCAGGTGAGGACGGCTTCGTCCCCCACGTACTCGTAGATCTCCCCGCCATTGTCGAGAACCGGACCGGAAATGTCGCGGAAGAATTCATTGACCAACCCGTAGTACCTTTCGTGGCCCAATTCTTCAGCAAGCGTGGTGGAGGACTTGAGGTCCAGAAACATGAATATCCGCAGTTCTCGACGAGGCCGGTGGTATCGACCGCCTAGGTACCGCAACAAAACGCCTGGACCCAAAAGCCGATCGAGTTGTCGGAAGAAGACGATGACTACGTACAGGAAAAACCCCAAACCGACCTGATAAGCAAAAACGGGTTCCTTCAGGGAAACCCAGAAATCTTCTAATGTGAGCCCCGCCAACCAGCCGAACACAAAACTGACAAGGAGAAAGACCGAGAGGACTGACCCAAGATATGTGAACACCTTCGCCACGATCGCTACCGAAAACGGTAGACGGCGAACTCGCTCATCAAATGCGGACTCTTCCAAGAGGGCCAAAGGAGCGGCGAGAACCACCCCGATGATCACACCGGCAAACGATACCCGTCCGTCGGAAACAAGTTCGAAAAGAAGGGACACGGGAATGCATACGGCCATTAACGCGAAGGCCGTTTTCAGTCGACGCGACGTGTTCGCAGTCATGGCAACCCCGGGGCGACAAGGCCTGAAGATGTTAAGGAGAGTTTGATCACACTAATCTGCCCAGAGCGAGTCTAGCAACTCCGGTCTGGATGCCTCGAATCGGGGGTTGTCAGGAGTCGCTCTGAGAGACCAATCGAATGGCGTGGATGGCAGAGAGGCGTTCTCAAGAAACCTTCTCTCTCCAGCGACGGGGTGGCTGCCCTGTCCACCTCCGGAAAGCGCGGTTGAAGCTGCTCTGCTCGCTGAACCCCAGGAGGAAGGCTACTTCTGAAATCCGTACATCACGGTCTGACAGGTAGACCTTCGCCAACTCCGACCGCACCCCGTCGGACACCTCGCTGAAGCTCGCTCCTGCTTCGGCCAGCTTTCTTTGAAGGGTCCGGGTACTGAGATGGAGGCTCCGGGCCACCTCGTCAGCGCCGGGATTCTCGGGCAGGGCCTCCAGGATCACCTGACGAACCTCGGGGACGATCCCGATTCGGGGTCCTGGAAGGCGATCCGATAGGATGCGTGCGTGGTCTTCCATGATTAGTGCCAGGGACTCGTCACCCCTTTCTGTTGGAGCCGTCCACTCTTCGTTGGAGAAGCACAGCCAGTCGCCGCTGCGGTCGAACAACACTGGCGCCAGAAAAAGAGCTTCATAGGGGGAGGCGTCCTGGGGAGGCGGGTGGCGGAACTCCACCCGCATCGCTCTCATGCGGGGCCTGGTGCGCACCCGAATCCTGCTGGTGAGGGCTGCGAAGGTATACTCGACGAAGATCGGTGGAGCGGGACTCCCGTCGGCCATGGTCATCCCCATTCGCCTCTCGCCATCTCCCGGTTCGACGAAGATCCTGACGTAGTCAGCGATGAGGCAGAAAAACCGGGCGAACCTTCCGATGGCCTCACCCACCGTCGGCGAGGCATCAATGAGGTATTCGATGACCTTGTACGCTCCCACCGGAAGGTGAGAGGGGGCTTCAAGTTGGAGAGTTCGATTCCCCACCCGTTCCCGAATCCGGTCCCAGAGGGCCAGAACGTCCACCAAAGGAAGGCGCACCTCTGGGTCCACCAGGTCTTCGCGGCCAATTCCGACCTCGGCCAACAGGTCGTCAACATCCGAGCCAGCAGCATCCGCAGCCAAGACCATGGCGAATGTGCTTGTGAGAGCGACAGTTGGTCCTTGGGGAGTCATATGACGTCGAAAGTCAAAAAGGCGGCACGGGAAGTCAAGACGAGATGCCACTGCCTTGGCTACCGTTTGGGACTTCGCCTGAAGGGGGGATCCAAGGGGCGGAGTAGTTCGTTATCCAATCGATGGAGTCCGGAAAGATGAGATGTCTGACGAGAGGACGACCATTCCGCATCGTCCCTTGCTTAGTAGCCGCCGCGCCCTTCCTAGTTGTGGGCGGTTGCGGCGACCTGCTGAGTCCCGACCAGCCAGGGAACCTCGTTCCACTTACTGTCGACGAGGACCCCTCCCTTCCAGCGTTGGCGCTGAACGGAAGCCTCTTTCACCTGGAAGAAGCAGGCCTGCCCGGCGCCCCTGTCATCGTCTTCCTGCACGGAGGCCCGGGCGGAGACTATCGATCGATGAGGCGCCTTCTCCAAGGTCACGGAGGTGAACCTCTCACCGCGTCTCACCGGGTCATCCTCTGGGACCAGAGAAGCTCAGGGCTCTCCCGTCGCCACGACGCCAACGAGATCACCATCGACCTCTACACCGAAGACCTCCTTGCTCTGACGGATTACTTCTCTCCCAACGAGCCCGTAGTTCTCGTCGGCCACTCTTGGGGCGGCATGTACGCCACGGAGTTCATCAACCGTCATCCGGAGCGAGTCGCTGGAGCCGTCCTCATCGAGCCGGGGCCGCTGACCGGGGAGCGCATGAAAGAGATCGAGGATGACTACATGTCATTCGACTTAACTGCGGAATGGTTGAACGACTACGCATGGAGTCAGCTCTTTTTCACGCCGGACGACCACGCCCGTTGGGATTACCAGTACGCCCTCGGATACCGGGACTCCCAGCCGAAGTACTACCAGGATTACAGCAACGATCCCGCCCCGTACTGGCGCTGGGGTGCGGCGGCCGGCCGCTATGTGGAAGAAGACGGACTCGATGAGAACGGCGATTATGCCTGGGATTTCACGGAAAACCTCCCGGCGTATTCCGGCGACGTCCTCGTCATCGCCAGCGGTCTGAACGAGGTGCTCGGGGAAGCTTTTCAGCTGGATCAGGCGGAGGATTTCCCTCGGGCCGAGGTCGTTGTGGTTCCCGACGTCGGCCACGACCTCGAGTGGAAGAAGGCGGGTGAAGTGCTCGACCTGATCCGGGCTTACCTGGCCAACATGGAATTCGGGGAGGGGCCACAATGAACCGTTCAATCCTCCACTTCGTCCTTTTCGTGACCATCTCGGCCTGGGCGGTCTCGCCGCTCGCAGGGCAGACGCCAAACTTCGGGCAGGCCGAGGAGGGACGGTACCACATGACCGTTTCGTTCGGACTGGATCCTGCGGTAATCAGTTCTTTGGAGGTGACTCGGTGGACGGGTGTCGGTAACCGGGTCATGGGGCTCTCCGTGGAGGCGACCCTTCCGGTGGCTGAGCCCGACATGCACGACTACCGTGCCGGAGCGGGAGCCAGTCTGGCGTTGGCTCGCTTCGGTACCTTTCATGTGGCGGGACGACTAGGACTTTCGGCCCGGGGCACCCGGAACTACAACTTCACAGCCCACGGGTTTGGAGCGGACCTGACAGCGTTCCTTGGGCACTACGGACGCCGCACCTTCGCGGCCATCGAGCTAGGGTACGACAAGTCCCTGCTAGAGCACATCGAGCATAGGGAAACCTATCTCGCAAACTATCCCGGAGCCGTCGACGGTTGGTACAAGGCTCCTGCCGGTACTCTTCGACTGGGCATTACCACGGGACTATCCTTCCGGGCCATGGGGTTGGGCTTGAGGGCATACCTTTCTCAGTCCGAGGGACGAGAGGACCTCGTGCTTCCCTTCGGTACGAGCCTGAGCATTTCGTACCGATTCTAGGCCGTGGGCGTGAGTTCCCTGACCCGGGCCCGAGGGGTTGAGGGGCCGTCGTTTTCTTGGGCGGTTCCTCGCCCAGGTCTGCGTGAGAATGCATTAGAGGATTATGGAGGATCGGTGAAAAGAATACAGAATGAATGACGGAAACTTGATCCCCAAGCTGATCATCCGGGATGAGACCTCCGACGACATAGATGCCATAACCGATATTACGATCTCCGCTTTTGAGAACATGGAGATCAGTCAGCAGACCGAGTATTTCATCATCTCGGCCCTCCGGAAAGCGGCTGCCCTCTCGCTGTCCATCGTTGCGGAGAGCGATGGGCTAGTGGTCGGACACATCGCCTTTTCACCTGTCTCGATCTCAGATGGCACGGAAGCGTGGTATGGCCTGGGCCCGGTTTCGGTCAGGCCCGACTTACAGCGTCACGGTATTGGGAAAGCCCTGATCCGGGAAGGTTTGGCCCGACTCAGAGCCTTGGATGCAAAGGGCTGCTGTTTAGTGGGTCATCCCGGTTATTACGAAAAGTTCGGGTTCGAGAACATTGCGGGGCTTATTCATGAAGGGGTGCCGGAGGAGGTGTTCTTCGCACTTTCCTTCGACGGAGAGCTTCCCCAGGGTTTCGTAACGTTCCATGAAGCCTTCACGGCGAGAGGATAGGATGAAGGGATGAAAGGGCATCCCCGACTTGCCCTCCTCACGCCTATCCGGCATTCCCGTGAAGACCTAAGTCACGTTTTCTTTTTGAGCATTTTGCGAACAGAAAAACGGCCTTCCCGACACATTGTCGAGAAAGCCGCTTGAAAATGGGCCTGGGTAGACTCGAACTACCGACCTCACGCTTATCAGGCGTTGGGGGCTACCGCCCAATCCCGGCAAGTTGTTGGGGTTTCAGAGGATCACAGGCCAGATCACGGGTGTCCGGGGGTGGAGATGGCGGGG
>JARRPL010000234.1:0-5221 GCA_037382905.1 Gemmatimonadota bacterium | reverse complement strand
CCCGAGATCTCCACGGAAGACGTGGCCTACATCGTCTCCCGCTGGACCGGGATTCCGGTGACGCGGATCCGACAGGCGGAGACGGAGCGTCTCGTCAATATGGAGGACGAGCTCCACAAGCGGGTGGTGGGACAGCACGACGCCATCCAGGCCATCAGCCGTGCGATCCGGCGCAGTCGCGCCGGTCTGAAGGACCCCGACCGTCCCATCGGCTCCTTCATCTTCTCCGGACCCACCGGGGTGGGGAAGACGGAGTTGGCCCGGGCCCTCGCCGAGTTCCTGTTCGCCGACCGGGACGCCCTCATCCGGGTGGACATGAGCGAGTACATGGAGAAGTTCTCCGTGTCCCGCCTCATCGGAGCACCTCCGGGATACGTGGGCTACGAGGACTCCGGGGCGCTCACCAAGGCGGTGCGTCGCCGGCCCTACTCCGTCGTCCTGCTGGACGAGGTGGAGAAGGCCCACCCCGACGTCTTCAACATCCTCCTGCAGGTCCTGGACGAAGGGCACCTCACGGACAACTACGGCCGCGTGATCGACTTCAAGAACACGGTGCTGATCATGACGTCGAACCTCGGGGCCCGGGACATCTCCAAGGGTGGGGGGCTCGGATTCCAGATCGGTGACGCCAGGTCGGATTACGAGATGATGCAGGGGAAGGTGCGGTCGGAGATCGAGCGGGCCTTCAATCCCGAGTTCCTCAACCGGGTGGACGACGTCATCGTCTTCCATCCCCTCAGCAAGGACCAGATCGGCGAGATCGTCCACATCCTCCTGGAGGACGTGAAGGCCCGGCTGGCGGAGGAGGAGCTCTCGATCCGCCTCACGGACGCCGCCGTGAAGTTCTTGGTGGACAAGGGGTACGACGAGAAGTTCGGCGCCCGGCCCCTCAAGCGGGCGATCCAGCGCTACCTCGAGGACCCGCTGTCGGAGCGGATCCTCGTGGCGGACTTCTCGGCGGGGGACGAGATCGAGGTGGATGTGGATGACGATGGGGAGAAGCTGACCCTCCAGGCCGGATCCACGACCACCAAGACGTGAAGGCGGGGGGGAGCGGGAAGACAATGAGGGTTCGCACCTTCCTTGGCCTGGCCGCTGGCCTTCTGGCGTTCGTGGGCGTGGGTGTCGGTCCGTCCGCCGCCGCCGGCCAGCAGCCGCAGCAGGCCGTGGCCATCGTGGTGGACTCGGTCACGGTGGAGGGCAACGAGCGCGTAGCCGCGGCCTCCATCCTGGGCCAGGTTCCCTTCGCCGCGGGGGACACCATCACCCGTGAGGAGATCCAGGCTGCCGAGCAGGCGTTGTGGAGGCTCGGTCAGTTCTCGGACATCCAGGTCCGGGCCGTGGGAGGCGTTGGGATCGCCCCGGTGGTCATCACCTTCGTCGTGGAAGAGCGTCCGCTGGTGCGCCGGGTGGTCTTTCAGGGGCTGGAGCGGGCCAGCCCGGACATGGTCCGGGACTCCTCGGGGCTCGCCGACGGTCGGCCCCTGAACCCGCAGGCCCTTCTGGAGGCCAGGGAGATCATCCTCGCCGAGCTGTCCAACGAGGGGATCCCGTTCGCACGCGTCCAGGACCGCCTGGAGCCCGTCGAAGGCGCCTCGAACGTGGTGGACCTCATCATCGAGGTCGAGGAAGGAAACCGGGTCGCGGTCCGACAGGTGGTGGTGGAGGGGAACGAGGCGGTGACGGACGCGGACGTCCTGGATGCCCTGAGCACCCGCGCAGAGGGCTTCTGGTGGTTCCAGTCCGGGACCTTCGACCAGGAGCGTTACGAGTCCGACCTCCAGGTTGCCCTGCCCGCGCTGTACCGGTCTCGCGGCTTCCTGGACTTCCAGGTCTTGTCGGATACCCTCATCGTCGATCCCACCACCGGCAAGGCCCGGGTGGAGATCCAGGTCGAGGAGGGCCCGCGATATCGGGTGGCCTCCCTGTCGATCGACGGGAACCGGGAATTCGATGACGCCCGACTCGAACAGTACTTCCTGCCCCAGCGGGGGGGACTCCTGGAGTCACTCGGCTTCGGCGGTCCCGACACCGACGAGGAGCTGGAGGGTCGGGTCTTCGATGCGGTGGCCTTCGAGAACGCCCAGCAGACCATCCGGGAGCTCTACGCGAACGAAGGATTCATCTTCGCCGACGTCTCGCCTTCGGTGGTCAAGGGGCCGCCGCTGGAGGAGGGTGGGGACCCCACCGTGTCGGTGGGGATTACCGTATCGGAGGGACAGCCCGCGTTCATCAACCGGGTCTTCATCGTGGGGAACGACTACACATACGAGCGGGTGATCCGGGACCGCATCATCCTCCTGCCGGGGGATGTCTACTCTCAGGACCGGGTCATCCAGAGCTATCAGAGCATCGCCGGTCTGGGCTTCTTCGAGACTCCCCTCCCGATCCCCGACATCCAGCCCGACCCGGAGACGGGAGAGGTGGACGTCACCTTCCGCGTGGTGGAACGGCAGACGGGGGCCGTCAACTTCGGAACGTCGGTGGGAGGCGGGGTGGGGCTCTCGGGGTTCATCGGATACGATCAACCCAACCTCTTCGGGCAGGCCAAGTCCGGCTCGCTGCGGTGGGATTTCGGCCGCTATCTGAACAACTTCACCCTGACCTACTCGGACCCGGCGCTCTTCCAGAGCCGGATCAGTGGGACGATCTCCCTCTTCAACTCACGGGATCGGTTCTTCCAGTTCGCCTCGGGGCAGCGGCGCCGGATCGGAGGGTCGCTCCGGTTCGGATTCCCGCTCCCCCAGATGCGGTTCACCCGGGCGCTGGTGGGGTACTCCATCTCCCGGACCCGGTACGAGCTCTTCCAGGGCGTGGACGACACCTCTCTCTTCGGACGTCCGCCGGGTACCCAGAGTCAGCTCTCCGTCGGGGTCTCCCGGTCCACCCTGAACTCACCGATCTTCCCGAGCAGCGGCTCGAGGCAGCAGTGGACCACCGAGTTCAACGGAGGACTGCTGGGCGGTGACGGCGAGTTCATCAAGCACAGTCTGGAGACGAGCTGGTGGTTGCCGGTTCTCGAGGTGGGGGGCGGCGGAGGAGGGAGGCCCATCATCTTCGCTCTCGGGACGACGCTCCGGGGCGGTGCCATCTTCGGAGACGCCGGCGCCTTCCCCTTCGATCGCTTCTGGATGGGTGGCGTGCAGTTCGGACAGCAGCTCCGGGGTTACGACGAGACCTCCGTGACGCCCTTCGGCTACTTACCGGAGCGGTCCAGGGGGATCTCGGACATCGACCGGCTGGGGGACGCCTTCGTGGCCATCACCACCGAGTTCGCCCTCCGGCTGAACGACAACATCTCGGTCCAGACCTTCTTCGACGCGGGAAATCTCTGGACCAGTCCGTCGGCCATCAATCCGTCCCAGCTCTTCCGAGGTGCTGGCGTGGGGGTGCAGCTCGTAACCCCGTTCGGACCCATCGGGCTGGATTATGCGTACGGATTTGATAAGACCAACCCAGGTTGGCAGCTACATTTCCGGATGGGTCCGGGCTTCTGAGGACCCTGTCCTGACCGTCGACGGGATCGGTTCGTCCCGCGGCATCCGTTCAATGGAGACATCAATGCGACGTGCAGTATTGGGAGTTCTGGCAACATTGGCCCTCACCGTGTTGCCGGCGGCGGCACAGGCCCCTCTCAAGATCGGGTTCATCAACAGCCAGGCTCTCCTGGCTCAGGCTCCCGGTGCGGCGGAGGCCTCGCAGCAGTTCGACCAGGAGCTGGGGGGGATGCGAGCGCAGCTCCAGCCCATGGCCGAAGAGCTGGATTCCATGATCGCCCAGTTCGAGGCCCAGTCCATGACCCTGTCGGAGCAGGCCCGCCGGCAGCGTCAGCAGGCCATCGCCGCAAAGCAGGGGGAGCTGCAGGAAGCGGCGGCCCAGATGGAGCAGCAGGCCGAACAGCGGCGGGCCCAGCTCGTTCAGCCCATCATGGACCGCATCTCCCGAATCATCGAGGAGCTGCGGGTCGAGGGGAGCTATCACCTCATCTTCGATGTGGCGGCTGGATCCATCATTGCGGCGGATCCCTCTCTCGACCTGACGGACCAGGTCCTGACCCGACTGCAGAACAACGCGGGCGCCGCAGGGGCCAGCAACTAGGTCGGGGCTCCACGCCAGGGCGTCTGCCACGGGGCGGATGGTCCTTCGGGACCGTTCGCCCCGTGTCACGTATGACTTCTTCCGGAGGAGACAGTGAGCAGCGGCCACCGAATGACGCTCGCCGGGATCGCCGAGTGGACGGGCGGACGCCTGGAGGGTGATCCGGAGATGACGGTCCACCGTCCCATGCCCCTGGAGACGGCCGGACCCGCGGACATCGCCCTCGTGGCAGACGAGCGCTACCTCCGTCAGGTGGAGGACTCACGAGCAGGGGCCTTCCTGGTGGCGGAGAAGCTGTTGGGGGAGCTGGACGAACGGGGTGACGAACGCCCCCGCGTCGTCGTGAAGGACGCCCGGGCCGCGCTCGTCCCCCTGCTGGAGAAGCTGGATCCCACGCCCCATCCCGAACCCGGGGTGCACCCCACCGCGGTACTCGGGCCCGGTGTGGAATTGGAAGCCGGTGTGCATGTCGGGGCCTATGCCGTCCTCGGGCGAGGTGCCCGGGTGGGCCGAGGGACCGTCGTCGGTCCCCACTGCGTCCTGGGAGAAGGCTCGAGGATCGGAGAAGATTGCTACCTCCACCCCCAGGTGGTCCTCTACGCCGGGGTGGAGCTGGGGGACCGGGTCATCCTTCACGCCGGTGTTCGGCTCGGCGTGGACGGGTTCGGATACGTCTTCGAGGAGGGGGCGTATGCGAAGCAGCCCCAGGTGGGGGCGTGCGTGCTGGGGGACGATGTGGAGGTGGGGGCGAACACCTGTATCGACCGGGGCTCCATCGGAGACACGGCGTTGGCCCGGGGCGTGAAGGTGGACAATCTCGTCCATCTGGGACACAACGTCCGGGTCGGGGAGCACACCGCCATGGCGGCGTTCACCGGAATCGCGGGCTCCTGCGACATCGGGGCTCGATGCCGTTTCGGAGGGCAGGCGGGTGTCTCGGGACACCTGACGATCAGCGACGATGTCACCGTATCGGCACAGGCCGGTGTGATCGGCGACGTGGGCCCGCAGCAGACGGTGACGGGTTTCCCGGCACGACCCAAGGACGAGCAGTTCCGGGTGCTCGCTGCAGGCCGGAAGCTGCCCGAGGCCCTCCGGCGGCTCCGGGCGCTCGAGAAGGAGA
>JARRPL010000233.1:0-5240 GCA_037382905.1 Gemmatimonadota bacterium | reverse complement strand
GATATCGGTGCGCTTATTGTGCGGAGGCAGACAGCCTCTCGCCAGCGCGTTCTTCCGCAGGATCGGGCTGGCCACCGCAGAGGTTGCGGGCCCGGCACTATCCGCCCGTGCCCGGCGTCCTCCGCTCGGTGCACTGCCCTCGAAACACAGGCCGGTCGACGCTCCCGCCCGAGGCGGGCGGGTCGGCGTCGGGACCCTGGAGAGACCATGACCTACACCGTCCCCACCCTCGAGCAGCACATGGAAGCCGGGGGGCCCAAGCGGATCCTGGCCCTGGACGGAGGCGGCCTGCGAGGGATCGTCACCCTCGGGTACCTGAAGCGGATCGAGGACCTCCTGGCCCGGCGCCACGGCGATGGGGAGGACTTCAGACTGGCCCACTACTTCGACCTCATCGCCGGGACCTCCACCGGCGCCATCATCGCGGCGGCCCTGGCCCTGGGCATGTCCGTGGACGAACTCACGAAGCTGTACATGGCCCTGGGAAAGGAGGTGTTCCAGAGGAGTCCTTGGCGGAAGGGGATCATCCGGGCCCGCTACAGCCACGAGAAGCTGAGCGAGCACCTCCGGAGGATCTTCGGGGAGGACACCACCCTGGGGAGCGAGGCGCTCCAGACGGGGTTGCTGGTGGTCACGAAGCGCATGGACACCGGGAGCCCCTGGCCCCTGGGCAACAACCCTCGAGCCCGGTTCCACGAGGCTGGACCCGAGGACGACTGGATCTCCAACCGGGACTACCCCCTCTGGCGGGTGGTACGGGCCTCCACGGCGGCGCCCAGCTTCTTCGATCCCGAGAAGCTCACCGTCAGCAAGCAGGAGGGCCGGAGCACGGTGGAGGGGAACTTCGTGGACGGAGGGGTGAGCCCCTACAACAACCCCACGCTCCAGGCCCTCATGTACGCGACGCTGAGCGGGTATGGAATGGGGTGGGAGACCGGTGCCGACGATCTGCTCATCGTCTCGGTAGGGACGGGAAAGGGCGACCCGGGCAAGGCGCCCACCTGGATCACCGCGAAGGGCGCGATGCAGTCCCTCCTCTCACTCATGGACGACACGGCGTCCCTCGTGGAGACGATGGCCCAGTGGATGTCCACGGGGCACACCCACCGGGAGATCGACATGGATCTGGGCACGCTGAGGGACGACTTCGTCGGCGGGGAGCCCCACTTCACCTACGCCCGGTACGATCTTCCGCTGCGCCGGGACGCCGTGGACGCCCTCAAGCCCTCCATCGATGACGAGACGCTGGCCTCGCTCACCGAGATGGACGTGCCGGAGAACATGCCGCTCATGAAGGAGCTGGCCGACCTGGACGCCGCTGAACGGGTCGAAGACAGGCACTTCCCGGCCCGCTTCGACCTGGGTTGACCACGAGGCCTTCTGGACCCCCGTCACCCCACCGGCCCGACGCCCCTCAGTCCAACGGGAGGTAGATCTCCGTGCGCAGCTGGTCCGCCGCGACCGCCTCCGGGTCGTCGACGTAGATCTCCCAACCGGCTCCCGGTGTACGTCCCAGCGACTTGGCGTGCTCATACACCGCGCCCCATGACCGCCCCATGGTGTCGTAGGGCCCACGGTGTACGAGCTTCAAGACATCCCCACCCGCTGTCACACCGGGGGTGATCTCCCCCTCGCCCTCCACCTCCCCTTCCACGAAGCACCCGGCGTGGGTGTCGGCGATGCCCGATTCCATATCCATCCCGCACCACATCGACATGGGCGCCGAGGCCGGCGCGATGTCCCTCTCCGCCAGCCACCGCATCACCTTGGGGAACGCTTCCGCGAAGAACCCGGGCAGCTCAGCCGTGGGGACCTTGCGCCGGATTCCCACGAAGTGCCGAGGGGACTGTTCAGTACGCTCGATCTTCGACATCGCCGTCCTTCCAGGATGTTGGGCCGGAGGGGACAGGCTAGGACCGGATCCGGCGGAAGACAAGCGCGGCCGGCAACCTCTGCGGTGGCCAGCCCGATCCTGCGGAAGAACGCGCTGGCGAGAGGCTGTCTGCCTCCGCACAATAGGCGCACCGATATCGGGAGTCGCCGGTTGAGCCGCGCCCCACCATCAGGGAGGAATCGACATGCCGGGACGGCCGAAGATCTTCGTGTCCTACGCCCGCGCCGACGGCGAGGCGGCGGCCGATCATCTCTGCGCTCGACTGGAAGCAGAGGCCCCGGACCTCGAGTTCTGGCGGGATCGCTACGAGATGGAAGGCGGGAAGGACTGGTGGAACCAGATCACTCGTAGCCTCGACGAGGTCGAATTTGTCGTGCTCGTGATGACCCCCGCGGCGCTGGAGTCCACGGCGTGCCGGGCGGAATGGCGATACGCCCGGGCCCAGGGGGTCTGCGTCTACCCCGTGAAGGGTGCTCCGGACGCCGAACTCGGTATCGAGGCGCTCCCTCGCTGGATGAGCCGACAGCACTTCTACGACCCGAAGAAGGAGTGGGACACCTTCGTCGCCCATCTTCGCGCACCCTGCCAACAGGAGCGCGTGCCCTTCTCGGCGCCGGAGCTCCCCCGGGGGCACGTCGGACGTCCTGCCCTGCGCTCCGCGCTCCTCGACGCCGTGCGGGATGCCGGGGAGAATCCCATCCCGGGCTTGACTGTCCTGCACGGGGCCGGAGGGTTCGGCAAGACCACGATCGCCACCGCGCTGTGCCACACCGATGACGTCCTCACCACCTTCAGCAACGGGGTTCTCTGGGTCACCCTGGGCGAGGAACCGGACGTCCGGGGCGGCCTCACGAAGCTCTACGCCGCACTGACCGGGACGCGTCCCGGCTTCGTCGACATCGAGGACGCCACCACGGCGCTGCGGGAGCGTCTGAAGGACAAGAACTGCCTCGTGGTGATCGACGACGCGTGGAACGAAGTCGATCTCCGCCCGTTTCTGGACGCGGCGAAGGGCCTTTCCTGCGTGGTCACGACCCGGATCAAGGAACTCGCCGTCGATGCGGACCGGGTGTTGAGCGTACGGGAGATGACCACGGACGAAGCGGTCTCGATGCTGTGCGCCCGCCTGGAACTGGGGCCGGGCCATCTCGAGCCCATCCGGGAGCTGGCCCGCCGCCTCGGCGAGTGGCCGCTGCTCCTCCGGCTGGCATCGGCCACCCTGCGCCAGCGCATCCAGCGCGGCGACAGCCTCGACGGGGCTCTGGAGTACCTGGACCACGCCCTCACGCGGCGTGGCTTCACGGCGTTCGACCATCGTGATCCCAGAGAACGGAACCAGGCCGTGGCCCGGACCATGGGCGTGAGCCTCGAGCACCTGGACGACCCGACGACCAGGCTCTACTTCGAGCTGTCCCACTTCCCCCCGGACATCGACGTCCCCCTCAACGCCATCGGCGTGCTCTGGGGCCTGGAGCGCCTCGATACGGAGGAGCTGATCGACCGGCTGGCGGACCTCTCCCTCCTGGAGCTGGATCTCCAGGCCCGCAGCATACGGCTTCACGACGTGATCCGGGCCTTCCTGGCGGACCGGATGAAGGACTCCGGCCACGACGCGGAAGCCACCTTCAGGGTCCGGGCGGTGCTGGCCGACGAGACGCTTCGCCACGAACAGCGAAAGCCCCGGCGGGTGTTCGAGCTCGCCAGGGAGGGGAGGCTCCGGGCGGCGGAGCAGGCGTTGGCGGTGCTGGAGCCCGATCCCCCGTGGGACTCGGTGGCCCTTCTGACCTCGGCGTGGCTCGCCACGGAGTCGGCCGAAACGGAAGCGCTTGCCCTTCGGGACCGGGTCGCCGCCATGCCCATCACTGCGGAGACAGCCCCGCTCCTCGAGCGTCTCGCGTCGCTCCCGAACGGCGCGGCGACACCGGCGTCCGACCTCCCCCCTCCCCCGGACGAGTTCATGATCAACATGATCCTGGAACGGCTCGGGGGAGGCGGCGTGACCGGGGTGGAACCGCTCAGCCTGGAGGGGCTCGGTGATGAAGGGCCGGCCTTTCTGGCGGAGCAGGACGGGCCCCTGCTGGTGGCGTTTGCGGCCCTCGACCCCGCGAACAACACGGCCCCCCTCCAGCGCTACATCTCGATGCTCGGGTCGAACGAGTACGCCTACTATCGCAACCGATCGCTCTCGCTGTTGCTCCACCCGGTCCTGTCGATGCCCGACCCGCAGTGGGTTCGGGCACGGCTCGTCGACCTGGTCACGGCGGCGCTCTCGAGCGAGGGCGTTCAGTTCCGTGAAGGCGTGCGGATCGCAGCCCTGGCCCGGAGATCGGGACCGGGAGACCCTGGTCCCGCGGGGGAGCTGCGGCAACTTCGGGAACGGACCATGGACGAGGCGGCGGAGCTGGCACCCGAACGAGGCAAGGGGGACCCGTGGGGTCACTACCTGCGCCGTCTGGGCGCCCTGGCCGAAGCGCACTGGGCGATGGGGGCTCCGGACGAAGCCGGGGCCCTGCTGGACCGCGCACTCACGATCCCTTACGGCTTCGCGGGCTTCCGTACGCAGGCCTGCCTGGCGTTGGCCGAGGCGGCCCGGGTCGTGGACGCCACCGACGGGGGACGGGTGACCGCGGCACTCGACGCCGCCCTTCGGGCAGCGCACAACATCCAGGACCCCACCTTCTGTGCGCTGAGCACCGCACGGGTCCACGCCATGCGCGAACGGTGGTGGGGCGAGGCGTTCGACGTGAAAGCCGTGACGCTTCGGTTGGAGCAGGACCCGAATCGGCCCGAATTCTGTCCCACCCACGTCGTTGGAGAACTCTACGACCTCCGGGACCGAGGGCCCATGAAGCTGCCGAGCCCGGCGGAGGTCGGACCGACCCACACCCTCGCGCACCTGGCTTCGCTCCTCCGATGTCCCGTGGACGCCGTGGTCCGCCTGAACGCCGCTCAGGGGTGGGAGCCCGACACCGTCCTCCCGGACGGCGCCCGCGTCAACCTCCCGGACCCGGCCTTCGCGCCGATGCTCGCGGCCCGCTTCGCCGCACAGGCCCTGGCGACCCTCCCACCCCCGGAGGCGACGGATGTACTCCGGCATCTCCTACGGCTGACCGAAGGGGACGCCACCGCAACGGACACCGTGGCGACACGACTGCTCCTGGCGGTACCGGACCTCACGACGGACGAGTGGGAGCGTGTCCTCGGGGCCACGGACGTCCAGTCGTCGTGGATCGACGCCCAACGGCCCGCCCCGGGCCACCCCCGGCCGGGAGATGAGCACACGACGATGGCCTGAAGGTGGCCCCTGAGCCCACCCGACGCCGGTCCGCGGGTTGCTCCCCATACC
>JARRPL010000232.1:0-5988 GCA_037382905.1 Gemmatimonadota bacterium | reverse complement strand
CCACGCCGACCACCGTCACGTGGTACACCGTCTGCTGCCGCTCGTAGATGACCACGGCGAGCCCTTCGGCCTGGACCTCCTGGAGCACCTCGCTGAAGATGCGGCCCAGCTCCCGGGACTTCCGGGCGGAGACGGACTCGAGGGCCAGCTCCGTGTAGCGATCCAGGAACGGGCGGAACGGGTCCACGCCGGGATCCGGGAAGGCCACGGGCCGCTCGGCCGGCGGCGCGAAGGCCGCGTAGGACAGGTCCACCGTCGCCCCGAACTCGTGGGAGCTCAACCCCGCCGCGGCGTTCGGGTTGGTGCGACGCAGGCGGGCCTGGTGCTCCGACGTGCGGAGGGCGCTGGTGACCTCGATGCGGTACGGCGGGACGCCCAGCTCGGCGAGGCGGGCCTGGAATCTGCGGCCGAGGGTGTGGAGGAGGGCACGCATCTCCGGAACCACGTATGCGGGCGCAACCCGGGGCCGGACGATGAAGTGCTCGGTGCTGTCCTCGAGCTCGACGAGGGCGCCCTCGGCCAGGAGGGAGTCCAGACGCGCGCCGTCTTCGACCCGCGTGCCCACCGCCCGGGCCCGGGCCAGGTGACTGGCCGCCAGGAAGCGGCGGAGATCCGCCTCCTGCGCCGGCGTCGTGACGGGGAGGGGGCCCAGGATCCGGTCCGTCGACCTGGCAACACCCTCCACCTCCCTCAGGGCGCCTTCCAAAATCGCCTGGACCTCGGCCAGCGTCTGCTCCCGAGCCTCCCCATACGGACCCGTCCACGGAAGAGGGCCACGGGCCGCACTGGAGTCCGCAACCAACGGGGGCACCCGGTCCCCCTCCGGCCCCCGCCCCTCACGGGCCCCAACCCGGTAGCAATCCGGCCGAAAAGCCCAGGGCATAGTCGCTGCGTCCCGCAGCCGTCGGCGGGGGCGCCCCGGAGTCCTGGGACGTGCGAATCGTCGCTTTCCTCACCGGTCCCCCGTCGTCCGCCGGATCCTGCGGCACCTCGACCTCCCCTTCTGGCCTCTGCCTCCCACCCCCGCTGCGCCTCCGCCCGCCCACTCCGCCATGCTCGTGACTCATTTGCGCATCCTCGCCTCTCGGACTTCCGCTGCCCGGTCCGCCCGCTCCGGAACGCCCCGAAGGTGCCCTCTTCCCGCCCCTTGGCAAGCCGGAGCCCCCCTTCCCCGGTTCGCTCGCATCACCGCGACCCCGTTCGTTGCTGCGGTAGCGGCCGGCAGGCACAGCCGTCCCTGACAGGTCGACGTCCTTGGAGACTCGGAAGGCGGTCGCAATGTTCGCGCCGGGCGTCGGGATGATGGAGGCTGACCATGATTCCCAGTCGGCGGGCTCGCCGCGATGACTTCATGACTTCCCCTTTGGCGCCCACCAGCGGAGCTCCGCTGGACACAGGCCTACCGACGCGGCTCCGCCCCAGCAGTGCGCGCTCCGGGTCCGAGTCCTATCCTCATGGCCCGCCAGCACTCCGCATCCCCTGAACGGCACCTGAACCCGAGGGGCTCTCATGCGTCACACCCTGATCGTCGGGATCCTGCTCACCGCCCTCGTGGGCGCCTCCTCGACCTCATCGTTCGCCGTGGAACGGGGCGCGCCTCGCACGGCGGACGACGTGACCGTCACGATCTTGTCCTCGAACCTCGCCAGCGGCGCCACGGTGGGAGAGTGGGGTCTGTCGGCCTTCGTTCAGGCGGATGGGCAGTGCGTCCTGTTCGATGCCGGCCGATACCCCGACACCGTCCTTCGGAACGCGGACGTGCTGGGCATCGACCTCTCCTGCGTGACCGACGTGGTTCTGAGTCACTTCCACTTCGATCACACGACGGGCCTCCTGCCTCTACTCCGGGACCTCCGGGCGAAGAACCCGGACTCCATGCAGCGCGTGCACGTGGCGGAGGGGATCTTCCTCCGGCGGCAGGCCCTGCGAAACGGTGAGCTCGTCGACTCCAACCAGATGATCGCGGTTCGTGACAGCCTCGAGGCCGCCGGCGTCGAGATCGTCGAGCACTCTGGACCCGCCGAGATCCTGCCCTCGATCTGGGTGACGGGCCCGGTGGACCGGGTGCACGAGGAGCAGCGCTACGGGGACACGCGGATACTGGTCGACGGCGAGTGGGTGCAGGACCACGTCCCGGAGAGCCAGGGCCTCACCGTGGTCACGGACGAGGGGCACATCGTCCTGCTCGGGTGCGGCCACTCCGGGGTCGTGAACCTCCTCGAGCAGATCCAGAAGACGATCGACGACGCTCCGATCCACGCCCTCATGGGCGGCCTGCACCTCTTCAACGCCTCGGACGAGATGCTGGAATGGACCGCCGACCACCTGCGGTCCATCGAAGTCCACCACCTCATGGCCGGGCACTGCACCGGAATCGAGCCCCTCCTGCGCCTCCGAGCCGGACTCGACCTCGACCGCCGGACCGCCGTCGTCGGGGCCGTCGGATCCCGGTTCGTGTTGGGGGAAGGGATCCACGCCACGAGCATCGCGATGTGAGGCCGCCTCGTAAGCCCGCCGGACCCACGTCCCACCGTGTGGGGCCGCCTGGGATGTGGATCCGGCCCGCTCCGGGCCTGGGCCCGCTACGACCGGGCGAACTCGGCCTTCGCCACCACCATCATGGCCGCCTTCCTGCCGGTCTACTGCTCCACGGTGGTCGCCCGGGACCTCGGCGAGACGACGGCGACCGCCTACTGGGGGTACACGACCGCTCTGGCGCTGGCCCTCGTCTTCGTCGTGGCCAACATCGGGTTCGCCGGGGCCAACGTCTTCTACGAGGCCCTCCTCCCCTCTCTCGCCGAGGAAAACGAGATCGACCGGGTCTCCACGGCGGAATACGCCTTGGGGTACCTCGGCGGAGGAGTGCTGGCCGTGGTGGACGTCGCCGCGGGACGGAGTCTGGCCAAGGCCGCCGACGAGGCGATGACGAGCAAGGCCGAGAGTTGATCGGTGGAGTGACCAAGGTCAACGAGCGCCGCTTGCGGCGAGGGAGGAGAAGGTGAGAAGAGTCCTGTCGATCTCCACGATCGTTGCCTTCGCAGCCTGCCAGCCACCGGCCGAGCCCCGGGAGGAGGAAGACGGTCCGGTAGATGTTGCAGCCGAGGTCGGCGTCTTCCTGGAGTCCTATCGCGCCGCCCTGGACGCCCGTGACACCCTCGGCCTGTCCGATCTATACGTGGACGACGGACGCTTCATCTGGCTGGAGGACGGGGAGGTCCGGTATCGGTCGGCGGCCGATGTGGCCACCAGCCTGTCGTCCCTCCCGGCCGGGATGAGCATCCGCACCGAGTACGACGAGACCTCGATCCGGCCCGTCGGTGCGGCGGGGGCCTCGGCCACGATGCGGTTTCTCACGACGATGGGAGAGGGACCGTCGGCCTTCGAGTTCGGCGGGGTGATCTCGATGACGATGGAGCGGGGGCCCGAGGGGTGGCGGATCGTCTCGGGGCACACGTCGACGGCGGCTCCTCAGCGGCCGTAGCGACGGGTCCGAACAGGAGGGGGCGGCGACGCTGGCCACTCTGGAGGTCCTGAACGAAGATGATCTGGACACCCGGGCTGCACCGGCACGCGGCGGACGCCCGTAGAGCCGCAGGCCTGCATCGCCCGTAGTTCCGAGGAGGCACGCCCGGACGGTGGCTTGCGTAAGGGGTCACGCACGGGGAATCGTGTGCGGATATCCGACTTCCCGAATCCCAGGAGGCGAACCGTGGCTGCGACGCTCCAGACAGGGCCCGGCGCCGTCTTGAGTGCCGACATCGCCGTACCGGACCGCGACCGGGAGCTGCGGTTCTACTCCCGGGTCCTTACCACCGGACCGGCGCCCTTCTGGCGGGAGGATCTCATGAACAGCCTGGGCATCCCGGTCATCGGACTCGGTGAGCGAGTGAAGGCGTACGCCGAACTGCCCCTCCAGTGGATGCCCCACATCCAGGTCGAGGACGTGGGCGTCAGCGCCGAGCGGGCGGTGGCTCTCGGGGGACGGGTCTTGCTGCGTCACGAGGACGATGACGGCGAAAGCCAGTGGGCGGTCCTCGTCGACCCGAACGGAGCGGCTTTCGGGCTCATCCCCGTCGTCCCCCCGGAGGCGATCCCGTCGAGCATGACCGGGCCTGGAGTCGAGTCCACGGGCCGGATCGCCTGGCTGGACCTGACCGGCCCGAACGCACCCACCACCCGGGACTTCTACCGGGACGTGGTGGGCTGGTCCGTCGAGGATGTGGAGATGGAGGATGCCGAGGGGAGCTACGCCGACTACGCCCTCTGCACGGCAGACGGGACCGGGGTCGCCGGGGCATGCCACGCCCGGGGGGTCAATGAGGGGCTGCCGCCGGTGTGGCTCCTCTACCTCCCGGTGGGAGATCTCGAAGAGAGTCTCGCCCGGGCCCGGGAGGAGGGCGGCGAAATTGTCCGCGTCAGGACCACGAGCAGCGGCGAGCTCGCCTACGCGGTGCTGAGAGACCCGGTGGGCGCCTGCTTCGCCCTGGTGCCCGGGTGAGGGGACGGTCGTGAATCGATCGCCGGGGCTGGAACGCCGTCGCCGTAGCGCGCCGGCTCGCCGTCCCCTCCAACCGGAGTGCAGCACCCTGGGTCTGGTCCTCACGACGGTGAGCCTCTGCACCTTCCTCGTCGGTTGCGGCGAGCCCCCGGAAGCGACCCCGCCGGCTCCCGATCCCGGCCGGCTCGTCATCGTGGGAGGAGCCCTCCAGGAGGACAACGCGCCTGTGTTCGAGGCCGTCCTCGAGGGTCGCTCGGGCGAGGGGCCGGTGTGTGTCGTCCCCACCGCCGGCTCCGATCCGGAAGAGGCCATCGCCGGCATGGTGGCGACCCTGGACGAGTACGGAGGCAGTGGGACGGCGACCGGGGTGTTCCTCCCCCAGGGTGAGCCGGACCGAGCCCGCGATCCCATCATCGCCTCCGAGCTCCGAGGCTGCTCCGGCTTCTACTTCACAGGGGGGTCCCAGAGCCGCATCCTGGACGTCTTCCTCCCGGCGGGGGACACGACGCCAGCCTACAGGGCCCTGCGGGAGCGATGGCTGGAAGGGGCGGTGGTCGCCGGGAGCAGCGCCGGCGCCGCCATGATGAGCCGCATCATGATCTCGGGCGGCGGATCGGAGGAGGCCGTGAGCCACGGAGTGGCCGGCTCCGCCGATGCCGAGGGTGTTCAGCTCCGGCCCGGGATGGGCTTCTTCGAGCCGATCCTCGACCAGCACTTCCTCGCCCGAGGCCGGATCGGCCGGCTCATCGTGGCCACGATCCACCCCGACACGCCCCCCATCGGCCTCGGGATCGACGAGAACACGGCTCTGGTGGTGGACGGCGGAGCGGCGACGGTGGTAGGCGCGTCCGGCGTGGTCGTCGTCGACGGGCGCCAGGCTTCGGTCCTGGGCCCGGCCCGGGCCACGGGCGTCAGGGTGAGCGTGGCGGGACGGGGCGACAGGATCGATCTGGATGCATTCTCGATCCAGCGGGGTGCCGACAAGGCGTCCCTGCCGGAAGACGGCCGCCCCTTCCAGCCCGACCCCGACCCCTTCGATCGGTGGGCCTTTCTCCAGGCGGTGAGCGGGCTGAGTCGGACGTCCGCCTCGGAGGCGACGTACGACCTCCGGGGCGTCACGCTGCGCATCACCGAGTCGGAGGGCTTCTCCGCCTCGGCAGCGGCGCCCGAGGGTGGGGTGGAGGCCGCACCGGACGGTCTTTCGGCGGGACCTTTCGAGGTGGATCTGGTCGGGCCCGGCCCCCCCGTCGTGTGAGGCATCACTACGACTCCGTCTGCAACTCCTATCCCCGAGCCAGACGGGCGATCAGTTCCGGGACACCCGCCTGCCGGAGCAGGACCATCCCCAGTCGCTGATCGGATACACCATCTGCGAGGCGGTAGGGATAGCGAGGGGTTTCCGCCCTCAGGTCGGCATCGAAGCACGCGAACCGCACTCGACCGTGGTTCCTCAAGGTCTCCGCCAGCTCGGCGAGGTGCGACGAGAAGAT
>JARRPL010000231.1:0-5245 GCA_037382905.1 Gemmatimonadota bacterium | reverse complement strand
GGTTCCGGCCCGGGGGCCGTCGGACCGCCCGCTACGACCTGGCGATCCTGCACGATACCGAGGAACCCTTTCCCCCCTCCGACGCAAGGGCTCTCGAGCTCTTCCTGCGGGCGGCCCGGGAGCGGAACGTCGAGGCGGAGCTCGTCACCCGCCGGGATTTCTCCTTCCTCCCGGAGTACGACGCCCTCTTCATCCGGGAGACGACGGGGGTGGATCACCACACGTACCGCTTCGCCCGACGGGCGGAGGCCGAGGGTCTGGTGGTGATGGACGATCCCGATTCGATCCTCCGGTGCGCCAACAAGATCTTCCTGGCGGAGCTCCTTCGTCGGGAGGGGATCGCGGCGCCCAGAAGCGTGGTGGTGGGGAAGGGGGAGTTGGACCGTGCGGTGGAGGAGCTGGGGTTCCCCATGGTGCTGAAGATCCCCGACGGCTCGTTCTCCCGCGGGGTCTTCAAGGTGGGGAGCCGGCAGGAGCTCGAGGAGCGCACGGCGCCCCTCTTCAAGGATTCGGAGCTTATCCTGGCCAAGTCCTACACCTACACCCCCTTCGACTGGCGGGTGGGCGTCCTGGCGGGGGAGCCTCTCTTCGTGTGCCGCTACCACATGTCCCGGGGGCACTGGCAGATCCTGGACCACTCCGCCCGAGGGCGTGTGCGGGAGGGGCGCGTGGACACGCTCGGGGTCGAGGCGGCACCGGCGGAGGTGATGGAGACGGCGGTCCGGGCGGCGCGGCTCGTGGGAGACGGCCTGTACGGGGTGGACCTCAAGGAGGTGGAGGGTCAGGTGCTGGTGGTGGAGGTGAACGACAACCCCAACGTGGATGCCGGGGTGGAGGATGCGGTCCTGGGATTCGAGCTCTACCGGCGGGTCATGGACGTCTTCATCCGTCGGCTGGAGCAGCGTACGGAGGGAGCGTGACTCCCGTCGCCCCTCCGTCCCCATGATGCCTCACCTCCGCCGCCCCCGGACGCCATGACCCTCGACCTGATCCGTGTTCTGGTGGGGCTCGTCCTGCTGGTGGTCGGCGCCCAGGGGCTCGTCCGGGGTGCCGTGGGGCTGGCCCGTCGAGCAGGCGTCTCGAGCCTCCTCATCGGCCTCACCGTGGTGGCCTTCGGGACCTCCACCCCCGAGGTGGCGGTGAGCGTGGAGTCGGCGCTCCTGGGTCAGGGAGGGGTGGCGCTGGGGAACGTCATCGGGAGCAACGTCTTCAACATCCTGGTGATCCTGGGGCTCTCGGCGGTGATCACGCCGCTGATGGTCCGCTCCCAGCTGATCCGGCTCGACGTTCCCCTCATGGTCCTGGCGTCGGCGGCTCCGCTGGTGCTGGGGCTGGACGGACGGATCGGCCGTCCCGACGGAATCATCCTCCTGGCGGCTCTCCTCCTGTACCTGGTGTTCCTGGGGCTGCTGGCCCGACGCCAGCGTGCGACCGCCGTCCCCGGCGACGAGCCGGAGCGTTATCGGGACCGATGGCCGGTGGCGGTGGCCTTCGGTGTCGGCGGCCTGGTGCTGTTGTCCGTAGGGGCGGACCAGCTCGTGCAGGGGGCGGTGGGCGTGGCGGCCCGGATGGGAGTGAACGACGTGGTGGTGGGGCTCACCGTGGTGGCGGCGGGCACGTCGCTACCGGAACTCGCCACCTCGGTGGCGGCGAGCCTGCGGGACGAGCGCGATCTGGCCGTGGGGAACGTGGTGGGGAGCAACGTCTTCAACGCCCTGGGCGTGCTCGGCGCCGGCGCCGCCGTCTCCGGGGGAATCCCGGTGTCCCCGGGGATGTACGCCCTGGACTTCCCCGTCATGATGGCGGTGGCCTTGATCTGCCTGCCGGTCTTCGTGACAGGCTGGTCCATCAGTCGGGCGGAGGGGAGCGTCTTCCTCCTCTACTACGCGGCCTATATGACCTACCTCATTCTCCACGCCACCGACCATGCCCTCCACGACGAGTTCGGCCTCCTGGTGACGGGCGTGGTCTTGCCTCTCACCCTGGCGGTGGGGGGCGCCGCGGCGGTGCGGGGGTGGCTGGCAGGACGGGACGGCGGCGAGCCCTGACGGACCAGGACCCCGGGGCAATGCGAGTCGGCCTCAGCTCTCGTGCTCGAGGCGGTCGATGAGCCGCTGCAGCTTCACGAAACGACGGAGCCCCACGGCCGCGAGGGTGGTCACGGGCCCCACGATGAGGACCGAGACCCCGCCAGCGACGAAGATGGCCTGACGCAGGTTGTAGTCCTGCTCGAAGACGAAGGGCGAGAAGGCGTCGAAGAACCAGACCAGGACCAGGAAGACCACGGCGACGATCCCCGCCACCAGGACGAAGTCGGACCAGGCGGCGACGATGACGCGGATGGCCCGCCACGTCTCCCAGGCGGTCCAGACCAGGACCGCAAGGCCGATCCACGCCCCGATGATGGCTCCCAGGAGCCGGCTGAAGTTCGGGTCCAGCTGGTAGTACACGGCGAACCCGATCCACATGGTCACCAGGAAGGCCACCGGCGCCGCCAGGAGGGAGTAGAGCAGCCCCAGCCCCGCCTTCTTGGCCGACTCGATGAACGAGATGTCGGCGGGCTTGGAGAACACCGCCAGCACCAGCCCGTGGAGCAGGCCCACCACCGCGCCGAAGAGGAACATCCCCGACAGGGTGACGAAGAAGTCGAAGCCAGGAAGCTGCTGGGTGAGGGTCAGGATCGTACCGAGCATGCCGAAGAGGATCCCACCGGACATGGTCCAGGAGATAACGATCCGGCCGGGGATCTGAGCTTCCTTCTCTAGCGTCTTCACAGGGTTGGTCTTGGGTTGGGTGCGGGCAGGTCGGGGCCGTCGGGGGTGCATACTGTGCCGGACGGGGGCGTTCCGCCACCCACCTTGCACCGCCGGGACGGCACCGGCACGTTGGCGGCCACCCGCCGGCCCCTCTTCAGGAGTTTCCCTGTCATGCGCGTACGCACCCTCCTCTTCGCCGGGATCCTCGCCCTCGCTCCCGCCCTGGGCACACCCGGTGCCCTGCATGGCCAGGACCTGGTCCTTACCCATGCCAACCTGGTGGACGTGACCACGGGCACGGTCCGGGAGGACGTGTCCATCCTGGTGACGGGAGACCGGATCACGGGGATCGTGGACGGTGCCGCCGACGCACCCGCCGGGACCCGCACCGTGGACCTCATGGGCCGGTACGTCGCTCCCGGGCTCATGGACGGCCACGTGCACGTCGGCTCTGCGGATCAGGCACTCCGGGCCCTCCGGAGCGGCGTCACCACCATGCGGAGCATGGGAAGCTCCCATTACGCCGACGTGGGGCTGCGGGAGCTGCAGCGGGCGGATCACCTTTCGGCGCCGGAGCTCCTGGCGGCGGGGTATCACGTGCGGCCGCCTGCAGCGGAGGAGTTCTTCCAGGACCACCCCGAGCTGGGGTACCTCATGGAAGGGGGGATCCAGGGTGAGGCGGCGGTACGAGCCATGACCCGGGCCCTGGTCTCCCGGGACGTGGACTTCGTGAAGACCAACGCCACCGAGCGGGCCGGGCTTCCGAACACCGATCCCCGCAAGCGGTTCTACTCCCTCCAGGAGCTCACGGCCATCGTGGAGACGGCCCGGGAGGCCGGCGTCCCCGTGGCGGCCCATGCCCACGGAGACGACGGGGGTCGGGACGCGGTGTTGGCGGGGGTCCGGAGCATCGAGCACGGGACGTATCTGAGCCCCGAGACCCTTCGGATCATGGCGGAGCGGGGCACCTTTCTCGTCCCCACGATCGCCATCGTGCGGGACCTGACCATCCCCGGCGGGGACTACGACAATGCGGCCCTGAACATCCGAGGGCGCCACATGCTCCCCCGGGTGCAGGAGATGGCCCGGAACGCCCACGCGGCGGGGGTCAGGATCGTCGCCGCCACCGATACCGGGTACGGGCCCGAGAGCACCACCACGCTGGCCCACGAGCTTCTCGAGCTGGTGGAGATCGGCATGACGCCGGGAGAAGCGCTCCAGGCGGCGACGACCACCGCCGCCGAGCTGTTCGGCATCTCGGACCGGACGGGCCGGATCCAGGAAGGACTCGAGGCGGACCTCATCGTCCTGGAGCGGAATCCCCTCCAGGACATCGGCGTGGTGCAGGACGTCCTCATGGTGGTGAGCGACGGCGAGGTGATCGTGATGCGGGGGGACTGGCCGGGCCAGCAGGTGGTCTCCGAGTGAGTCGGCCGCGGAGGACCGGGACGAACAGGGCGGAGGAAGGTCGGGGGGACGACCGGCGGGGAAGACGACCCGCTGGCGGGGGCCGGGGCCGGACCGCCGGGTTGAACCGATGGAGCGGGGTCGGCCTGCTGCTCCTCGGCCTCCTCACGGCGGAGGCGATCCGACCTGCACCCGCCGACGCCCAGGAGGCCCGCCGCCGCTGGGAGCGCATGTGTCAGATTCGCGGGGAGAAGTTCGACCACGTGCTCCCCGGCGCCATGCGGGCGAACGATGTCGACATGTGGATCACCGTCATGCGGGAGGGACTCCACGACCCGCTGTACGAGGCCCTGGGCCGGGGTTACGTGGGCGGGTGGGCCTACTACGTCTTCACCGACCGGGGCGGAGAGCGCATCGAGCGGGTGGTCCTCGGGGCCAGCGGGGGGATGCTGGAGGGGTGCGGGGTCTACGATCGCTTCGGTTCCGCCGACGAGCTGGCGGCCTTCGTGGCGGAGCGTGACCCGGAGCGGATCGGCGTGAACATGGCGGAGTCCATCGGCGGCGCCGACGGGCTCTCCCACACCTCGTATCTGCACCTCAGGGAGACGCTGGGCCCGACGTACGCCGAGCGGCTGGTTTCCGCCGAGAAGCTCGTATCCGACTTCCGCTCCACCCGGACCGCCATCGAGATCGCCACCTTCGCCGAGGCGGGGGAGATCAGCCGGGAGATCGCCGAGCGGGCCTTCTCCAACGAGGTGATCACCCCCGGCGTCACCACCCTGGCCGACGTCGCCTGGTGGATGTGGGACCAGCTCCTGGAGCGGGGTCTGGACTCCTCCTTCGACATGCCCTCGGTCTACATCACCGGACCCGACGGCATTGCCGCCACCTCCGACGAGACGATCATCCAGCGGGGCGACCTCCTCATGATCGACTGGGGGGTGGGCTTCCTGGACTTCTACACGGACATGAAGCGCATCGCCTACGTCCTCCGGGAGGGCGAGACGGAGGCGCCGGCAGGGATCCGCCACGCCTTCGAACAGGGCCTCCGGGTCCGGGACGTCATGAAGGCGAGCATCGCC
>JARRPL010000230.1:0-5278 GCA_037382905.1 Gemmatimonadota bacterium | reverse complement strand
CCGCGGCACCGCCGGATGCAGTGGCAGCGCCACCGGTGGTCTCCTGGACGCTGGACTCGGACTCGGGCTCCCCTGCGCTTTCGCTGGACCCGGAAGCCTGCTCGTCGCCGGCGGGCCGGTCCGGCGCACCCCCGTCCGAATCGATGTAGGCTACGACGGTTCCCACCTCCACCGTTTCGCCCTCACTCACCTCGATGGCCACCAGGGTACCCGCCGAGGGAGAGGGGATCTCGGCGTCGACCTTGTCGGTTGAGATCTCGAGGATCGGTTCGTCCCGCTCGACCGTGTCACCCAATTCCTTGAGCCAACGGGAGACGGTGCCTTCGGCGATGGACTCTCCCATCTGGGGCATAGGGACTTCGATGCGGGCCACGCTCGCTTCTCCGATTCGGTTGAGATGAAGAACGCCTGAGTTTACCGAACGGCCCCGGCAAGACCAAGCCCCGCCGGAGCCCTGTGGGACCGGCGAAGACGGGTCAGTACCGAGCCAGGTAACGCACCGCCTCCGCGATATCCTCCACCGAGGGCAGGAAGACGTCTTCCAGGACCCCGGCGTAGGGCACGGGCGAGTCCACCGCCGTGACCCGGAGCACCGGCGCGTCGAGCCATTCGAACGCCCGTTCATTCATGCGAATGGCGATCTCGCCGGCGATTCCCCCGGTGCGGGTGTCCTCGTGGACCACCAGCATCCGCCCCGTTCCGCGCAGACACGCCACCAGATGATCCTCGTCCAGGGGGAGGAGGGTCCGGAGATCCACCACCTGGACGGAGATCCCCTCCGACTCCAGGATCGCGGCGGCCTCGAGGGTGCGATGCACCATGAGCCCGTACGTCACCACCGTGACGTCGGACCCGTCCCTCACGGTCCGGGCCTTCCCCAGCGGGATGACGAGGTCCTCGTCCGGGAGGGTCTCCCGAAGATCGGGGGCCCGGTAGAGTCCCTTGTGCTCCTCGAAGATCACCGGTCCGTCGTCGCGGATGGCGGCCTTCAGCAGCCCCTTCGCGTCCCGGGCGGTGCTGGGGTAGACGATCTTGAGGCCCGGGGTGTGGAAGAAGGCCATCTCCACGTTCTGGGAGTGGAACGGGCCCCCGCGGTTGCCGCCGCCCACCGGTCCTCGCACCACCAGTGGCAGGGGCCCCGCCCCCCGGTAGGCGGAGGTGGCGATGTAGTTCGTGAGGACGTCGTACGCCGGCGAGATGAAATCCATGAACTGCATCTCCACCACCGGTCGCAGTCCCATGTGGGCCGCTCCGGCGGCGGCACCGGTGAAGCCTCCTTCGGAGATGGGCGTGTCGATGACCCGCTCCTCTCCGAAGGCCTCCAGGAATCCGCGCGTCACCTTGAAGGCCCCGCCGTACGCCCCGATGTCCTCACCCATGAGGAAGACGTCGGGATCCCGCTCCAGCTCCTCCCAGAGGGCTTCCGCGATGGCTTCCAGAAAGGTGACCGGCTCGCCCTTGCGGGTCCGGCTCACGTGTTCGGGCGGCGTGGGGACCACGGTCAACTCCAGGGACGGGGCGTGCGGACCCGATGCGGCGACCGGGCGGGGACAGGGAGACGAGCCGGGAGAACCGCCTCCACAGGCGGCGGCGCCTCGGACCGGACCCGCTCCAGGGCCGCGGCCACCTCCCGGGCGGCCTCCTCCGTGAGCCCGTCGACCTCGCTCCGGCCCTCCTCCCGGGCCTGAACCAGGAGGGTCTCCATGGGATCGGACCCATCTGGACGGACATCCACCACCTGCAGCCCGTCGCCCTGCCTGGCCGCCTCCACCGCGGTGCGGCAGGTCTCCAGGATCGCCCGGGGATCGCAGGCCTGGACCGGGTGCACACGAAAGCCGTACGCGTCGGCGCGCTCGGCCATGGCTTCCACGGCGGAATCGGTGGGGGAGCGGGCGGTATCGTCGTTCACGACCACGAGGGGCCCCCCGGCCACGGCGGCGAAGTTGAGGCCCTCGTGCCAGTCTCCCGAGCCGCTTCCCGCCGTGTCGTCCACCACCAGGGCCACCCTGGGCTCTCGTCGACGCCGCAATGCCAGCGCGACACCGGCCATGACCTCCAACAGGGTGCCGGGGAGGGACACCGGCGCCAGGAGGCCTCGCCGGAGATCGGTGGGGAACCCGCCCGGGTCCCGGCCCTCGGCGGGGGCGGTGGCACGCCCCATGGCCTGGCGGAGCAGCTCCTCGGGGCTGGCACCCATGGCCAGCGCCGCGGCAGGTGAGCCCACCCGGAGCGAGAAGAGGTCGCCGGTGCCGTCCGAAGCGGCCCGGAGGGAGGCCGCCGCCGGGAGCGCGGGGCTCAGGGGGAGCTCGGCGGTTCGACGACCCGGATCCACTCCCTCGTACCCTGCCGGGACGCCCTGTCGTCGCTCCACCGCCAGGGCGGCCTCCAGGGCCCGAGCCCTCAGGAAGATCCGGAGGAGGTCCACCGGCGGGGAGGCCGGCTCAGTTTCCGCCGTTGCCCGTACCCGTACCCGGGTCTGCCGCCGGGGGAGCTTCGCCCCCCGTACCGCCTGCGGGTTCCGTATCCCCGCCCAGCCCCGGAAGCACGGGGGTCGGCTGGGTGGCCGCCGGCGCGTCCGGTCGGATGATGGAGGACGGTGCGGAGCTGGCCCGGGAGGACAGGATGGCGAGCACCAGCGCCAGAACCATGAAGGCGGCGCCCGATGTCCACGTCGCACGGGTGAGGAGGTTGGTTGCCTGGCGCCCGCCCAGAATCCCCTCGGTGGGCGTTGTCCCGCTGCCCCCCATGGCCGCCAGACCTCCGCCCTTTCCGGACTGCAGGAGGATGACGACGCTCAGGAAGAGACCGTCGAGAATGAGCAGGAAGAGCAGGAAACCGTACATGATCCGCAGGGGGATGAAAGGCGTTGGTGTAGCACGAAAACGTCGTTGCGAAGACCGTCCGGTGTCAACTGTTCGCCACCCCCGCGGGTCACTCCCGTCCCGCCGCCGCGATGGCGGTGAAATCGTCCACCTTCAGACTCGCTCCGCCGACCAGCACCCCGTCCACCCCTTCCGCCGACATGAGCTCGGCGGCGTTGCCCGGTTTGACGCTCCCCCCGTAGAGGATCGGCACCCCGTCCCGGTCCCACCCGGACTCCGCGAGGTGATCACCCAGGAGACCGTGGGCCTCCGACGCATCGCCGGGTGTCGCCGTCTCGCCGGTGCCGATGGCCCAGACCGGCTCATACGCCAGGAGCCACGAAGCACGGGGCTCCAGGACGCCCAGCACCGCATCCAACTGCCTCAGGAGCACCTCCGACAGCCGACCGGAGCGGCGCTCTGCCAGCGTTTCGCCGACGCAGACCACCGGTACGAGGCCCGCGTTCACGGCGGCCCGGACCTTGGCCGCCACCCGATCATCGCCCTCCCCGAACAGATGCCGCCGCTCCGAGTGGCCCACCAGGGTGAGGGTCGCCCCCGCCTCCCGGGCCATCTCCCCGGAGATCTCGCCGGTGAAGGCGCCGGACACCTCCTCGTGGATGTTCTGCACGCCCAGCTCGACGCCAGGCCCCGCCGATTCCACCGCCGCCGCGAACGAGAGCGCAGGCGGAAAGAGGAGCACACGGGGCGCCCCCGGACCCTCGGGCGCCTGGAAGCGGGACAGGAAATCCCGCGTGGCTTCCGGCCCGTGGTTCATCTTCCAGTTTCCCGCCACGACCCTTCTCATGTCTCCTCCTGGGACAGGATCGCCACGCCCGGAAGGGTCTCCCCCGCCAGGAACTCCAACGAGGCGCCACCTCCCGTGCTCACGTGGGACAGCCGCCCGGTGACCCCCGCCGCCTCCGCTGCGGCTGCCGAATCGCCGCCCCCCAGGACGGAGGTCGCACCGGCGTCGGTGGCCTGTGCCACCGCCCGGGCCACCGCCAGCGTCCCGTGGGCGAACGGCTCCAGCTCGAAGACTCCCATGGGCCCGTTCCAGACCACCGTGCGGGCATCCAGCACGATCTCCTTGAAGAGGGCCTCCGTCTCCGGCCCGATGTCGCCGATCCGTTCACCCGCCTTCACCCCGTCCCGATCCGTCACCCGCACCGTCGCCTCGGCGTCGATGGAGGGGGCGACCCTGCAGTCCACCGGGAGCACGAGCCGGTCGCCGGCACGTTCCATGAGCTCACGGGCCATCTCCACCCGGTCCGGCTCCACGAGCGAGTCCCCGACGTCGAGCCCCAGGGCGAGGAAGAAGGTGTTGGCCATGGCGCCACCCACCAGCAGGCGATCCACCCGGGGGAGGAGTGCCTCTACCACATCGATCTTCCCGGAGATCTTCGCGCCACCGAGGAGGGCCACGAAGGGCCGCTCCGGGTCCGCCAGGACCCCGCCGAGATAGGACAGCTCCCGCTCCAGGAGCAGCCCTGCCACGGCCAGCCCGCCGGACTCCTTCACCACCCGGGCGACCCCCTCGGTGGAGGCATGGGCCCGATGGGCGGTACCGAAGGCGTCGTCGACGTAGAGGTCCGCCAGACGACCCAGGGCCCGGGCCATCTCCGGGTCGTTCGAGGTCTCCCCTGGGAGGAACCGGGTGTTCTCCAGGACGAGAATCTCTCCCGGCTTCAGGGACGCGACCCGCTCGGCCACCTCGGGGCCCACCGTCGTCCCCAGGAAGGAGACCCGGCCCCGGGCCAGCTCCCCGAGCCGATCCGCCACCGGGGAGAGGGACAGGGAGGGGTCGGGCGCGCCCCCCGGCCGACCCAGATGGCTCAGGAGGATCACCGAGGCGCCGGCATCGGTGAGGAGGTCGAGCGTGGGGACCGAGGCCCTGATGCGGGTGTCGTCGGCGACGGCACCGTCCCGCAGGGGGACGTTCAGGTCGGCTCGGACCAGTACCTTGCGGCCCCGGAGAAGATCGGGCGGGAGCGTCCGTAGAAGGCGTGCGGCCATGGCTCGGTGAGGCGTTCGGGATAACGGTGCCGGAAGCTAAGGAAGGGCCCCGGGGGCGACAACGGACGGCCCCTGGGGACCGCAGGGGCCATGAGGCGACGGGCACGGGATACCGGCGGACCGTTCCGCCCCGGCCTCCGGCGGACGCCACCCCGGGGGAGGCGTCAGAAGATCTCCGGCCCCCTCCTCAGAGCGTCGGTGACCGCACCCGCGCCCTGCCGTGTGAGCCCCGTCAGCTCCCTCGAGAGGACCTCTCCGTCCTCCCCCTCCACCACCATCCGCAGGGTGTAGGTGCCCGGTCCGAAGCCTCGAAGGTCCAGCGCGACGTACTCCCGGACCGTGCCCCCGGGAGGCGCCTCCCGCAGCCACTCCGGTGCGTCGGACCCCTCGCCCGCCGGCCG
>JARRPL010000229.1:0-5307 GCA_037382905.1 Gemmatimonadota bacterium | reverse complement strand
CTCGGCTACTCCAGGTCCGGCGGTCGGCGCACCAGCACGGGCACGTGGGCGGAACGGATGACCTTGTCGGCCGTGCTTCCCAGCAGCGTACGCTTCAGCCCTCCCCTGCCGTGTGTGGCCATGACCACCAGATCCGCCTTCAGGTCCTGGGACTCGGCGCAGATGGCGTGGCCCGCCTGGCTGTCCACGACCACCCGGGTGTTCACCACGAGCCCTTCGGATCCGAGGCCCTCGGCGACGCGGTCCAACTCCTCCTCCGCCGCTTCCTTGGCCTGTTCCACCACCGCCTGGTTCATCTGGACGGTGTGGGGCAGGTAGGGTGAGGCGATCTCCACCGGATAGGCCACCACCCGGAGCAGATTCACCTCGGCGTCGAAGGTGCGGGCGAACCCCACGGCCAGGTCCAGGATCGATTCAGAGAACTCGGATCCGTCCAGCGGCACCACCACCTGTCGGATGGACGGGTCCTCCGGTGCCGGTTCTCCCTTCTCGGGTCGCACCAGGAGGAGAGGCCGATCGGTGTGGCGCAGGAGTCCGTCGGCCACGCTTCCGAGCCAGGCACGGCTGATGGTCCCACGGCCGTGGGTGGCGCTCACCAACAGGTCCGCATCCACCGCCTCGGCCCGGTGCAGGAGGGAGTCCACCACGGGCCCGGACCCGACCCAGGCACCCACCTCCACACCCAGCTGGTCCTCCATCCGGGATCGGATGCGGCTCAGGTATTCCTCGGTCCACTCCACTGCCGCGGCCTCCCACTCTTCGTAGGCGAACCCGGTGACCGCCTCGTGGACCGAGGCGAGCTCCAGCGATGCGCCGGTTCTCCGGCAGATGGCGGCGGCGTAGTTGAGGGCCCACTCGGAAAAGGACGATCCGTCGAGCGTGACGAGCAGCTTATCGAACATGTTGCGCTCCCTGAAGCGGGTTCGGATCGGATGCGGTGAGATGGACGGCGAGGGCCGCGGCGAGCCTCGACCCTCCTGCATCATTTGCTGTCGCGGGCTCCGCGTCCAGCGGGAGCAGGATGCGGACACGGGTTCCCTGGTCGGGAGCCGACTCCACCTCGATCTTCCCCCGGGCGTATCCGGCTCGCTCGATCATGGTGAGCAGCCCGAGCCGGGGGTCCTCGTCCGCCGGGAGCGTCGCGGGGTCGAAGCCCACGCCATCGTCCCCGACCTCCACCTCCACCCCCTCAGGCACCTCACCGAGCGTGACGGTGACCCGGCTGGCCAGGGCGTGCTGAGCCACGTTGTCCAGAGCCTCCTGCACGAGGCGGAACAGGAGGAGACGGGCATCCTCCGAGAGCCGTGCGTCCGGAAGATCTCCCCTGACCTGGACCACCATTCCGGACTTTTCCTCCAGGGACCGGGCCTGAGCGTCCAACGCCGAACGCAGGCCCAGATCGTTGAGCTCCGGCGGGCGCAGGCGCCGGGCCACGGTCCGGACGTCCTCCAGCGCGGAACGGACCTGCTGCGTCAGGAGGGCCAGGCAGTCCGGGTCCACAGGCTCGTTCCCGGCCCGGGCCAGGACCCGGAGGCGTACCAGAACGCCCGCCAGCGTCTGGGCGGTCCCGTCGTACAGGTCGCCGGACATGCGGCTCCGGTCCCGCTCCTGGGAGCGGAGCACCCGCAGCGATTGCCGGCGCTGCCGTCGGCGGGAGCGTTCCAGCGCCTCGAGCATCTCGTTGAGGGTCCGGCCCACCCGGTCGAGGCGGGGATCCGCAATGGGGGAGGACGGCGCGCGGGCCTGGAGGTCGCCCCGTCGGACCCGTTCGGCCGTCTCCTCGATGGCCTCCAGCGGCGACAGTGCCACCCGGGTGACCCATGCCGAGATGCCGCCGATCGACGCCACCACCAGGCCCGCCACTCCCCAGAGCAGCGGGCCCGAGGAGGCCTTGGAGGGCGCCAGCAGCAGAGCGGCCACGCCGAGGCCGACCACCGCAAGAAGGACCAACTGGGTTACGACGAGCTTCCAGAAGAGGGGCAGTCGAGCCAGTCGATCGGGCAGGGACACCCCGCCGGAACGGGGACCGTCGGACCGCCGTCGTGGCCCCGGGGGATCCGTGGGACGAGGTCGGGGTTTGTGCATGGGACCCGAGGCCTTCATGGCGAAACCACACTACAGTCGTATCTTTGCGGGGAACGACCTGCACCCTCCCGCTTGTCGTTGGCCGCAACTTGCGGTCGCCCGGAAGGGCCGTCTGTCGGGAGTGCCCTCGGATGCTGTAGGGAGAACTTCCACACCACTTGAGCACCCCCCGGAACGACGTGTCCATCCACAACCACCGAGCCCTCTTCGAGAGTGCCCCGGACGGTATCCTCGTGGTCAACGCCGACGGCACCATCGTCGATGCGAACCCCGAGGCCGTCCGGCTCTTCGGATATGACCGGCGGGACCTGGTGGGCATGTCGGTCGATGCGCTGGTCCCCACCGGTGCCGGTTCGAGCCATGCCGAACAGCGTGAGCGGTACCTGGCCAATCCGGTGCGACGGCCCATGGGGATCGGCATGGAGCTCCGGGCCCGGCGAGAAGACGGGACGACCTTTCCTGCGGAGATCTCACTGAGCCAGAGCCACCTGGACGGGAGCGACTATACCATCGCCACCGTCCGGGACGTGAGCATCCGCCACCGGCTTCGGGACTTCGGCGCCGGTGCCCTCCGGGCCACCGAGGACGTGCGGGCCCGGATCGCCCGGGATCTCCACGACGATACGGCGCAGCAGCTGGCGGCCCACATGGTGCGCCTCCGGCTCCTGGAGATGGCCGCCACCGAGGAGGAGCGGGCGGAGCACATCCGTCTCCTGCGGGAAGGTCTGGAGGCCACCACCGATTCCATCCGACGGATCGCACGGGGGCTGCGGCCTCCGGAGCTGGAGGATGCGGGTCTCATGGCCGCCCTCCGGGCCCACGCGAGGCGACTGGGAGAATCCCATCGGCTCCAGGTGACGCTGGAGGGCGAGGCGCCCGACACGGCGCTGACGTTGGACGGCCGGCTTGTGGTGTACCGGATCGTCCAGGAGGCACTCACCAATGTGGCCCGGCATGCCGGTACCGACCGGGCCCACGTGGAGATCCGGATCGTCGACGGTACCATCGAGGTGGAGGTCTCCGATGAAGGGAAGGGGTTCAAGGCCCACGCGGTGGAGCCGGACGGGCGGGGGCTGGGGCTCCTGGGAATGCAGGAGCGGGCTGCCATGGTCCGTGGGCGACTGGAGGTGGACAGCCGTCCCGGGAAGGGCACGATGATCCGCCTCTGGGTCCCGGTGCAGGTCGATCGCGAGGTGCAGCGTGTCTGAGATCCGCATCCTCCTGGTGGACGACCACGCCATGTTCCGCGCCGGGATCAAAGCGCTTCTGGATGCGGAAACCCGGATGACCGTGGTGGGGGAGGCCTCCAGCGGCGACGAGGCGGTGGACGAGGTCCGGTCCCTCAAGCCCGACGTGGTGGTCATGGACCTGTCCATGCCCGGCTCGAACGGGCTGGAGGCCACCCGCAGGATCGGAGCCCTGGGTCTGGACACCCGTGTGCTGGTCCTCACGGTCCACGCCGAGGAGGAGTACCTGGTGCCGGTGGTGGAGGCCGGCGCCAGCGGATATCTGACGAAGACCAGCGCCGACACGGATCTGGTGGAGGCCATCAAGGTGGTGGCCCGGGGCGAGGTCTTCCTCCCGCCGAAGGCCACCCGCCTTCTGTTGCAGCAGTACAAGGCGGCGGAGTCGGATCCCGACACCGCCGGCCTGCACGAGCTCTCCTCCCGGGAGCAGGAGGTGCTGGCTCTCACGGCGGAGGGGTTCTCCTCCAGGGAGATCGGAGGCAAGCTGTTCATATCCCCGAAGACCGTGGACACCTACCGGTCCCGCATCATGGACAAGCTCCGGCTGAATCATCGCTCGGAGCTGGTCCGCTTCGCCCTCCGTGTCGGGCTTCTCAAAGAGATGTGACGTGACGCAGTCGCGTGTAGGGAAGCTCCCCACACCCCCATGCGCCATTGTTCTGACAGAACCACACCGGCACCCCGTCGATCTTCCGTCGAAACCCGGGACCCGTCAGCGAACGGGTCCGTGCGTTCGACCGTGGACGAAGCGATGATCCCCTCCCTCACCGCAGCGGCCCTGGCAGGGCTTGTCGGCTCTCCCCATTGCATGGGGATGTGCGGCGGGTTCGCCGTCGCCTGCGGCTCGGGAATGGACCGGGGGGCGGCCTGGCACCTGGGCCGCCTCTTCACGTACATGGGGCTGGGAGCGATGGCTGGAGCCGCAGGGGCGGCCATTCCCGGCCCGGGATGGATCGCGGCGCTGGTCTCCACCGGCCTGCTGGTCTGGTTCGCCCTGGCTCTCGGCGGCGTGGTCCGGGAACCCCGCTTCCGGATCCCCGGGTTGACCCGGCTGGCGACGCGAAGCGCCGGCCGCACCGGCTTCGGCGGACGCCTCCTCTTCGGGATGGCCAACGGGCTCCTGCCCTGTGGGCTGGTCTACGCCGCCCTGGCGGTCCCCGTCGCAACCGGCGACCCCGTGGTGGGCGCCCTCTCCATGCTGGCCTTCGGTCTCGGGACCGTCCCGGCCCTGGTGGCCATGACGATGGGACTCCGGACCGTCCTCCTGCGCGATATCCGTCTTCGGCGCGTGTTCGCCGTGGGCGTTCTTCTGGCGGGCCTCGCCTCCATCGGCCTGCGTCAGGGGCTTCTGGGCTCCATGCACCACGCCCCCGCTCAACCGGACTCGGAGGTCGAGTCCGTCCATGTCACCCATGGCTGACCGCACAACCGAGGATCCATCGATGGACTCCAGCACCTCCATGGCCGAGCCGGTCGGCACCACCGCCGTCACCCCCTACGACGATCAGATCGTGAAGATGTTCTTCACGGCGACGGTCATCTGGGGGATCGTAGGCATGACGGTGGGGCTGCTGATCGCGCTCCAGCTGACCTTCTGGCAGTTCAATCTGGGGCTCGAGTGGACGAGCTTCGGACGGCTGCGGCCCCTGCACACCAACGCGGTGATCTTCGCCTTCGCCGGCAACGTCTGCTTCACGGGGATCTACCACTCCATGCAGCGGCTCCTGAAGACGAGGATGTTCAACGACACCCTCTCCAGGGTCCACTTCTGGGGGTGGCAGGCCATCATCGTGTCGGCGGCGCTGAGCCTGCCCATGGGGATGACCCAGTCCAAGGAGTACGCCGAGCTCATCTGGCCTATCGACGTGGCCATCACGGTGGTCTGGGTCGCCTTCGCCGTGAACTTCTTCGGCACCATCGCCCGGCGTAAGGTCCAGCACCTGTACGTGGCGATCTGGTTCTACATGTCGTTCGT
>JARRPL010000228.1:0-5315 GCA_037382905.1 Gemmatimonadota bacterium | reverse complement strand
GGCGGTGCTGGTCTTGAACGGGATGGCCGGCGCCGGGAGCCTGAGCGGCGAGTCCATCGGGCTGCTGGCCAATCGCTACGCCTCGTACTTCCTTCCGGCGGGGTACGTCTTCGCGATCTGGAGCCTGATCTACCTGTGGCTCCTGGCCTTTGCCGTCGATCAGCTCCTTCCGGGGCGTCGGGACGCGCCGGTGATGAACCGGTTGGGTTGGTGGTGGGTCGGGAACGGCCTTCTGACCATGGCCTGGGTGGTGCTCTTCTCCTTCGGGCTCTTCGGTCCGGCCCTGGTGGTGATGGTCGCGCTGCTGGGAAACCTCATCGGAATCCACGTCCGGATCGCGGATGCGTCGGAGCCGCTGGATTGGCGGGACCGCCTCCTCGTGGCGGCCCCCTTCGATCTCTACCTGGCCTGGATCTCGGTGGCGCTGATCGCGAATACCTCCCAGTACCTGACCTACCTGGAATGGGGCGGATGGGGAATCCCGGGTGAGACCTGGTCCGTGGTGCTGATGGGCGTGGCGACGGCGCTGGGGGGATTCATGGCACTCGGACGAGGCGTCTGGATCTTCCCCCTGGTGGTGGCGTGGGCCGTGTGGGGCATCGCGGTCCGCTTTCCGGACGTCGCCCTGCTCCGGTCCGCCGCCATGGCCACGGTGGCGGCGTGTGCCCTCCTGGCGGCGGGTGGCCTCGCCCGGCGCCGGCGCGCCGATCTCTCCCTCGTGTGAGCGATCCGGGATGGCGTGCCCGCGACGTGTCGCCCCCTCCACCTGGGCAGCCCCCCTCCTCTCCCTCCTGCTCCTCGTCCCGGGCGGTGTCCAGGGCCAGGAACGCCCCTTCCCGTACCGGCTCGGAGGACGAGATGTGGCGTTGGGCTCCCTCGGGGCCGTCGGCCTCGGCCTGGGCGCGGCCCTGCAGGGTCGGGTGGAAGCTCTCACCCCCGGGGAGATCGCCGGGCTGGACCGGGCCTCGGTGAACGGGTTCGACCGGGGCGCCACCCGCAACTACTCGGAGGGGTGGCAGGACGTGAGCGACTGGACCCGCGGCGGAATCCTCGCCGCGGCCGGCCTCGTGACCTTCACTCCACTCGTTCTGGACGGCCGTTGGAGGGAAGCGGGCACGCTGGCGGTGATCGTGGCAGAAGCAGGTGCGCTGACCGTGGGCGTGACCACGGTCTCCAAGGCCCTGACGGAGCGGAAACGGCCGTACCTGTACAACGACGGCCTCACTCCGGAGGCTCGTGCCGCCGTGTTTCCGGATTCGGGCGAGGGGTCGTTCTCGTTCTTCTCGGGACACGCCGCCGTGAGCTTCGCCGCCGCCACCCTTCTCTCCACCACCTATTCCGACCTTCACGGCTCGACCCGGATATCGAAGCTGCTATGGGTGTCGAGCGTCGGGGCAGCGACGCTCGTCTCGGTGGGCCGGGTAGAGGGGGGGATGCACTTTCCCACCGATGTCCTGACGGGGGCGGCGGTCGGGGCCGCCATCGGCCACCTGGTTCCCCGCCTGCACCGTCGGGACGCGCCGGTGGTGATGGTGGTGGGGCCGGGCTACGTGGGCCTCCGATGGTCCTTCTGACGGCGATCCGCCACCGTGCCGAAGCGATCCGCCGGGGCAGGCCCGGCGCCATCGTCACTCGACCCGGCGTTCGTGCTTCACCCAGTCCACCTCCATGGTCCAGCGATCGGTGGCCATGGGCGAGGGGTTGATCTTGGCGAAGTTCAGGACGGCGAAGAGGGGTTCGGGGAACTGGTCCCCCTGGCCTTCGCCCCGGTAGACCACCGTCCCGTCGAGAAGGAAGAGGAGGTCGCTACCGTCCCACTCCACACCGTACTCGTGGTACTCGGCCAGCGTGGCGGCCTGCACGTGCATGAGCTGTTGCCAGTCGCCGCCGCCGCAGTAGCCGAGGTTCTTGATGGCACGCGCCGCATAGTGGTCGGCCCCGCCGTCGCTGTGGTGTTCGAAGACGTCGATCTCACCCGAGCCCGTCATGGGCCAGCACACGTCCTCGTCCTCGTCCTCGATGGGCGGCTCGTTGTTCCGGGCTCCCAGGAGCCACCAGGCCGGGAACATCCCCGGCTGCCCGCTCTCGGGAACCCGGAGTCGGGCCGTCCAGCGTCCCTTCACGAACTCCTTGCGGTTCTTGGAGGCGATTCGTCCCGCGACGTAGGCCGTGGGCGGGTGCTGGTCCCCGAACTTGGTGAGGTTGTCGCACTCCTGTGGTTCCCCCAGGTCCACCACCCGGAGTTTGAGGGTCCCGTCGCTGACCTCACGGGTCCCGTGGAGCCCGTCCCGGACGTAGCACTGATCCTCGTCGTTCACCCACAGGAGTTGGTCCTGCCAGTTCTCCGGTTCGAAGCGGTCGAAGTCGTCGAAGAAGTCCACCTCCCAGCGTGATTCCCCGGTCTCAGCCGGCGGCGGGTCTCCTGCGTCGGGTGAGGCGCAGGTGGCGAGGAGCAGGGGCATGCCCACGAGGGAGGTCATCCGGTGATGTCGGAAGGGGAGCATACTGGGACGGCTCGCGTCAGGGTGTCGAAAAGCCCGGAACCTGAAGCCCGGACCGAACGCGGCTCCATGCCGAGAGAGGATCGGGCACGGCCCGGAGGGCGGCAAGCGCTGGACCCTCCCGGCGCTGCGACGTCGGCCGGCACCGGATGGGCAGACCGATCCGCGGGGGGCACGGAGCGACGCCCCGCTCCGGTCACCGGATGGGCCGAATCCACACCTCGTCGGCGTTGAACAGAGGGATCAACACCCGGTTCCGCCCCCGGTCGATCCCGATGTCTGCGGGTCCGTCCACGTCGTCCACGAGGCAGCGGGCGGTCCCCTCCTCATCGATGACATGAACGCAGCGGGCCCCCCAGTCCGAGACGAGCAGCCGGCCATCCTCCAGCGCCTCCACGCCGTCGAGCTGGGCGCCCTCCATGGCGGGGAACCAGGGTGTGGCGGTGTCCTCCGTCACGGTGAAGACGCCTCCTCCGAAGTAGGTCACCATGACCAGGTCGTCGCCACGAATCGCCACACCGTTCGGGCCTCCCAGATCCGGGTCCGCCACGATGGTCGCGTACCGGTCCCCGGAGAGATGATAGACCGCGTCGGTGCCCGTGGGCTCGAACGAGGCGTTCCGGCCCATATCCGTGAAGATCACTCCACGGTCCGGGTGGGAGACCAGGTCGTTCAGGAAGGTGGCACCGTCGACGCATACCTCGTCGGCGGGTTCCCCACTCGCCAGGTCGAACGCCCGGATACAGTCGATGTCCGTCACGTACAGGAGCCCGTCCTGGATGGCCATTCCCTTGGGCGCGTTGAGCGTCACACCCTCGGCCGCACCGTCGATCCACTTCAGCTCCAGAAGGTCTCCCTCGGGCGAGAGGCGCGAGATGAAGCCGTTGCCATCCTCGTCCAGGGGCATGCCGTTGATGTTCGAGACCAGATACACGTCAGCGGCGACGTCGTGAAGAACGGACTCGGGGGTCATGAACCCCACGCCGGCGACGGTGATGTCCCGGGATGCCCCCGCGTCGCCGCCGGCCGGATCCTGGGCGGGCTCACCCCCGCCGGTGTCCCCTCCGCCACAGGCGGCGAGGGCGAGGGTGAGGCCCGCGAAGGTCAGGCCAAGGGACGAAGCACGCGGGGGGACGGACATGACGGGCTCCTGGATGATTCTGAAGGACGATCGGGTTCCGGGCGGTACACGTCGAATCGGTCCGACGGCGTTCGAATCCCGGGCTCGAAGTAGCTGGGGAAGAGCCGGGACCTCTCCCGCGCCAGCCCGGTCCGGTGCCTATCGAGGCCGGAGGAGGAGGAAGACCCCCGGGTCCGAGTCTCCCATGCCTTCCGATCCGGCGGTTCGAAGCCGGATGTCCGGTCAGGGGCAGCGGAGTCATCCCTGGGAGGCGTGCCAGGCGTCCAGGACCTCGCGCTCCCGTTCCCGGGTGATGCCGAAGGGGCGGGCCGCCACCCGCTCCGGATCCCGGCTGCGCTCGAAGGCGAGGGTGTCCCGGGCTGTCACCGGTAGGGGACGGAAGGTGAGGCCGGCGGCCACCGACGGAGCCACGTCCACGAACATGAGGGGATCGCCGGGGATCCAGGCCGGAAAGTCGGTCCACGGCATGAGACCCTGGGCCTCGAGGAAGGACTCGGGGACCCAGGTCAGGGAATAGGGGTTCCCGGCCACCGTCCCGATCTGCTGGAGCATGGCGTCCATGGACATCCGCTCCGCGGGGCCCGTGCCGTTGAAGACGCCGGCCGTGCCGTTCTCGCCGAGACGAACCAGCCACTCCGTCAGATCCCGCTGATCGATGACCTGGTTGGCGTGCTCAGGCCGGCCGGGGGCCAGCACCTCGCCCCCGTCGTCCAGCCGCCGGGGCCAGTAGCCCCAGCGATTGGTCTCGTCCCCGGGTCCGACGATCAGCCCGGGTCGCACGATGGTCGAACGGCTCGGGAAGGCCGCCTGGACGATTCCCTCGCTCAGCGCCTTCATGTGGCCGTAGGCGGCCGGTTCACCGTGGGTCCACCCCTCCGGAGCCTGGATGAGGGGATAGTCCACACCCACCGCGGGCTCGGTCACCACCTGGTCGGCCCGGCTCCAGTCGAAGCCCTCCAGGGCATAGGCGGAGATGGACGATACGAAGACGTAGTGATCGACGGCGTCCCGGAGCAGCTCGGTGCTCTTCTCGACCCAGCGGTAGTCCTGTGCGTTGTTGTCCAGGACCAGGTCCCACGTGCGGCCCTCCAGGGCGGTATGGTCGTCGTTGCGGTCGCCCACCAGGCGCTCGACCTCCTGGGGCAGGTCTGCGTCGGAGCGTCCCCGGGTGAAGATCGACACCTGGTGCCCCCTGGAGACGGCGTACTCCACGGTGTGAGGCCCGATGAACCCGGTACCCCCGAGGATCAGGATGCGCTTCGACGGAGGGTTCCCGGTTGGGGCCGGGTCCGACGGGTCCCCACACGCCGACACGCCTCCGAGGGCAAGCCCCGCCCCCACCAGACCGGTGGTTCGAAGGAAGTCGCGTCTGGTCGGTGTCATGATCCTCCCCGCCCCGAGGGCGTCCGTGTTGATGGGCCGTCACGGCGGCACCCGTGGACGACGCTGCCGCGACCCGCAGAATAGGGGAGGGCTCCCTCGGTCCACAACGCCGGCACCGAGGCCCGGGACGCCTTCGGCTTCGCCCGGCCCGGGACGCCTTCGGCTTCGCCCGGCCCGGGCTGTCGGCGCGCTGGCGGGCGACCCTAGCTTGCGTCGGGAGAGCCGCATTCACCGCCATCAGGTTGAGGGACATGATCCGACTTCGCCGAGTCACTGTCACACTGCTGAAC
>JARRPL010000227.1:0-6417 GCA_037382905.1 Gemmatimonadota bacterium | reverse complement strand
AAGGGAGCTTGCAACGCGCCGGTGATCGACTGCGGATCACCACGCAGCTCGTGAGCGTGACCGACGGTTACAACCTGTGGTCCCAGCACTTCGACCGGGATATGCGGGACTGGTTCGAGATCGAGGAGGAGATCGCCGAGAACGTGGCGCGGTCGCTCCGGGTCCTCCTCTCCCGACCCTCGAGGCGTGCGCTGGCCAAGGCGCCGGGCTCGGACATCCGTGCCTACGAGTGTTACCTGCGGGGCAGGGAGTATCTGTACCAGATGAGCCGCAAGAGCCTCGGGTATGCCCGGGACGTCTTCGAACGGGCCATCGAGATCGATCCCCGGTATGCCCTGGCGTGGGCGGGGCTCGCCGATGCCCGTGCCACCCTCCGGATCTTCTATCCGGAGGCTGAGTCGGACGTGCAGGAGGCCGAGGAGGCGGCTCGCACTGCGCTGAAGCTGGACCCGGAGCTGGCGGAGGCCCACTCGTCGCTAGGATCGGTGCTGGCGATCCTGGGCCGCCCCGCCGAGGCGGCGGAGTCGTTCTCGGAGGCCCTGCGACTGGATCCGCGGCTCTGGGAGGCCCACTACTTCTTCGCGAGAGACCGGTTTCAGCACGGCGAGTTCCAGAGGGCCGCGGAGCTCTTCGATCGGGCCCACGACATCCGGGGGGACGCGGACTCCGCCTTCTTCGCCGCTCAGTCCTACGAGGCCCTCGGGTCGTCGTCGAAGGCGGAGGAGGCCTATGGACGGGCCGCCGAGGCGGCCGCCGACCGGATGGAGACCCATCCCGACGACGCCCGGACCGCCACGATCCTCGCCGTGGCCCTCTGCCGGACCGGACAGCCGGAGGAGGGGCTGGAGTGGGCCCGGCGGTCCCTGGAGATCGATCCCCAGGACGCGGGGGTCCGGTACAATGTGGCCTGTCTCTACTCCGTGGAGGGTCGGGTGGACGAGGCGCTGGAGGCCCTGGCCCACGCGGTCCGGCGAGGCTTCGGCAATCGGGACTGGCTGGATCGGGATCCGGACATGAACCCTCTCCGAGACGACCCGCGTTTTCTGGCGTTGATGGAAGAAGTGGCCGCCATGGAGACTCCTCCAGAGGGGGAGCTATGAGTGCTTCCGGCCCCTGAGCCTCCGGGGAGTCACAGTCGTGGCAGGGCCAGGAGCCCGTAGACCGCCGCGGCGAAGAGGACCAGAGAAAGACCCAGGAGCGACACGGCGCTCGCACCTCCCCCCAGCGTGTGGGTCAGCCCCGTCAGGAAGAGCACCGTGGCGAAGAGGACCAGAGCCAGGACGTAGCGGTCGCTGTGGCGGTTCGCCTCCCGGCCCTCGCTGAAGGTGGCCTCGGCCTCGACGACCAGGGAGTCGGCCAGGGCCTCCTGTCGAAGCTGGTAATCCTCCATCGCGAACGGGGTGGCCGGAGCGTCCGGATTCTGCCCTGGGCGGGTTGCGATCCATGCCTCGAAGGCAGGACCGAACTCGTCGCGGAAGCGGGCCCGGTAGAAGTCCATCACCCGCTCGTCGTCCCGGGCGTACGCCTCGATCCAACCCATGTATACGGCCACGTCGACGGACCGTTGAGTGTTGGCGGTGGCCGTGGCCCGGGTCGACTCCACCCGCAGCCCGGAGGCCGAGGAGTAGGCCTCGGCCTGGACTCCGCTCCAGAGTGCGGCCTGGTAGCTGCTCCAGGCCGTGGCCACACCGGAAAGGCCCATGACCACCACCGTGAGGATCTCGAGGCGGCGGTCCCGTCGGTGGCCGGAGGGGTCGGGGAGGGATTCCATGGCGGGTATCGCGAGGTCCGCCGCGCGAGGCGCCGGAGGCCCTGTGGAAGGGATGGAATGGTCAACGAAGCGTGGAGGGTTCGCCGATACTGATGGAAGCCACTGCCGTTGGCAATACGGAGGGAACCGCCGGCGGGGCGGGTCCGGTGAGCCTCCCGCGGGGGGAGGGCCCGGGACGCTGGCCAGGGCCCGAAGGAACGCGGTGTACGGATCGCGGGTCCTCCTCACCCCTCGTGCTCCCGTGCCGCCGACGGGGGTGCACCCTGTGCCTCCCTTCCATGGGTGGAGCCCCTGTCCCGAGCACGCATCTCCCAGCTTCTGGCCATCGCCCTGGTGGCCTTCAACCTCCGGCCTGCTCTGGCCAGCGTCGGTCCGCTGGTGCCGGAGATCCGGGCTGCCACCGGCCTCTCGAACACAGCCCTCGGGTTTCTCACGAGCCTTCCGCTGCTGGCCTTTGCCGCCCTGTCCCTGGGAGCCCCGTGGGTCGGCCGGCGGATGGGGATCGAGCGGACCCTGACCGGCGCCCTGCTGCTGGTGGTGGCGGGCACCGGCGCACGGGGCGCACCGTCGGTGACGCTGCTCTACGGAGGCACCCTCCTCCTGGGGATCGGCATCGCACTGGCGAACGTCCTGCTGCCGGCCCTGGCGAAGCGGGACTTCGCACACCACTCCGGCCCCATCACCAGCCTCTATTCCAGCGCCATGGGTCTGGGCGCGGGCGTGGCGGCGGGCGTCAGCGTACCCCTGGCCGGCTGGTTCGGGTGGGAGACGGCGCTGGCGATCTGGGCAGTGCCTGCCGGCTTCGCCCTCCTGGTCTGGCTGCCCCGGATCCGAGACCAGTCCCGGATCGGACGGATCCGGGGCGGGGGCCTCCGGTCGATGCTGAAGTCGCCGCTTGCCTGGGCGGTGGCCCTCTTCATGGGCCTCCAGTCCCTGAGCTTCTATGTGGTCCTGACCTGGCTGCCGGATCTCCTGGGGGCGGCGGGAGTCGGCGAGGCGGAGGCGGGATGGCTCCTGGCCCTCTCCCAGGCCACCGGGGTGCTGGGTACGCTCCTGGTCCCGCTGTGGGCGGGCCGAAGGGAGGATCAGCGCCGCATCGTCTGGGTGCTGGCCCTTCTGGAGGTGGTCAGCCTCGGAGCCCTTCTGGTGCCCGACGTCATCCCCCCGGTCCTGCCCGTGGCGCTCCTGGGTTTCGTGCTGGGTGGCACCTTCGGGTTGGCCCTGACCCTTCTCCTGGTGCGGGCCGCAGACGTCGAATCCTCGTCCGACCTCTCTGGGATGGCCCAGTCCATCGGGTACCTTCTGGCGGCGGTCGCGCCTCCCCTGTTCGGCCTCCTGCGGGACCTCAGCGGTGGATGGACGGTCCCGGTGGTGGCGCTGGGAGGGGTCGTGGCCGGGAAGGTGGCCGCAGGACTACCGGCCGCCCGGGCCCGTCAGGTGGGAGGCGCACCCCAAGAGGGCAGCGACGAGTCGGTTCGCTCCTGAGGCGGGAACCCGGGTCGCCGGACCCCTGCCAGCCCCCGTCACCCGGAGGCCCCCTTGGGTTCGGAGCTCATGGCCTGGCCCACCAGCGCGGGTACCGAGGCCAGTCCCAGGACCACACCCCACTCGGTCATGCCCAGGGGCACCGTGCCCAGAAGTCCCGCCAGAGGCGCCCAGTAGACCGCCAGGAGCTGGAGAGCCAGGACGAGCGCCACCGCTCCCAGCGCCCATCGGTTGGCGAACGCCCTGGAGGGCCGAACGACCCGGCTCCGACTGCGGGCGTTCCCCAGATGGAAGAGCTGGGCCAGGGCGAGGGTCATGAAGGCCAGCGTGACGGCCCGTTCCACCGAGCCCGTCTCCAGGCCCCAGAGGTAGGCGCCCAGCGTCGCGCCGGTGATCAGGACGGCGAAGAGCGTCAGCGACGCCACGAAGCGGCGGGACAGGATCCCGGCATCCGGGTCCCGCGGCGGACGAGTCATGACGTCCGGCTCGGCGGGTTCCACGGCCAGCGCCAGGGCGGGAAAGGTGTCGGTGACGAGATTGAGCCAGAGAATCTGAAGGGGGAGGAGGGGCAGGGGGAGGCCGGCCACCGTGGCACCGGTGACCACGAGGATCTCCGCCACGTTACATCCGAACAGATAGAAGACGAACTTCCGGATGTTGTCGAAGATCACCCGTCCCTCCTCCACGGCGACGGCGACGGTGGCGAAGCGATCGTCCTCCAGCACCACGTCCGCAGTCTCCTTCGCCACGTCCGATCCCCGGATCCCCATGGCCACGCCCACGTCCGCCCGCTTCAGTGCGGCGGCGTCGTTCACCCCGTCGCCCAGCATGGCCACGATCTCTCCGGAGTCCCGGAGGGCGTCCACGATGCGGAGCTTTTCCTCGGGACTCACACGACTGAAGACGTTGACGCGGGTCACGGTCCCGGCGAGGTCCTCGTCGGCGAGGGCCGACAGCTGCCGGGATCCCAGGACCTGATCCGACGCGGCAGGGAGACCCAGGGACAGGGCCACCGCCTGTGCCGTGGCCGATTGGTCCCCGGTGAGCACCACGGTGCGGATGCCGGCATCCTGCAGTCGGCGGATCGTGTCCGCCACGCCCGGGGCGGGCCCGTCGATCATCCCCACCAGTCCGAGGAAGGTGAGATCATCCGGGACCGCGTCGGTCTCTTCTCCCGGGCCTCGCGCCAGCGCGATCACCCGGAGACCCTTTCCCGCCAGCTCCCGGTTGCGGGCCAGGAGCTCTTCTCGTGCCTCCGAGCTCAACGATTCCGGGCCGTCCTCCCCTACGATGAAGCCGCTCCGCGCCAGGATCGCCTCGGGAGCCCCTTTCAGATAGGCCAGCGCTCCGTGGGCTTCCCGGTGGAAGGAGACGCTCAGTCGGCTGTCGCTGGAGAAGGGGATCTCGCCGAGCAACGGGGGCGCGAGGGTCTCGGGATCGACCCCACCCTTCCGGGCCAGCACCAGGAGGGCTGCGTCGGTGGGATCGCCCTGGGGTCCGTCGGCATCGAGGCGGGCCCGGGGGGTGAGTGCGGCGGCCCGGAGCAGCCCCTCCAGACCCGGGAGGTCCTCGGGATCCACGACGGCTCCGCCCTGGGTGAAGTCGCCGCCCTCCCGGTCTCCCCGGCCCGAGACCTCCAGCTCCCCGGTGGGGGTCACCACCCGGACGACGGTCATCTCCCCGGCGGTCAAGGTCCCGGTCTTGTCGGTGCAGACCACCGTGGTGGAGCCCAGGGCTTCCACGGCGTTCAGCTTCCGCACCAGCGCGTTCCGCCGCGCCATCCGGCGCAGGCCGATGGCCAGTGCGATGGTGGCGACCGCCGGGAGGCCTTCCGGCACCGCGGCCACCGCCAGGGCGATGCCCGTCTCCACCATGCGACCCCACGGCACACCCCGCAGCCCGCCGGCGGCCACCGCCAGACCAGCGATTGCCAGGGGTCTCCCGCTCCGGTGGGGGGTCCACGAGCTTGTCGGTGGGGGCCGACTCTCCCGTGAGGGCGGACTCGATGGTCCGGACTCCCAAGGCGTCGAGTAGACGGGCGTCCGCCGGGACCCGTTCCCCTTCCATGACCTCGATGACGTCTCCCGGCACCACCCCGGCGGCGTCCATCCGCTGGAGCCGCCCGTCCCGCAGCACGGCGGCCTCCGGAGCCTGATGGGCCAGGAGGGCATCCATGGCCCGGCGGGCCCGGAGCTCCACCACGAAGCCGATGAGGGCGTTGATGGCCAGGACCGCTCCGATGGCCAACGCCTCGAGTCGGTCCCCGCTCACCAGGGCAACCGCCGCCGCCGCCAGCAGCAGCAGCACCACTACGTTCCGGAACTGATCCACGAGGATCGTCCACGCCGAGGCCGGCGTGGCCGTCTGCAGGCGGTTCGGGCCCACCCGGGCCAGCCTCGCCTCGGCCTCCGCCTGGGTGAGACCCTCCGGTTCCGAATCCAGGCGCTCCAGGACGATGCGGGCCGGTACCGCGTAGGTCGGTGCCTCCGCGTAATGGGCTGCCCGTGCGTCCCCCTTCGGGGGTGGTGTCATGTCCGTTGCTCCCCCTGCGTGACCCCCTGGACGGTATCCCGCCGACGGTCGCCGCGCTATCCTGCCAGCTCCGAATCCCCACGACCCATCCCGCATGGATCAGGCGGACAGTCTCGCCCTCGTACTCCTCACCCTCCTCCTCGCCGCCGCCGGCGTGGTGGTAGCCGGCGTGGCCCTGGCCCGCAGTGGAGACGTCCTGGCGGCTCGTACACGGATGGGGGGCCTCTGGGTCGGTTTGGTCTTCCTGGCTTTCGCCACGTCACTTCCCGAGCTGATCACGGCAGGAACCGCCGTCCGACTCGGTGCGGTGGATCTCGCTGCGGGGGACCTGTTCGGGAGCAACATGGCGAACATGGCCATCCTGGCGCTCCTCAACCTGCTCCCCGGGGCGGCCCTCTTCCACAGGGCAGCGTTGGATCAGGGGCTGGTGGCGAGCCATGCCATCGTCCTCACCAGCGTGGCCGCAGCGTCGATCGTGCTGGGAGCACCGGCCGCCGTGGCGGGGCTGGGGCCCGGGTCCCTCCTCCTGCTCGTGGCGTACCTCACGGGGAGCCACACCCTCTACCGACATGCCGCCACGGTACGGGAGGTCGTCGCGGAGACGGAAACGGTCGAGGTGCCCTCCGCCG
>JARRPL010000226.1:0-5351 GCA_037382905.1 Gemmatimonadota bacterium | reverse complement strand
ATCCTCCTGGCCCTCTACATCGCGGTGGCCGACGAGCAGGGGGCGGACCGGACCGCCCTCACGGGGACGATCCAGAACGACGTGCTCAAGGAGTACGTGGCCCGGGGCACGTACATCTACCCGGTGGAGCCCTCCCTCCGGCTCATCTCGGACATCATGGCCTTCTGCGCCCGGGAGGTGCCCCGCTGGAATACCATCTCCATCTCGGGCTACCACATCCGGGAGGCGGGCTCCACGGCGCCCCAGGAGGTGGCGTTCACCTTCGCCAACGGCCTGGAATACGTGAAGCGGGCCCTGGCGGCAGGCATCTCGTTGGAGGAGTTCGCGCCCCGACTCTCCTTCTTCTTCGCGGCACACAACGACTTCCTGGAGGAGGTGGCGAAGTTCCGGGCGGCGCGGCGCCTCTGGGCTCGCCTCATGCGGGAACGGTACGGGGCCAGCGATCGGGCAGCGCGGCTCCGTTTCCACACCCAGACCGGTGGCTCGACCCTGACGGCCCAGCAGCCCCTCAACAACGTCGTCCGGGTGACCACGCAGGCGCTCTCCGCCGTCCTGGGCGGGACCCAGTCCCTCCATACCAACGGGTACGACGAGGCGCTGGCGCTGCCCACGGAGGAGTCGGCCCGTCTCGCCCTGCGCACGCAGCAGATCCTGGCGTCCGAGACCGGTGTCGCCCGGACGCCGGATCCCCTGGCAGGCTCCTATTTCGTCGAGGCCCTGACGGACGAGATCGAGGAGCGGGCCCGGGCGTACCTGTCCACCATCGAGGAGATGGGCGGGGCCGCCAAGGCCGTGTCCTACATGCAGGAGGAGATCCACAAGGCGGCGTATCGGTTCCAACTGGACGTGGAGTCGGGTGCACGGCCCGTGGTGGGAGTAAACGTCCACACGGAGGACGAAGCCCGTCAGGCCATCGTGCAACCGGACTATTCCGCCCTGGCGCAGGAGCAGAAGGCGCGTCTGGCCCAGGTCAAGGGGTCCCGGGACGCCGGAGGCGCACGGGCGGCGCTGGAGGCGGTGCGATCCGCCGCCCTCGCCGGGGACAACCTCATGCCCCCCATCATCCAGGCGGTGAAGGCGAATGCCACGCTGGGGGAGATCTCCGGTGTCCTGAGAGAGGAGTGGGGCCGGTACGAGTAATCCGTTAGCTTTCCACCCCCTCGCACAGCCCACACGAACCCCAATCGGGATCGATGCCCACCTACGAGTACCGTTGCCCCGAGGGGCACACATTCGACGTCTTCCAGCGGATGTCCGACGAGCCGGTGGCGAAGTGCCCCGAGTGCGGAGCCCGGTCGGAGCGTCAGCTCTCCGCCGGCGCCGGTCTTCTCTTCAAGGGAGAGGGCTTCTACATCACCGACTATCGGAGCGACTCCTACAAGAAGGCGGCCGCGAAGGAGAAGTCCGGCGGGAGCGCCGATTCCGGTACCTCCGGCTCCGACAGCGGGAAGAGTTCGGGATCCGACGGCGGCTCCTCCGGTTCCAGCGACGGCTGACATGGCCCAGGACGCCATCCAGGAGTCGGTGAAGGCCCTCCTGGCGGAGATGGGTGCCCGGGTGGACGTGGTGCCCCTTGAACGCCCCCGGGACCCGGATCACGGGGACCTGGCCACCAATGTGGCCATGACGCTGGCCCGCCAGCTCCGACGTCCCCCCCGGGAGATCGCCCAGGAGATCGCCGACCGGCTGGATCTCGAGGCTGCCGGGGTCACCTCGGTAGAGGTGGCGGGCCCGGGTTTCCTCAATTTCCGCCTCTCCGCGGGAACCGTCGCCGAGGTGCTGCCGGCCATCATCGCGGCGAACCAGGACGGGGGGCGGAGCGACGAGGGGGCGGGGCGTCCCCTGATGGTGGAGTGGGTCAGCGCCAATCCCACCGGGCCCCTCCATCTCGGGCACGGCCGCCAGGCCGCCCTGGGCGACGCCATCGCCACCCTCCTGGAGTGGACCGGGTGGGCCGTCTATCGCGAGTACTACTACAACGACTCCGGCAAGCAGATGGAGAAGCTGGCCCGGAGTGTGTGGGCCCGGTATCAGCAGTTGCTGGGCGAGGACGCGGCGATCCCCGAGGGGGGCTATCGGGGCGACTACGTCCGAGAGATCGCCGAGGACTTCCGGGCCCGTCATGGCGACGGATTCCGCGGGGACGACTCTCCGGAGGCGCTCCAGGCGATGCAGGCCTTCGCCGTGGCTGCGCTCCGGGAGGAGCAGGATCGGGATCTGACGGAGTTCCGGGTCCGCTTCGACAACTACTTCCTCGAATCCTCCCTGTACGGCGGGGGCCAGGTCGAGCACACCGTGGAGCGTCTCCGGGAGACGGGGCTCGTCTACGAGAAGGACGGCGCGACCTGGCTGACCACCACGCGCTTCGGGGACGACAAGGACCGGGTCATGCTCCGGAGCAACGGGGCACCGACCTACTTCCTTCCGGATGTGGCCTACCACCTGACCAAATGGGAGCGGGGCTACCACCATGCCATCAACGTCCAGGGGTCGGACCACCACGGGACGGTGGCACGGGTCCAGGCGGGGGTGCAGGCGCTGGGCCTCCCCGAGGGCTACCCCGAGTACGTGCTGCACCAGATGGTCCGGGTGGAGCGGGACGGCCGGGAGGTGAAGGCCTCCAAGCGGGCCGGCGGGTACACCACTCTCCGGGAGCTGATGGACGAGGTGGGGGTGGACGTGACCCGCTACTTCTTCCAGATGCGGAAGCCCGAGGCCCACCTGGTCTTCGATCTGGACGTGGCCCTGGATCCGTCCGAGAAGAACCCGGTCCACAGACCGCAATACGCCCACGCCCGCATCAACAAGATCTTCGAAAAGGCCGGCGTCGATGCCGAGGCGCTGGACGGGGAGGGTGTGGACCTCGCTCTTCTCGACCACGAGCTGGAGCGGGACCTGCTGGCCCGGCTGCAGGACTTCCCCGACCTCCTGGCCCGGGCCGCCGAGGCCCGGGCGCCACACCTGGTCTGCGACTACCTGGAGCAGCTCGCGAGTGCGGTGGGCACGTACTACCAGGCCGGGACGCGAGAGGCCGAGCTGCGAGTCCTGAACGACGATCCCGCGCTCCAGGCGGCCCGCCTGCTCCTCTGCCGCGGCATCCAGATCGTCCTGCGCAACGGGCTGACCCTTCTCGGGATCGAGGCGCCGAAGCGGATGGTACGAGAGCCCGGGTCCGACGACCCGGCGTCCTGAACCCCAACCCCCCCGACATGTCGATCCTGGTCGTAGGAAGCGTCGCCCTGGACACCGTCGAGACCCCTTTCGGACGCGCAGAGCGGGTCCTGGGTGGCTCGGCCAACTATTTCGCCGCCGCCGCATCCCTCTTCGGTGGGGTGAAGGTCGTGGGAGTGGTCGGAGACGACTATCCTACCGATCAGCTCGACTTCCTTCGGGACCGGGGGGTGGATTTCTCGGGGGTGGCCACGGCTCCGGGTGAGAGCTTCTTCTGGTCCGGCAAGTACAGCTTCGATCTCAATCACCGGGACACCCTCGACACGCGGTTGGGCGTCTTCGCCGACTTTCAGCCCAGCATCCCCGAGGCGTTCCGCAGCAGCCGCTTCGTCTTCCTCGGAAACATCGACCCCGTGTTGCAGCTCCAGGTCCTGGACCAGGTGGACGACCCGGCCATGGTGGCGTGCGACACCATGAACTTCTGGATCGAGGGTCGCCGAGGTCCCCTCCTGGAGGTGCTGGGCCGGGTGGATGTGGCGCTGATGAACGACGCCGAGGCCCGGCAGCTTTCCGGGGAGCACAACCTCCTCAAAGCCGCCCGCTGGATCCAGAGCCACGGGGTGCGTTACGTGGTCCTGAAGAAGGGGGAGCACGGGGCCATCCTCTACGGCCCCGACTGGCTCTTCTTCGCGCCGGGATACCCCCTCGAGGAGCTCTTCGACCCCACCGGCGCCGGTGACGCGTTCGCCGGCGGATTCCTGGGTTCCCTCGTGGCCGAGCCCGCCGTGACCCATGACGCCCTGCGCCGCGCCGTCATGTACGGTTCGGCTGCGGGTTCCTACGCCGTGGAGGCCTTCTCGGTGGACCGTTTCAGGAGTCTCGACGCCCTGGACCTGATGCAGAGGGTGGAGGAGTTCCGGGAGATGACCAGCTTCGAGCACCAGCTCGAGGAGGCGGGATGACGGACCGGTACCGGGAGGCGGGTGTCGATCTCGACGCCGCGGAGCGGGCCAAGGACCGCCTGAAGTCGCTGGTGGCGGAGACCCGGGACGAGCACACCCTGTCGGAGCTGGGGCTCTTCGGTGGGCTCTACGCGGTCCCCGGCGATATCCCCAACCCGGTGCTGGTCTCCAGCGCCGACGGCGTCGGGACCAAGCTCAAGGTGGCGTTCCTGGCGGGACGCCACGACACCGTGGGCCAGTGCCTGGTGAACCACTGCGTGAACGACATCCTGGTTCAGGGGGCCCGCCCCCTCTTCTTCCTGGACTACCTGGCCACCGGGGCCATGGACGAGGCGGTCGTGACGGAGGTGGTCCGGGGGGTCGCCCTGGCCTGCCGTGAGAACGGCTGTGCCCTCCTGGGAGGGGAGACGGCCCAGATGCCGGATTTCTACGCTCAGGACGAATACGACCTGGCGGGCTTCATCGTCGGGGCCGTGGCCCGGGAACGGATTCTCGACGGTCGTCGCGTCGCGGCGGGCGACGTTCTCGTGGGGCTCCCCTCCAGCGGGCTCCACACCAACGGCTACACCCTCGCCCGGAGCATCGTCTTCGATCAGATGGGCCTTCGCGTGGACGACGAGATGCCCGAGCTGGGCCAGTCCGTCGCCGACGTCCTGCTGGGTGTCCATCGGAGCTACCTCCGCCCCCTCCTTCCTCTCCTGGAGGAGGAACGGCTCCACGCCCTGGCCCATGTGACGGGGGGCGGGATTCCCGGCAATCTTCCTCGGGTGCTTCCTCCGGGGCTGGGGGCGGTGGTGGACCGGAGTTCCTGGGCACCGGGACCTCTCTTCCGGTTGCTTCAACGGGCGGGAGACGTAGCCCGGGACGAAATGTACCGGGTGTTCAACATGGGGGTCGGCATGATCGCAGTGGTGGCCCCGGACGAGGTGGACGGCGTCCTGGAGGCCCTCCGGGATGCGCAGGAGTCTCCCTGGGTCATGGGGGAGGTGACCCGCGGCGACGGGGTCCAGTATGCGGATTGACGCCGGCCGGCGTGTCGTCCCGACTTTGTTGGTCCTCCTGGCCGGGGGCCTGGCAGGGGGCGCCCCGGGGGGCGCTCAGATCGGGGAGTGGGTCTCGGCCTGCCAGGGCGAGTCCGCCCTTGGCACCCGCTGCGTCGAAGGGGCGCTCCTGGCCCAGTCCGTCCTGGGGGGCGTAGGGCTAGCGCAGGCCGGGCCC
>JARRPL010000225.1:628-6528 GCA_037382905.1 Gemmatimonadota bacterium | reverse complement strand
GGGGAGGCGGCGCTTCTCCTGGGGGAGCTCTACCTGGAGTCGGAGCAGCCCGACCTCGCCCTCCGGGCCCTGACGGATGCGGGGATCGATCCGTCGGACCCGCTGGGGCCCCAGGCGGTCCGGCTCGAGGCCCGCGCCCACGAGGCAGCCGGGGATTACGCCGCTGCCGAGAACAGCTATCTGACCGTCGCCGACCAGACGGAGATGAGCTTCGAGCGTCGCGAGGCGTGGGCCGATGCGGCCCGGATGCGGGAGTTGCAGGGCGATTGGTCAGGAGCCGCGACCCTCTACGGCCAGATCCTCTCGGGACTCGAGGATGACGATCCCTCCCGGGGTCTCTACGAGATGCGGCGGGAAGAGGCCCGCATGCACGCCGGCTGAGGCCGTTCTCTCCGGTCGTCTCCTTCCCGCTCGCTGCCGCTCTTCGGCGGTATACGCCCGTCGTCCTTCGGTACCCACGGGGCGGTCACGCCTCGAACCGCGCGTACCGGGAGCTCCGGACGGAATCCGGTCGCGATCCCGGATCCCGGACCTCCTTCCGTGCCGTGGGTCGGGACGCAGTCCGTCTGGCCCACACCGAGGCAATGATCGACGCGGCAAGGACGTTGGCGCATAATGTATATTATGTTAAGTAGCGGATCGAGGAGGGCCTTCTGGTCTCTCGAATCCGGCCCTTCCGCTCCCCTGCCTCGTCCTCCGTCGCCGCGGTGAAATCCGGCGGCCACCTTGTCAGTGGCGGCCCCGGCCCCGAGTATGACCGCCCATGACGAACCGATCCCTCATGCGCGTGGTCACGGACCTCATCACCCGATTGGAGGCCGGAACGCTCACCGAGGGTTTCCGCCAGCGGCTGCAGCGGGGTTCGGCGAAGGGACTCGTCGGGATCATCTCGGATCCGAGGGATCCAGCACAGCTGATCATGGTGGTCCGCTTCGAGATCATGCCGGGTGCGTCCCAGGACCGGGAGGCGTTCTTCCTGCAGCTCCTCACGCTGAACCACCGACTCCACGGCCGCGCCTCGTTCTCCCTGGATGACGAGGGCACCGTCCACCTTTCGTCGGGACGGCCGCTGGAGGACCTGGATCCGGGCGAGATCGTGGACATGATCCTCTGGACCTCCGAACAGGCCGACCACTTCGACGATCTGTTGATGGAGGCCTTTCCCTCTCCGGACGCGTCGAGGTGACGGTGTCCGAAGAAAGGCCGAAGACATGGAGCGGCTGGTGGATCGCGGGCTACTACGCGGTGGTGATGGCGCTGGTGGCGGTGGCGATCTGGGCGGTTCCCGAGGCGGGCCGATTCGTCACCGGCCAGCCGCTGCCGGATCCCAATGCCGAGATCACCAGCACCATGGCCGGCGGCCCGGTGAGCCTGGGCCAGATCCCCACCGGATGGGCCAGCGTGTGGATGACGGCCGGCTCGGCGCTGGGTGCGCTGGTGATCATGATCCCTGTGGCCTGGACGTACATTCTCATCAAGCGTCGAACCGGGTACGAGGAGTCGGTGGTACACACGCTCCTGATCCTGCCGGTGGCCGTCACGGGGATCGTCATGGTGGTTCAGGGCAGTCTGGCGCTGGCCTTCAGTCTGGCGGGGATCGTGGCGGCGGTGAGATTCCGCACGACGCTGGACGACACCAAGGATGCGGTCTACGTCTTCCTGGCCATCGGAGTCGGGCTGGCCGCCGGAGTCCAGGCCCTGGGCATCGCCGCGGCCCTCTCCTTCGTCTTCAACGTGCTGGCGCTCGTCCTGTGGCGGTTCAGCTTCGGCAACGTCTACGTGGACCAGCTCCGTCGTACCGGCGGCATGAGTCTGGGTGGGGCCGTGGCGGGCGTCGATTCAGGCAAGTCCGCCTACGCCTTCGGCGACGACCGACTCATGACGGCCTTGGCGCCGAAGGAGCTCCGGGAGGTGGCGGAGCATCAGGCCCGGATGGCCAACTACCTTCGCCAGGAGTCGGACCGCAAGAAGGAGCGGAAGCAGTACTACGTCCTGATGCTCTACGTGGAGGGTGTCGGCGATGCGCAAGCGGCGGCCGAGAAGGTGCTGGCGCGCCTCTGCATGCGCTGGCAGTTGGCGGAGATCCTCCCGGGTACCGGCGACGTCTCGGTGGTGGAGTACCTGGTCCGACTCCGGGAGGGTGTCTCCGAGGGTGAGCTCCTGGACGGCGTCCGGCAGGAGGGCGGGCCCCGGATCCAGGCCGCCGAACTCCGCTCCCTAAAGACGCTGGCGAAGCGCGAGACCTGACCAGGAGCGCGCCGGTGTGCCCTCCCCCGTCCGTCCCTCAGGAGGGTGGTCCCGGGTCCTTCGGGAGCCGGTCCACCCCGTCGAGGTCGTCGGGAGGGTCGAGACCCAGCAGCCCCGCCAGGGTCGGGGCCACATCCGTCGAGGAGACGGCTTCATCTCGAGTCCCGGGGGCGACACCCGGCGCCTGGATGATCCACGGCACGTGCCGGTCGTAGTGATACGGTGAGCCGTGGGTCGTTCCCACCGGGAAGTTCCAGGTGAGGGTGCCTTCGGTGAGCTGGATCTCGACTCCGGCCCGACTCAGCAGCCCCGCCATCCGGCCCGGGTAGTAGGAGTGTCGCTGAAGGACGGTGAAGGAGTCGGCGGGAGTATCGGTGGAGAGTTCGTCGTGGCTCCATGCCCGGGCGACCCAAGAGGCTCCCGCCACCACCTCGGCCAGCCGCCTGGCCCGTTCCTGAGGGTCCGGGGACTGGGCCGCCGCCTGGTTGACCAGGTGTTGAAGGGCCGCCACCGAGTCCCGTGTGAGCCGGGCCCCGGAGAGCCCTTGCTCCGCCCGGACCTCCGGCAGGACCAGGCTGCCGTGATCCGAGGTGAGGGTCACCGCATAACGCCCCTTCCCCACCGTCTGGTCCAGGCGATCCAGGAACGCTCCCAGGGCCCGGTCCAGTCGAAACAGGTTGTCCAGCTGTTCCAGGCTCGAGGGCCCGAAGGCGTGGCCCACCCGGTCCGTCTGGGAGAGAGAGAGGGCCAGAAGGTCCGGGGCGTCGTCCTGCCCCAGCTCTTCCGCAGCCAACGCCCGCGCCGCCAGTTGCAGCGTCGCCTCGTCCAGCGCCGGCCGGTCCGCCCACCACGTCCAGAAGTCCACCTCGCCGGTGGCGGAGCGGGCGTGGTCGAGCGTGTGGGGGAAGGTGAGGTGTACCCCGTCGCCCTCCCCGGGGGCGCTGTCGGGTCGAGCCAGGTTCCGGAACGCCTCCGGCACCTCCAGCGCCCAGATGGAGTCTCACCGGTGTCCAGGCATCACTTCGTCTTAGAAGTCCGTCACCCAGTCCGGGTAATCGGAGGCGTAGTGGGTCGAGGTCACGAAGCGGCCCAGCGCCGGCTCGAACCAGAAGACGTCCGCGTCGCTGTGGCTGGCCAGGAGGACCGCACCCCGGGCCTTCCCGCTCACCGAGACGACCCGGCTGTCGGGATTCGCGGCCTGGAGCCAGTCCGCCAGACCGTCCCGTTCCAGGACGGCGGGCGAGGCCCCGGGCAGCTGGGGGTAGCCCAGGACGGGCGCCTTGGGATCCACGACGTTCAGCACCGCCTTGAAGCTCGGCGGTTCCGCCTCCCACCACTGATTGGAGACGACCCCGTGGTGGGAGGGCCAGGTGCCGGTGACCAGCGTCGCGTGGCCCGGCGCCGTCTCGGTGATGGCGTGATCGTGGGTGGTGCTCAAGAAGCGCAGTCCCTCATCCCGAAGGCGACGAAGCCCGCCGGTGAAGGCCGGGTCGTACCGATCGAGGAGCTCCGCCGGCAGCTGATCGACGACGATCATGACCAGGAGGGAGGGGGCCTGCTGCCCCTCCGGGGTCACGGGCGAGCCGGCCCTGCCCTCCCCTGCTGCCCCGTTCCCGGGTCCCGGCTGGGGCGGACCCGCCGCGAGGGGACCGAGGACGAGGGTGAGAACGAGGAGGGTGTGCCGTGTGAGGCCGGAGGAGGGCCGCATGGTGGACGGGGGCAGAGCGAACGTCGGGCTTGGAAGACGACATCCTAGTGTCCACCGGCGGCGTCGCATAGGTTCCCAACGCCCTCCTCCCGATGGAGTCCTCGACATGCGCACCGCGGCTGCGACCGGGTTTCTGCTGGCGCTCCTCCTCTCCGTGCAGGGGTCAGAGGCCCAGATCCCCACCGACGCCGTCGCCCCGCTCTTCGCCAGCCACGAGCCCTTGCGCCTCCGGATCGAAGCGGACTTCCACGGCCTGGCCGGCGACCGGGGCGAGGACGAGGAGGAGCGGGACGGTCGGCTGATCGTGGTGGAGGAGGACGGATCCGAGACGGCCTATCCTCTGGAGGTCCGGACCCGGGGTCGATTCCGGCTGAAGCGGAAGACCTGCTCGTTTCCGCCACTCCGCCTGGACGTTCCCCGCAGCCGGATGGAGGGGAGCGTGTTCGAGGGCCAGGACAAGCTCAAGCTGGTGACCCATTGCAGGGACGGGGACGAGTTCCAGCAGAACGTCTTCCAGGAATACCTGATCTATCGTTTCTACAACCTCCTGACCCCTCGGAGTCTCCAGGTCAGGTTGGCTTTCATCACGTACGCCGACCCGGCATCCGATGACGCGCCGCTGGAGCGCTTCGGCTTCCTCATCGAGTCGGAGGAGGCCATCGCCGGGCGTCTGTCGGGCGCGGTGCTGGATCCCGAGGAGGAGCCGGGCGGCATGGTGCACCCCGCCCGGACCCGGGGGGAGGACACGGGACGCATCGCCCTCTTCCAGTACCTCATCGGCAACACGGACTTCTCCCTGTACTACGGCCACAACGCCGTGCTCCTGGAGCTCGACGGCCATCGGGTCGTCCCGGTGCCGTACGATTTCGACTTCAGCGGTCTGGTAGATGCGCGCTACGCGAGCCCTGCCCCGGAGGTGGGGACCCGGAACGTGAGGCAGCGCGTGTATCGGGGGATCTGCAGGCCCGATATCGACTACCCTGCCCTGTACCAGCGCTTCCTGGACCATCGGGAGGAGATGGCGGCGCTGGTCCTCCAGGAGCCGCTGCTGGCGGCGGAGGAGCGCCGGGAGATGTTGGACTACCTGGACGAGTTCTGGGCGGTGTTGCGGGACCCCGACGAGGCCCGGAAGCGCATCCAGGAGGCCTGTCGGCCGATCTGAGGGCGGGTCGGGCGGCCGGACCGTGCCTCCCTCACTCCCGGGGCTTGATCCCCAGGACGGCGATCCGCCGCCTCAGGACCGGAATCCACCGCCCAAGGAGTCGCTCCAGAGCGGAGAAGATGGCGAATCCCGCCCGTTCCAGCAGTCCGTTGACCCGGTCCATGGACTTATAGTCCACGTGGGTCGGATCGGGCCTCAGGAGGATCCCGTTGTTCTTGAGGATCTCCAGGATGTGGCCCCGGTGGGGCGTCCAGACGGCGAACCGGCCGCCGGGGCGAAGGAGGCGGAAGGCCTCCCGGGTCACCCGCTCCGAGTCCTCCGGGTAGAGATGCTCGAACAGGTCCGCCGCCACCACGAGGTCCGCCTCTGCCGCCGGCAGGCCGGTGGCCCCGGCGTCGGCACAGAGGAAGGTCACGTTGGTCTTGGGATCCCGGGACAACGCCTCCTGGCAGAAGGCGATGCTCCGGGTGGAGAAGTCCACACCCGTGATCCAGGAGACCCGGTCCGCAAGGGCGAACTCGAAGGTCCCCCAGCCACATCCCAGGTCCACGACCCGGTCCTGGGGCCTGGGTCGCGCCAGCGACTCCACCATGCGAATCCGGTAGCGCTGAAAGCGGCTGTCCCGATCCACCAGGTGCGGCGCCGCCTCGAAGTACGTGGTGGAGTCGTAGTACTCCCGATCGATGCGTTCGGCCACGACGTCTCCCTAGAGCTTTCCGAAGAGATCCCGAAACCGCAGGCGCCAGACCCGCCACACCGCCTCCCGGACGATCCGCTTGGACA
>JARRPL010000225.1:0-546 GCA_037382905.1 Gemmatimonadota bacterium | reverse complement strand
CATTGGACTCGATCCGGTCCAGCTCGATGGCTTCCAGGACCTCTCTCCGGAAGCAGTTGAACCCGCCGGTGGCATCCCGGACGGGCAGCCGGGTGATGGTGCGGGCATACCAGCTGCCGAAGATGGAGATGAAGAGGCGGCTCATGGGCCAGTTGACCACGTTCACGCGCCCGCCGACGTACCGGGACCCCACCACCACAGGGTGGTCTCGGGCGGCCTCCAGCAGGCTCGCCAGATCCTCGGGCCGGTGGGAGAGGTCCGCGTCCATCTCGCAGAAGATGCCGTACTCCCGCTCCAGGCCCCACAGGAAGCCCGCCACATAGGCCTTCCCCAGCCCTTCCTTGCCGCTGCGGTGGAGGACGTGGACCCGGTCCGGGTGGGCCTCGGCCAATTGGTCCGCCACCTCGCCCGTCCCGTCGGGAGAGTTGTCGTCCACCACCAGGATCTCGACCCTGGGGTCCACGTCCAGCACCTGCGGTACCAGCCGGGGGAGGTTTCTCCGCTCGTCATAGGTAGGGACGACCACGAGAATCGGTCCCGTGTCCT